>JAGDMS010000314.1 GCA_017860575.1 Deltaproteobacteria bacterium | reverse complement strand
CTGCTGGAGCGGGATCGGGCGGGTGATCGTATCGAAGGCTGGAGCCAAGGTGTCCCTCGGCTGAATGCGGTCCTTGGCGATGCCGCCCCGACCCGCAGCACGCTGCGGGCCTGGCAGGACGACTACAACAACGTCAGACTACACAGCACTTTGGGCAATCAAACCCCGGCCCAATTCCGGGCCGGGCAGGAGGATCAACCGGACTGCAGTGAGGCAGTTATTACGAGAGTCTAGTGGACCAAAGTTGGGGAGCAGACCACCGCCGGCCGCTCAGGGCGAAATTCGCTGCACCGTCGAGTGTAAGGCGCGGTAGTACGTGGCCAATAATCCGTGCGCATCCCCAGTCCAAACTCTGTGCGGATCCGCAGTCCATTTCATGATCGTGTACCTGCCAAGATCTTCCGGCAGGTTAAACTGGAGTGCGGTTGCCTCTGACAGCCTTCCGTTAATTACACTGATCTTCATCCCTGAAACGTCCGCATAGTTAGAACCCGTTTCCAGGCTCACCCAGGGGGCTTGCTCATCCCCACGGGCCATAACCGGTGATTGATTCAGCGATTCGATGCGAAGAGACCTATCACCCGTCCTTTTGATACTTAGGTTAGCTCCCATGTCTGATGTTCTGGGCATCGTGGTAAGCGTGGTAACCTCCAGAAGCGGGTCATCAAGCTGGACCCGCATCTGATACTCTAAAAACTGCGACTGAAGCCAATCGCCTGGGAGGTTTACCATAAGGATTTTCCCTCCCCTGGGAATCGAGATTGCACTTTTCGTGAGCTGACGCCCCATGGCTTGCGGCGGCCGGGGGGGGACGGTGAAGGCTTGATGTTTCAGATTTAGCGAGAACGCCTGATGCACGGCCCAGACAAGGGCGACAAAAGTAGCTGCATAATGGAGATTCTTGCTACGCCCCCCCGAAAGATGAACCAGAAGGAGGCCGATCGCACCAGCAAGCGCGAAAGAAGGCAGAAAAAGATATCTCTCGGATATATAGACGGTAATTGTGGGCAGCCAGGAACCAATCGCCAAAGCCATCAATACCCAATACTTCATCTGCCGGGAAAGGACGTACGTGAGGATAGCGAGAAGGATGACGCCGATCGCCAAACCTGCTGAAATCAGCGGAGTTGGCGTGGGGTCTTTCACGGGCGGAGTTTCAATGGCCAGAAAGAGATTGTCGCAGTATGCATTGATTTGGCCCCAAAAGTGCCGCAGGAAATGTGGATCCCCTGGTAAGATAAAATACGGATATGGATAACCGGTCTCCGGTCCCGCAACGATGGCGGCACGAATCGCGGAGACCACCGCAATGATAATGGAATAGCTCGAATAGAGTCTCCACTCTTTCTTCAATACATCCCTGATAGAACTACCGCGTTTCTCCACCGCAACATCGATGAAAAAAAGGATTACCGGAAGAATTGCGGTGAGTTCCTTGGTGAGGATCGCGAGAAGAAAACAAGGCACAGCGAACCAGCGGAAGGATGACCGTCGATCTCCATACACATGAAGACAGAGGCCGAGCAAGAAGAACAGCGACGCCAATGAATCCGTGCGACCGGCAACATACCACATCACTTCGCCATGGGAATAGAATGAGGCAAAGAGTATCGAGGCGATTAGAAATGAAAGTCCAGGGCCAATCCAATGAAATAGGATGATGCAGGCAACGACAACACAAGCCGAATAGATGAGAAAATTTGTTAGAAGGAGGCCGCCCAACGGGGACTTGCCGTACAACAGCACATCCGTCCAATAGCTCAGCACCACGGTCGGCCTGAAGAAGCGCACTTTCTGATGAATATCAATCCACCAGAGGTGATCCCAATGATTTTCCACGACTGAAGCGTCGAGAATCTTCCCCCAAAAGTCTTCCTTCAGATGTTGTACATTTTCAAGATACCGATAATCATCTGGTTCTAGCTGCGGATTTTTGAAGATTGGAATGGCTGTAAATAGGACAACAACCAACGAGAGAACGATCGACACTATTAACCATTCATTCCCGGACACCCTAGATTCATGAAGGTCAACCTTTCTTTTGGGACGTTTGGATTTCATGACGGTTTCGGTCGTGAAAATCGAAGAAACCGATTGTGGAGCGGTGTTGGTAGCGGAGGTAACCGGTAAAGATGCCCCATAGTCGGTCTAATTCCGACAGAATTAGGCCGCCAAACAGAAGCGGCAATCCCCGCGGAGTTCTTGCGGCCCGACACGCCCTGTACTCATGGGGTTTCATACAACAAGAGCGCTGTGCGCGCCAAGCGTTTGCTGGGAACGCCAACGCTCTGCGCGACCCGCACGCCTACGATTACCGCAAGAGCGACGCGCACGGCCACCGGCTTGATCACGTGGGCCCCTTGGCCTCCGCTCGGCATCCAATCGTGACCCCGGTGAGGGGCGCGGAGGTCTCATGCCCGCGCCCCGACGCTCGATGGGGAAGGTCGCTGCACCGGCTCCACCCGCCACTCTGAACTATCGTGGCAGACGTTCCTTGACGCAGCTACTTGATAAGCAAATCGGGCGGCAGCTGTCTGCACTCAAATCAGAGGCCTGCAGCATGTTGCAGGTTCTTGCGCAAAGGGTTGCGCGATTACCTCCCGACTGCGATGTTTAGTGTGTCGGCGCGATTGAGCGGCTCCCAATGAATATCAGGAAGCAGCCTGCTAAAGGTCAATAGACCGCTTGATCGGGGTTGGTAACGCGCCTCTTGCGATGTGCCGCGGGTTGTGTGGGGCAGCGCTGTGTGTGCGGCGCTTTATCGAGGATACACCACTGACGGAGCACATTCGATTGCCTGCCGATTCTGCGCCGGCCAGCGTAGGCAAGGTCTTAATCTTGCTCGATCGACGAATGCAGGATCCGTTTGGGGTGAACTCGCGAGGCGGGTTGGCATCACAAACATCAGGAAGAGGGCGCGATGGATTTCCGGCTTCGAGCACAGGGGAGAAATCAGCATGGGTCGGCCCCGCACTTGGAACGGAATCGGTTGGAAATCGTCTTAGAGAGGAACGACTGCAGTGAGTCCCGAGATGGTGGGTAGGTCGATGAGCAGCATCCTTCGCCATATTCTACCTTGTCTTTTGTGGGTGGCGCTGGGCGCCTCGCGAGGGCTGGCTTCGGCTCCGGCGAGCCTCGACCTTGTGGGCTATGTCCCTGATGTTGGCCAGGCAAAGGACGTGGCAATCGATGCCCACTCAGGCGTGGCATACGTTGCGTCTGCACAGTTTGGGCTGGCGGCGATCGATAGAAGGAACCCGTCCCACCCTGTGGTCTTGTCGACAGCCAGCCCCGCGTTTTATGGAGAACGCGTTGCCGTCGATGGCTCTCTCGCGGTGGTTGTTTCGGGCAGCTTCGGGCTCACGGTGGTGGATGCGAGCAATCCGACCGTGCCGCCGCTGAAGCCGCTCGGGTTTCTCTTCGGGATTTTTCGCGGCGTTGCCGTCTCGGGCCGCACCGCGTATGTCATCCAAACGATCACTGGCAATCCGGCTCACTCCGACCTGGTCGTGGTCGACCTGGGCGACCCGACCGCACCCAACGTCATCGGCCGCGTGACCATCGGCGCCAGTGACCACGCGGGGGTTCACGTCGTGGGTTCCATCGCCTACGTGACCGCGGGGCGCAGCGGGCTCACGGTTGTCGATGTCAGCAGCCCGCGGGCGCCGAAAATCATTGCGACGGCGGATATGCCGGGCGAGGCTGTTTCCGTCGATGTGGTCAATGGCTACGCATATGTCGCTGCCTCGACTGCCATAGTGGTGGTCGATGTGCGCACCCCGAGTCGCCCCGTCATTACCGGGTCTATCGCCGCTACCGTCACGGATGTGGCGGCGGCCAATAACACCGTCTACGCGCTCGGAGGGTACCAATTTCAGATCTTCGACGTCAGTGGGCCGTCCTCACCGCGGTTGCTGAGCGCGACGAGCACCTACGGCGCGCTAGGCCTTGATGTCCTCGGCAACCACGCCTACCTCGCCAGTACGGAAGTCAGCGGCGTGCCGGGCGTCTGGGGCAAGGGGGGCCTGTACGTGATCGACGTCACGAACCCACGTAAGCCGTACCTCATTACCAATGTGTTCAACGGGTTCGACAACGGCGGCGTGGCGACGGATGGACGACTGGCAATCACGGCGGGCAACTCCTGGGGCCTGCGGGTGTTGGACGTCAGCAACCCGAGTGCGCCGGTCATCGTGGGCCAGCTGGCGGGAACGTTCGGCGCGGTTGCGATGACACGCTCGCGCGCCTACGTGCTGGAAAACCTTGGCCTATGTGGCAGCGAGCAAAGGCGGACTGCAGATCGTTGATCTGAGCACGCCCACCAGCTTGAGGATCATCGGATCGGTTAACATCCCCTACGCTGCCGCCGCGGTGGACGTCGGCACAACGGGGTATGCGTACGTTGGGACGTCAGGGGGCATATATGTCATCGACGTGCGTACGCCAACGAGCCCCGAAATCGTGGCCTCGATCGCGACCTCGGCAACGGCGTTGGCAACGGCGAACCAGCTAATCTACGCGCTCGACGGCGAGCAACTGAAAGTCTTTGATGCGACGGTGCCCGGCGCCCCGAGGCAGATCGCCGCGTTGAGAGGGGTTACGGCTCAGGCCCTCAGTGCCACCGGGAGCTGGCTCGTTCTGGCCACCCCGGCACTCAGTCACGCTGACACAAGCGGCGGACTGTACCTGGTTGACGTGTCCGACCCAACCCAGCCCAACGTCATCGATCAAGCGATCGTCCCGGGCAGAACTCGCTCGGCGACGGTGCTCAACAAAACCGTCTACGCCGACGACAGCGCGAGTACGCTCGACATCCTGCAGATCAACCCGACTGGGCCGGTTACCACACCGACTCCGCCGCCGTGTATTGGCGACTGTAATTCCGATGGGCGGGTGACTGTCGATGAGATCCTCACAATGGTCAACCTTGCGCTTAACGCCCCGACATCAAATTGTATCCTAGGCGATGGTGAGCACGACGGGCACATCACCGTCGATGAGATCCTGGTGGCGGTCAATGCCGCCCTGACCGCCTGCCCAGCGCCCTAGCGGCTACCCCGGGCTGACTGGCGGGTATACCGCCCATGCCGTCGCCCAAACCGCCCGGAACCACCCCTTCCGTTCGCGAGAAGTCGTATAGGGCAACCGAAGGGGACGAGGATTTGCCCGCGGACGGCTCAACTCCGCTCCGTCCTGCCCCCTTGAAAGAAACGGTCTGAACGTAGAGAATACGGGGCATGAGCGCCGCCTTACGCCTAGCATCGAGAGCCGGTGCCGTGGCCCTTCTGTGCGTGCTGCTTACCATTCCTCGACCACTACTCGGAGGCACGGAAGAGTCTGGGCCCGTCCCAGCGGACGAGCAGTCATTCATTGAGTACCAGCTGCGCCCGAACGAGGATCCAAGCAGGGTCGCGCAGATGTTCCACGTACGGTTGGAAGACCTGCTTGCGCTGAATCACATCACCGACGCGCGCCGCCTCGCGGCCGGAAGTACGCTGCGAATTCCCGACCCGCGGGCCGCACTCGTCAAGCAGCTAAGCGCGGAGAAAACAGGGGTCGAGAAGCAACTCGCCAGCGTGCTGGCAAACGTCACCGCCCTCAAGATCAGTTCGGACCAGCTGCAGGCAGAGCTGGCTGATCTGCGTGCGGCCAACGAAGAAATGCGCGGCGAACAGACCCTCTATCACGTGTGGCGAACGGCGGTGTTTGTCAGTGGGGGCATCGCCGCCGTCCTGGCGCTTGGCCTGCTCCTGATTTGGGCCAAAGCCCGGGACGCTGAACGCCATAACGTCATCTTGTTGAAGGAAGCCGAGGTCATGCACACGGCCTTTGAGAAGTATCGGCTGTTGGGCGGGCAGTTCGAACTGAAGTACCAAAGCCTCTTTCATCAAGTTGGATTGCCGCCTGCCGTACAGCACCGTGCACATGCCCTGCGTGCGGCCTACGAAGAGGACCGTGCACATCTGGACGCCGTCGTCACCGACGCGGAGCGTCAGATCAAGGACGCTTTGGCCGAACTCTCCAACAAGCGGGAGAGCGCCCACGCAGCGGTCCGGCTGGCAGCCGTGACGGCCGCCCGCAAGGGCGGGTGACGTGCAGGGATCGCGGGACCCGCTCGTTGCTGTCGTGTGGTGAGCACAGCGAGCCCGTGGTCCAGGTCAATCGGCTACGTCGTGGTTTTGAGGGGTGGTGATGTCGGGGCTTCCTGGGGCCTCGGGTTGTCGAGATAGCGTGTGGCGATAGAGCGGGCTTGCTGTTGACGATCGGGGTATTCGATCAGGCGGTCCACGACCCGCTCCCACCGATCACGGTCCGCCTCGACCAAGTCGTAGATGTCGATGGCCCGATCGATCTCGCCGCGCCTGAGATACTCGTCGCCCAGCTCGAGCAATTGCTGCTGAGGCACCGGAATCTTGCCGAGGCGGCACACGCTGACCGCGTCCGTAATCCGGCCCCGCTCCAAAAGACCGTCGCGTAGGCGCTGCCAGTCTTCGGTCGCCACACTGTCGGGGTGCTGCAAGAATACACGCATTGCATCTTCCACAAAGCCCTTTGCCAGGTAACGGCGGCCGAGGAAGACTTCTGCATCTGCGCGCGTCATCGGTTCCCCCTACAAGAACACTGTCCAGAAAATAGGCCGACCGCGCAAGAGGCGCAATATCCCGGCCGAATTGCACAGCCGTTTTCCCCGCAGCACATTGCCCGCCCCAACGCCGGAAAGATCGGTGTCGATCCAGTCACCGGCGATGGAATCGGTGTGGTCACCGACCGGCGCAAAGCGGCTAAGTGAGCGAATCAAGAAGTGGAGCCGAAGGGAGTCGAACCCTCGACCTCTAGAGTGCGATTCTAGCGCTCTCCCAACTGAGCTACGGCCCCACGCCGGTCGACAACGACGACTCAGAAGCCTTACACAAGTCGGGAGGGTGTCGCAAGGGTGGGGACGGATCAAAGCCCAAGAAGCTTCAAGCGGAAAGCGCAAAGCTGAAAGCCAGATTCACTCCGGGTAGTCTCCGGCTTGGGGGCTTGAGGGCCTGGGGACTTGAGGGCTTGTCGTTTTTGGCTTTTAGCTTTTCGCCGGCATCATTTGACTGCCGAGTGCCGACTTCCTACAGTTTCACCGCATGGCCGAACCAGGTGCAGAGCGTTTCGTGTGCATACACGGGCATTTCTATCAGCCGCCGCGGGAGAATCCCTGGCTGGAGGCGGTAGAGGTGCAGGACTCGGCCGCGCCCTATCACGATTGGAATCACCGCGTCACCGCGGAGTGTTATGCGCCGAACGCCGCATCACGGCTGCTGGACGAGCAGGGACGGATTGTCGTGCTGCGCAACAATTACCGCCGCATCAGCTTCAACTTCGGCCCGACGCTGCTGGCGTGGATGGAGCACACGCACCCCGACCTGCACGCTGCCATACAGCTAGCCGATCGGGAGAGCCTGCGCCTCTTCGGCCGTGGCAACGCGCTGGCACAGGTCTACGCGCATTGCATCATGCCGCTCGCCAGCCCACGCGATCAGCAGACGCAGGTGCGCTGGGGCATCGCCGATTTCGTCTACCGGTTCGGCCGCAGGCCCGATGGCATGTGGTTGCCGGAAACGGCGGTGGATCGCCGGACCCTGGCGGTCCTCGCCGAGAACGGCATCCGCTTCACGATCCTCGCCCCGTCACAAGCCGCGCGGGTACGGTACGGTGGTGGCGAGTGGGCCGACGTGGCGCGGGCCGGAATCGATTGCCAGCGGCCGTATCGCTGCGACCTGGGCAACGGACTCACGATCACCTTATTTTTCTACGACGGCAACATTTCCCACGCCATCGCCTTCGGCGGCCTGCTGAACGATGGGCGGGAATTGGCGCAGCGCCTGACGGATGCCACGAAACAGCGGCCGTCCGGCGAGCACGGCACGCCGAACGGCCCCCCGCCGATCGCACACATCGCCACGGACGGGGAATCGTACGGTCACCACCATCGCTTCGGCGATATGGCGCTGGCCGCGGCGATTGAGACGATCGAACGCGAAGGACGTGTCCGCCTCACCAACTATGCCGCCTACCTCGATCACGTCACCGTGGTCGACGAGGTCGACATTCACGAAAACTCATCGTGGAGTTGCGCCCACGGCGTGGAGCGCTGGCGCGCCGATTGCGGCTGCCGAACGGGGGGCCAGCCCGGTTGGAACCAGGCCTGGCGCACCCCACTGCGCGCGGGGCTGAACTGGCTGAAAGCGCAGCTGGACACGCTCTTCGAACAGCAGGCCCGCGCCTTGCTCCACGACCCGTGGGCCGCCCGCGACGCCTACATCGACGTCGTCCTGCGGCGCGACAGCGAACGGCGCGAGGCGTTCCTGCATCAGCACGCACGCAGGACACCGCGGCGCCCGACCCGGACGCGCATCTGGCAACTGCTCGACATGCAACGCTACGCGTTGCTCTCGTTCACCAGTTGCGGTTGGTTCTTCGATGAGCCGACGGGCCTGGAAACCACCCAGGTGCTGAGCTACGCGGCACGCGCCATACAGCTGGCGGCGCAACTCGGCAGCGACCTGGAACCAGGGTTCCTGCGCCAACTGGAGCCGCTGCGCAGCAACCTGCCGGAATACGGGAGCGGGCCGGACATCTATCGCCAGCTCGTGCACCCGCAGGTCACGGACCCTCCCCGCGTCGCGGCGCATTACGCCATGAATTCGGTGTTCACGCCGACGGCCCGCGAGACGGCCGTCTACGCCTATCGGGTCACCTCGCTCGACCAGGCGCTCGAGCGCAGCGGCGATACCGCCATCACGATCGGCCGCATTCAGCTCCGCACCGAGGCCACGGAAGAAAGCCGGGACTTCCGCTACGCCGCCTTGTACCTCGGCGGACACGACATGCACTGCGCCGTGGCCGAAGAAACGCCCGACTATGCGGACCTCAAAACGCGCCTGCTAGCCACCTTTGCCTCTGAGCCGTTGACCGAGTTGGTGCGCCATATCGATCGTGCCTTTGGCGGCGCCTTCTACACCCTGCGGCATCTGTTCGTCGCCGAACGGCGCCGCATTCTCGATCACCTCACGGCTCAAGTGGTCGCGGCCTGCAGCGCCGACTACGAGCGCATCGTCAACAGCAACCGCCGGCTGCTCGATTTCCTGGCGCAGGCCCACGTGCCGCTGCCGCCCGAGCTGGCACTGGCCATGCGCTTCGTGCTGCGGCAGCACCTCGAACGCGCCGTGGCCGACTTTCTGGCGGGCACGCAGTCCGCCGATGCCGCCGTCGCGGTGTGGGCCGATGCGCAACGCCGCAGCGTGATGCCGGCCATGGACACGATCCGGCAACAACTGGAGCAGGCGTTGCTGCAGGCGGTCGAATTGGTGGCGGCCGGCGACACGCCACGGGGCGTGGCCCGAGCCCACGCCATCCTCGATCTGGCCCAACACCTCGGCCTGAGCCTCCATCTGTGGAGGGCACAGAACCGCTACTACGTGATGGTCATGGCCGGCGATCGCCCATCGTGGGAAGGGACGGCGCTGGAGCAAGTGCGGGGACTGGGGGAGCGCCTCTCCTTTCACCTGCGCGAGTTGGACGCCCCGCCACCGCGCGCTGATTGACCCCGCACCCGCCCGCAATGGTACGGTCCGCCACAAATTGAGCCTAACAACCTTACAACCAACAACCTAACCACCTGGAGCAAAGTCGATGGCTCTCCACCTACACAACACCCTGAGCGGACACCTCGAGGAATTCGTACCGCTGGTTCCCGGCAAGGTCGGCATGTACGTCTGCGGCGTCACCGTCTACGACCGCTCGCACATCGGTCACGCCCGGGCGCTGGTGACGTTCGACATCCTGTACCGCTACCTGCGGTGGTGCGGGTACGACGTGACCTTCGTGCGCAATCTCACGGACGTCGACGACAAGATCATTGCGCGCGCACAGAGCGCCGGCGTGTCGTCGGCGGAAGTGGCGGAAGCCAACATTCAGGCGTTTGCCGAGGATGTGCGGGTCCTGGGCTGCCTGTCACCGACACGGGAGCCGCGCGCCACCGAGCACGTGCCGGAGATGGTCGCGTTGATCGGGGAGTTGGAGCGCAACGGCCTGGCGTACGCCGCCGACGGCGACGTCTACTATGCCGTCGACAAGTTCCCGGAGT
>JAGDMS010000313.1 GCA_017860575.1 Deltaproteobacteria bacterium | reverse complement strand
GGAGAGTTGGCAAGGCCACGCTCCCCGTCTGCTCCGCATCCCGTCCTCACCAATCGCGGCTTTCCCCGATCTTCAGTGTCCACGCCCGCTCCCGGTCGAAGCCGTTGCGCGTCGCCGCACGCCGGAAGCGGCGAGGCGGCTCGTCGAGCGGCTCCTCGGTAAGGTCGAAGGTTCCGAAATGCATGGCCACAACGCGTTCCGCCCGCAGATCGACTGCCGCGCGAACCGCTTCCTCCGGATCGAGATGCACAAACCGCATGATGGAGGGAGGGTCGTACGCACCAATCGGCAGCGCCGCAAGATCCAGCGGCCCGAAACGCTTGCCGATCTCGGCGAAGCCCGAGAAGAAGCCGGTATCGCCACCGTGATAGAACCGGCGCGTGGCGCCGACCACCACCCACCCCGCCCACAAGCGCCGGCCGTGGTCGCCGAACGCAGAGCGACCGGAAAAATGCTGCGCCGGCACGCAATGAATATCGACGCCGTTGATGCGCGTGTGCTGCCACCAATCGAGCTCGATCGCGTCACCGCCGGCGCCGCGGACCACGTCCCCCAGCCCCAACGGCACGACGAAGCGGGTGCCACCCCGCGCCAGAGCGGTGATCGAGGGCACGTCGGCGTGATCATAGTGGTCGTGCGACAAGAGCGCGAAATCCACCTTCGGCAACTGGTCGAGCGGCACGCCGGGCGCGACCACCCGCCGTGGTCCGAAGAAAGCAATGGGACTGGCCCGGTCGGAAAACATCGGGTCGGTCAGGAACGTCACTCCGTCCATGCGCACCAGCAATGTCGAGTGGCCGATCCATGTCACGCTCGGGTTCCGCTCCATGGCCTGACGGTCGAACGGCACGCGCCGCGCCGCCCCCGAGGGCGGAAGGAACGATTGCCAGGTCTTGCGCAGGAAAAACCCGAGCACTTCGGGAATCCCAGGCCACTCCCGGGGCCCTGCGGAATTGAGGAACCGATCGCCATTTCGCGGTGCGCCGGCCCGAGCCATAGGGGGGACCATAGCAGAAAGCACAAGGGCGAGAACGATCAACTTGCGGTGCATGTGTGCCACCCATCCTAGGATTGCCGAGACCGTCGAGCAACAACGCCGCGACTGCGTCGGATGTCTCGGGTGTCGACAGACGGGAACTTCACCCGCCGAGACGGGCCCAAGAGAAGGGACCTCCACAGGGTGAACGGACAATTTCTCTCTCAATAGGAACTACAAAACCGCTCGCTCGGAGGGGCCCCCTCCTGTCGGCGGCGTGTCGAAGGGCGCCCGTTGGAAACGATCGACCGTCCCACTGGCGAGAAGGGATCCAACGGGGTACGTTCAAAGGCAATCGGAGGTGGCGGATGGAAACACGGACGCTGGGCCGCAGCGGGCTCACAGTTTCGGCCCTTGGTCTTGGGTGCATGGGGATGTCGGCGTTCTACGGGACCCGGGACGATGACGAGTCGGTGGCCACGATTCATCGCGCGCTCGATCTCGGGGTAACGTTTCTCGACACCGCCGACGTGTACGGTCCACACACCAACGAGGAACTGGTTGGCCGGGCGATCCGAGGCAAGCGCAATCAGATCACCCTGGCGACCAAGTGCGGCATAGTACGCACAGCCGGCGCCACCATACCCGAGGTCAACGGCAGGCCCGAGTATGTGCGCGGCGCCTGCGAAGCCAGCTTGCGTCGTCTCGGGGTGGAGACGATCGACCTGTACTACCTCCATCGAGTGGACCTCAACGTCCCGGTGGAGGACACCGTCGGCGCCATGTCGCGGCTCGTCAGCGAAGGAAAGGCGCGTTTTCTCGGCCTCTCGGAGGTCAGCGCCCGGACACTGCGCCGCGCGGAGGCCGTCCACCCCATCGCGGCACTACAGAACGAGTACTCGCTGTGGACTCGGGACCCCGAAGACGAGATCCTCGCGACTTGCCGCGACCTCGGCATCGGATTTGTGGCCTACAGTCCGCTGGGCCGCGGATTCCTCGCGGGCCAGATCACACAGGCCGAGGACCTGCCCGCCGAGGACAGCCGTCGTGCGCATCCCCGCTTCCAGGACCGGAACCTGGACGAGAATCTGAACCTGGTGCAGCGCATCGCATCGATCGCAGCCGAGAAGGGCTGCACCCCGGCGCAATTGGCACTGGCGTGGGTGTTGGCACAGGGCACCGACATGGTCCCGATCCCTGGGACCAAGCGCCGCAGATACCTGGAGGAAAACGTCGCGGCGCTACAGGTGCGACTCAGCGCCGAGGATCTGCGGCGCATCAACGCGGTGGCGCCCAAGGGCGCCGCCGCCGGTCCGCGCTATCCGGAAACCATGATGAATTGGGTGAACCGCTGAGCCGACTCAAACATCCTTCGGTTCAAACCCCCACGCGCGAAGGATGGTCGTCTCCTCCGCGGCGCTCATGACCTTTTTGAACTTCGCTCCCGAACGCCCTTTGACGCGGCGCTCGCATTCGGCCCACGTCGTGTGCCGCTTTGGCGTACCGTCGACGACGCTCAGGTAGGAATATGCCGCCGCCTTGCTCTTACCGGCGGGCCGGGCCGCGGTGCGTTGCGGCACGCTGGTGTCGTCGGGAATGTCGTGTACCGGGACCGGGTAGCGGATCAGCGGCCCGTGGTACAACTCGGGTCGCCGCCTGAGCGCGAAGGCGTTGGCGATCTCGTCGACGCGGGCGTTGCCGGGGATGCCGCTGTGGCCGCGGACATAATGCCATTCCACACCGGCCTTGCCGCGTGCCGCCACCAGGCTGGCCAGTCGTTCCCAGAGGTCACGGTTCAATACGTCATTCCCCTCGGCCGTCTTCCAGCCGCGCCGGCGCCACGCCCAGATCCACTCGCGGATGCCTTTGATCACGTAGGTCGAGTCGGTGTAGAGGGCCAGCTTGCCGGGGGTGCCTTGCAGGTGGCGCAACGCCTCAATCGGCGCGGTCAGCTCCATCTGATTGTTCGTCGTGTGTGCCGCACCGCCGCCGAGTTCGGTGACGTGGCCGTCCGGCGTGGCGATGATCACCCCCCAGCCGCCCGGGCCCGGATTGCCCTTCGCCGCGCCGTCGGTGAACACGACGATCGGGTGCGTGCTCATGCGTCGTTCCCCACTGCCTGGCTGTGCCCGGTTTGCGTGGCGAGCGCAAGCGCAGAGGTGCAGGCGCAGCTTGACTCACGGAGTGCAAATCTGAAACACCGAATCCCGCGAGGGCTCCGGTATGCTGACTGCCAACGAATGCAAACGCGGCCTACGGGTCGAAATCGACGGCGATCCGTATCTGGTCATGGAAGTACACTTCCAGTCGCCATCGGCGCGCGGCGCCAGCACCCTGGTCAAGGTCAAGGTGCGGAATCTGCGCAGCGGCAATGTCTTCGACCGCACGTTCAAGAGCGGTGACAAGGTCGCCGAGGCGCAGATCGAGTTTCGACCGGTACAGTACCTGTACGCAGACGGTGATGGCTATCACTTCATGGATAAGCAGTCGTACGAGCAGTTCGCGCTCAGCGCCGAGGCGCTGGGCCGTGACGCCGGGTTTCTCAGCGAAGGCCTCGAGGGCATTCGCTCGGTCGTGTTCAAGGGGAGCGTCATGAACATCGAACTGCCGCAATCGGTGGTGCTGAGGATCCGCGATACTGATCCGGCGCTCAAGGGCGCGACCGCGCAGGCGCAGACAAAACCGGCGACCCTCGAGACCGGCTTGGTGATTCAGGTGCCCGCGTATCTCGAGAGCGGTGACGCCGTACAGGTCGATACCAGCGAGGGCCGGTTCATGGCCCGCGTGAAGGGCTGACGACGGCAGACGTGCATGGACGAGGACGCACAACTCCGGGACAAGCTCCGCAAGATCGAGGCGCTGTTCGCGCGGGCAGGGACGGACGGCGAGCGCGAGGCTGCCGGTGCGGCGCTGGGGCGTATCCGCGAGCGCCTGGCCCGGGCGCAGCGGGCGGACCGGATCATCGAGATCAAGTTCACCTTCCCCGACGGCTGGGCGCGCCGGCTATTTGTGGCGCTGTGCCGGCGCTACGGGCTACACCCGTACCGCTACAAGCGCCAGCGCCGCACCACCGTCATGCTGCGCGCCCCGGAGACTTTTGTCGCCACCATCCTCTGGCCTGAGTTTCAGGAACTGAATCGCGCGCTGACCGAGTACCTCGCCGCCGCCACGGAACGTATCATCCGCGAGGAGGTGCACCGCGACACCGCCGAGGCGGAAGAAATAGACGATCCGCCGCGGGTGACGTGAGCCGCTGGAGCACTAGCGGATCGTCGAGAGCGACACCGCCCTCGTGAACCGCATCCTCGGCCGCGAGGTCGGGGGCAAGCAGCACGTTCTCGTGTTCAACGATGAAGCAGAGCGGGGCGGCGAGGCAGCGCATCGCCGTCCCCTGCTGGGGCATACGCGAACCGTTCCACCGCCGCAACCTGCTCGACGAACGCGCTGCGCAAGAGGGCCAACAGCGTGTCGATCGACGGGGCCCGCATCACGGCGTCGCGCAACGCCGGGCCGCCGCACACGCCCTTGGTCATGCGGCAGACGAGGCCACGCGCGCGGCCGAGCGCCACCAGCGGATGCACTTGCGCCGCCAGGCGCTCCACCAGTGTGATCAGCAGCGCATGCGCCTCTTGTTCGGTCGGCACACGCACGGGCCGGCCGGTGCGCAGCGCCGCGACCTGCTGGAAGATCCACGGGTTGCTCAACGAGGCACGGCCGATCATCACGCCGTCGACGCCGGTCTCTTCCAGCCGTCGCAGCGCCAATTCGGCCGAGTCAATGTCCCCGCTACCGACCACCGGAATGCGCACCGACGCTTTCACCGCCTGAATCAGTTCCCAATCACACTGCCCACTGTACAGCTGTTTCCGGGTCCGCCCGTGGATGGCCACCATCGCGGCCCCCTCCGCCTCCAGCAGGCGTGCGATCTCCACGGCATTGCGCGAGCGATCATCCCATCCCGCACGGATCTTCACCGTCACCGGCACGGACACCGCGCCGCGCACCGCACGCAGCGCCAGGCGCAGGCGTTCGGTTTGCCGCATGAGCTCCGCGCCGCCGCCGCGCTTGACGACCTTGGGCACGGGGCAGCCGCAATTGATGTCGATGATCGCCGCGCCCTGGTCGGCCGCTACCCGGGCCGCCTCCGCCATGCGCTCAGGCTCCCACCCGAACAACTGCACCGCGAGCGGCTGTTCACTTGCCACCGAGCGCAGGATACGCAGGCTCTTGCGTTCCTGCCGGCTGAGGCCCTCGACGCTGATCAGCTCCGACACCACCAGCCCAACGGCGCCGGGGTTGGCGTCCTTGATGATCGATCGGAAAGCCGAGTCCGTAATGCCGGACATCGGCGCCAACACGATGTTGGGCCTGACGCGCACGTCGCCGATGTGGAACTCGCTCCACGAATTCATTCGAGATTCCGCCCGATCGTACGGCTGTTGTGCCCTTCGTGCCTCTCCACTACCTCCTCCCGGTGACCTTCGCCCACAAACTTCTCAGCCAACGCCAGAACCGCTGCAAGATAGTGCCCCGCATCATCCGCATGATCTCCTGGCGGCGTTGCTCGATCGCCATGATCTCTTCGGCCGTGAAATCCTTCCGCATCAGGTTTTCCGCCACCTCCGCATCCAGGAGCAGGAGCGGATCGTCCTTGTATGGCACGACGTTCGCCTCGATCTCGGTCCAGCCGAGGTGCCGGCACGCGCTCAGACGTCGGAAGCCGGCCACCAGACGGTAGTCCGCCGTCACCACGATGGGATTGAGCAGCCCGACCTTCTGGATGGACGCGATCAGGGAGGTCAGATCCCCCGCCTCCTTCCGGATCCGGTGTCCCTCGTCTACAACGATTTGCTGCAACGGGATTTTCACGCACATGCCTCCTCGAGATTGG
>JAGDMS010000119.1 GCA_017860575.1 Deltaproteobacteria bacterium | reverse complement strand
TTCCTGAAATCGATCGAGGAGCAGATCGCCGTCATCGGCTCGGCGGCCGAGGGCTTCCGGCAGGAGGTGATTGCCTACCTGTGGGCCGCCAGCCGCCGCGGGGAGCGCGTGAGTTATCGGAGCTACGAGCCGCTCAAGGAGGCGATCGAAAAACGACTGATGACTTCTGTGCGCGACATCAGTCGCATCATCACCAAAGCGCGCACCCGCGACGAGGAGCAGACCGGCAAATACAACGCCATGGTCAAGAGCCTACTGGAGAATGGCTATTGCGAGAGCTGCGTTGACGTCGTGCTGAAGTATGCCGCCAACAACTTGTGGAAGGATTGAGCGGCACGGTGTGCGGCGGCGCGCTCCGGTGAACGGCCGCGTAACTGTGGCGCGCGATGCTGCGGGGATGATGCATGGCCACCTCCGAGACCGTTTTTCGGCCCTTTCGGGCCGTTGACGCGGGGCGCAGCGATCGCTCCGCCGGCGATCGGCTGCGCCATCGTCAGAAGGTGCGGCAGTCGATTCGCGAGAACATTGCCGACATCATCGCCGAGGAATCGATCATCGGGAAGGATCGCGAACGCATCATCAAGGTGCCGATCCGCGGCATCAAAGAATACCGGTTCGTCTACGGTGACAATGCGCCCGGCGTTGCCCAAGGAGCCGGCGATGTCGAACGCGGCCAAGTCATCGGGAAGGCCGAGGGCAGCGGCCAGACAGGCCAGGACCGTGCCGGCGACCAGCCCGGGGTCGACTACTACGAGACCGACGTCACCTTGGAGGAACTCATCGAGATCATGTTCGAGGACCTCGAACTCCCCGACCTCGAACGTAAAAGGCTGCGTGAGCTCGCTGCGGAACGGACGAGCCGCCGCAAAGGGTACCGTCAGGTGGGGCTGCGGGTACGGCTGGACAAACGCCGGACGGTCAGAGCCAAGGTCAAGCGGCGCTTGGCATCCCGTCACGTGCCCGACCATCCGCGCGACGACCGTGGCCGCTTCCCTTTCCACCAGGACGATCTGACCTACCGCCACGTGGTGACCGATCTCAAGCGCGAATCGAACGCCGTCGTCCTGTGCATCATGGATACCTCCGGTTCCATGGACACGATGAAGAAGTACTTGGCGCGGAGCTTCTTCTTCTTGCTCTACCAGTTTCTGGTGACCAGGTACCAGAATGTCGAGATCGTCTTCATCGCGCACCACACACAGGCGCGCGAGGTTACCGAAGAGGAATTCTTCCACCGCGGAGAATCGGGCGGCACGTTCATCTCGTCCGGGTATCAGAAGGCGTTGGAGGTCATTGCCGCGCGCTACCATCCTTCCCTGTGGAACATCTATGCCTTCCACTGTTCCGACGGCGACAATTTCGATTCCGACAACCAACTGGCGCTGCGCTCTGCCCGCGAGTTGGCGGAGATCTGCAACCTGTTCGGCTACGGTGAGATCAAGCCGTTGGGCTCGCGCTACTACGAAACCTCGATGCTGAACATTTTTCGCCGCCTGGAAGCCGACAACTTCCAGACCGTCCTCATCGAACGCAAGGAGGATGTCTGGCCGAGCTTCAGGGCTTTTCTGGCGAAGGAGCGCCAGACGGCGTCGTGAGGCATGCCGGTGGCCACCGTCTACGACATCAAGGTCCTCGGGGAGTGGGACGCCAGGATTCGGGAACAGGTGCAGGCGTTCGGCCTGGACTGCTTTCCGCAGGAATTCGAGCTGTGCGACCACAACCAGATGCTCGGCTACATGGCGTATTCGGGCATGCCATCGCACTACCCACACTGGTCCTACGGCAAGGCCTACGAGAAGTTGAAGACCCTCTACGACTACGGCGTCTCGGGGCTGCCGTACGAGATGGTCATAAACGCGAACCCGGCGCTGGCCTATCTCATGCGCGACAACTCATTGTTGCTCCAGATCCTCACCATTGCGCACGTGTACGGGCACAACGATTTTTTCAAGAACAATTTCAACTTCCGATCGACCCGTCCGGAGTTCACCCTCGGAAGCTTCAAGGCTCACGGCAGCCGGGTCCGTGCCTACATCGAGGACCCGAGTATCGGCATCGAAAGGGTGGAACACCTTCTCGACGCTGCCCACGCCGTCTCCCTGCAGTGCCGCCGTAATCTCGCGGTGCGCAAAAGGACGGCGGAAGAGGAGCGACAGCAGGTGCTGGAGGCGGCCCAGCCGCCGGACGACCCCTTTCAGTCCATCCATCGCCGCCGGGCGTACGTCGAACCCGACCTCCGCCGGGTCCCGCTCGTGCCGGACGCGGATCTGCTCCTGTTCATTCGCGACCACAATCGCTACTTGGGGGATTGGGAGAAGGACCTGCTCACCATCGTGCATGAGGAAGCCCAGTATTTCATCCCGCAGATCGAAACCAAGATCATGAACGAGGGATGGGCCACTTACTGGCACAAGCGCATCCTCGACAACCTCCGTCTGCCAGCGGAAATGCAGCTCGAGTTCATTGTGCGCCACAATCAAGTGGTGCGGCCCTTCCCGCAGGGGCTCAATCCGTACCACGTCGGTCTGCGACTCTGGGAGGACCTCCGCCGCCGGTACGACGAACCCACTTCCGAGGAAGCCGAGGCGCTTGGGCCCACCCGACCCACCGGGACACAGCAGCTGTTTGAGGTCCGCGAAGCCGACCGCGACGTCTCCTTTCTCCGCCGCCACTTGACGGAGACACTCATGCGGGAGCTTCATCTGTTCGCATACGAGCCCAAGGGCGAAGATATCGTCATCACGAAGGTGCCCGACAAGGACGGTTGGCGCGACGTCAAGGAAACGCTCCTGAAGAACGTCGGCATGCGAGGCATCCCGGTCATCCACGTCCAGGACGCCGACTATAACCACACTCGGACACTGTACCTCGTACACGCGCACGACGGACGCGACCTGCACCTGGAGTACGCGGAGAAAACGCTCTCCTATCTCCACCGTCTGTGGCAGCACGACGTGGCGCTGGAGACCGTCGTGAATGGCCGGCGCTCGTTGCTGGTGTTCACCGACCGCGGATTTTCGAGTAAGGCACTGAAGTAATCTGCCCACGGCTTGCCGGCGGGGGGCGTTTTGATACACATAGAGCTGGCAGGAGGATCAGGGGATGCCAATCTACGAGTACCGCTGCCGCAAGTGCGGGAAGCGCTTCTCCGTGTTGACGTTGCGTGTCTCAGAGACGCCGACCGTCCGTTGCGAAAAGTGCGGCAGCCGTTCCGCCGACCGCCTGATGTCCCGCTTCGCCATGCCCAAGTCGGATGAGGCCCGTATGGAGGCGCTGGCCGATCCGAGCAATCTGGGCGGGCTCGATGAAGACGACCCGAAGAGCGTGTCGCGCTGGATGCGCAAGATGGGCAAAGAGATGGGCGAGGACCTCGGTGGCGAAGACTTCGATGAAATGCTCGACGAGGCCGAGGGCGGCGGCGAAGAGAGCGACGAATAGGTCGGACAGAGGCATCGCGGTGGCCTCACCTTACAGTGCGGCCACGCGCGAGGTTGCGAAGGATCACGTCTCGACAGCAGTCTCCTTTGCTCGGTCGTGGTCCGCGGAGGCGTGATTCAACCCATGGGCAAAACAAAACTCATCGCTGCGATCGTCGCGTTCGTCCTCCTCGTCGTCGTCTTCGTGCAAAACAGCCAGCCGGTGCAATTCAAGTTTCTGTTCTTCGAATCCGTGTTCGTTTCGAAGACACTGCTCATCCTGGTGTCGGCGGTACTGGGCGCGGCGGTCACACTGCTGGTGCAATTTTCCTGGCGCCGTCGCAAGCGCCCCGCGGCAGCGCCGGCGCCGCCCTCCCCCACCGCAGCGAGCTGAAATCACACGGGCGGGGTGGGGACGCCGTCGGCGCCGAGCAGCATGACGCGGACGGCGCTGCCAGACGCGATGGTGCCGACCTCGGGTGGGGAGATCAGCAGGGCTTCGCCCAGAGACAACGAGCGCAACACGTGCGAGCCTTGTGAGCCGGTGGGACGCACGCGGTAGGCGCCGGGCTCGCCGTCCAGCGTACAGCGGACAAATTCGGTCAAGCCCTCGGCCGTGCGCACGCTCTCGGCTGCGGTCGCACTGACCACGGGCAGATGCAGGCCGGTGAGTCCCAGCATGGCGCGCAGGGCTGGACGGACATACAGGTAGAAACAGACCAGGGAGGACACCGGGTTCCCCGGCAACCCGAAGACCGGCGTGCCGTTGCGCACGCCGAAGGTCAGCGGCTTTCCCGGTCTTTGTGCCACTTTCCAGAAACGCTCCGCGACACCGAGGTCCGCCAGGGTCTGGCGCACGAGATCAAAGGCGCCCATGGACACGCCGCCGGTGGAAAGCACCACGTCGGCCAGAAACGCTTCGGCAAAGGCATCGCGGGTCGCCGCGGGGGTGTCGCGGACGATGCCGAGCACGCGCGGGAGTGCGCCGGCCTCTTTGACCGCGGCCGCCAGCGTGTACGCATTGCTGTTGACAATTTGGCCGGGGGCCAGTGGCTGTCCGAGTTCAACCAGTTCGTCGCCGGTGGCGAGAATAGCAACCGTCGGGCGCCGTCGCACCGCGACGACGGCGACGCCGAGGGAGGCAAGCAGTCCGATGTCCGCTGGACGCAGTGCGCGGCCGGGCTCCAGTACCGTGTCGCCGCACCGCATGTCTTCGCCCGGATGCCGCACATGGGCTCCCGCCGGTGTGGGGAACCGGACGTGTACGGTGCCCAGCTCTTCGTGGGTATCTTCCACCCGTACGACCGCATCGGCTCCTTCGGGCATGGGCGAGCCGGTCATGATCTTGATCGCAGTGCCCGCCGTCACGCTCCGGCTGGGAATGCTGCCAGCCCCAACGGTCTCAAGCACGCGTAGGTTCACCGGCGTTTCCGCCGTCGCTGCCGTCACATCCGCGGCGCGCACCGCGTAACCGTCCATCGCCGCATTGCGAAACGGCGGCACGTCGCGGGTCGCTTGGATGGAACCGGCCAACACGCGGCCGAGGGCTTGTGGCAACGCAATGCGCTCGCTGCCGAGCGGGCGTACATCACCCACAATCACCTCGATAGCGCTCCGAACACTGATCATGAGGGACAGTACGCTAACGCGTGCGGCGCGCTGTTGTCAACGCGGATGGGTTTCCTTCCGGCCGGTTTCCGGAGGCGTGGCCGTGTGTTAGGATCCGTCGATGCTTGCGGCGCGGCAGAGACGGAAACGGCCACAAGCGGTGGCGTCCGCCATACGGCGGGGCCCCGATTCGCTCGAAAATGTGCTGGCTTGTCTGGCCGACGCGGTTGTCCTGACGGACGAAGATGACCGTATCACCATGTTCAATCCGGCCGCGGAGCAACTCACTGGCCTTGCCGAAGCACAGGTCCTGCGGCGGCCGTGCGCCGATGTTTTTGCCGCTACGCCCGTGGTGGCGGATATGGTGCGGCGTACCCGCACCCTGGCCCAGAATCAATCGTGCGGGGAAGAAACCTTTTTCGCCCGTCAGCGGCCGGTGCCGGTGCGCCTGAGTTGCTCGCCGGTCTGGGGGCCGGCAGGGCAGATTCAAGGAACTGCCTTGGTCATCCAGGATCTCAGCTACCAGAAGAAGCTGGAGGACGAATCCCGTCGCAACGAGACCCTGGCGCGTCTAGGTGGGCTCGTGGCCGGGCTGGCGCACGAGGTGAAGAATCCGCTCGGCGGCATCAAGGGCGCGGCCCAGTTGCTTGCCAAACGCTGCGCCGACCAACCGGAGGTGGCAGAGTACACCGGCGTCATGATCCGCGAGATCGATCGCTTGAGCCGGCTCGTCGAACAGTTGCTGACGCTCGGCGCTCCCCCGACGCCGACGCTGGTCGCGGTGAACATCCACAAAGTCCTGCGCGAGGTGCTGATGTTGATGGCCACCGAACTGGGTGCGAGGCACATCGCCGTTCGCCTGCAGATCGACCCCAGCCTACCCGATGTGCGCGGCGAGGAAGCTCAGTTGACGCATGTCTTTCTCAACCTGCTCAAGAACGCGATCGAAGCGATGCCTGACGGTGGCACGCTGACGCTCACGACGCGGATGGAGACCGACTTCTACATCATCCGGCGGCGGGGCGTGCAGCCCGCTGCCGCAGCAAGTACGACTGGCGCCGGGAGCCCGCCGGGGCCGCAGCCGCTGGGGAAATTCCTGCGTGTCGAGTTGGCTGATACCGGCCCCGGCTTCGGCACCGTCGATCCGGAGCGGATTTTCGAGCCGTTTTTCACCACCAAGCCGCGCGGCAGTGGTTTGGGCCTGGCGATCTGCGAGCGCATCGTCGCGGTCCACGGCGGCGACATTCATGCGGAGAACCGACGCGGCGGGGGCGCCGTGGTGACCGTGACCTTGCCGGTGGTGCACACATGACGACGCTCATTGGCCGAATTTTGGTCGCGGACGACGAGGAGTCGATCCGCTGGGTCCTGCAGACCACCCTGGCCGGCGACGGCCACAGCGTGGAACAGGTCGACAATGGCGATGCGGCGCTGCAGAAGCTATCGCAAAACCACTTCGATTTGGCTCTGGTGGATATCAAGATGCCGGGGCTCGACGGGTTGGAGTTGCTGTCCAAGGTTCGCGACGCCGGATTGCCAACCCCGATCGTGATCATCACGGCGCAGAACACCATGGCCAATGCCATCGAAGCCATGAAACGCGGCGCCTACGATTACCTCACCAAGCCGTTCGATATCGAAGAGGTGCGGCTGCTGGTGCAGCGGGTGCTCGAAATGCGGCGCCAGGCTTCGGAGTTGACGCGGCTGGAGGAACAGACACGCCGCCGGTTCGAGCTGGGAGTGGAGATCATCGGGACAACGCCCGCCATGCAGGAGATCTTCAAGACCATCGGCCGCGTTGCGCCAACCGATGCCACGGTCTTGATTCAGGGGGAGAGCGGCACGGGCAAAGAACTGATAGCGCGTGCCATCCATTCGCACTCGCCGCGCTGGAGCGCCCCGTTCGTCGCGCTCAACTGCTCGGCGGTGCCACGTGATCTGCTGGAAAGCGAGTTGTTCGGCCACGAGCGCGGCGCCTTCACCGGCGCCACCGAACAGCGCGCCGGCATGTTCGAAGTGGCCCACGGGGGCACCTTGTTCCTGGACGAGGTCGGCGACATGCCGCTGGAACTGCAGGCCAAGCTCTTGCGGGTGGTGCAGGAGCGCGAACTGACCCGCGTTGGCGGGCGGGAGGTGCTGAAGGTCGACTGCCGCCTGATCGCGGCCACCAACCAGGATCTCGAACGCGCCGTGAAGCAGGGTCGATTTCGCGAAGACCTCTACTTCCGTCTGCGGGTGGTGCCGATCACGGTGCCGCCGTTGCGCCAGCGGCGGGGCGACATCCCGGACTTGGTGAATTACTTCATCACCAAGATCAACCGGGAGATGAGCACGAACATCACGGGAATTTCTCCGGAAGCGCGGGCCATTCTCAACGCGCACGAATGGCCGGGGAACGTTCGCGAGTTGGAAAACACGCTGGTGCGTGCCGCCGTGCTGGCTCCCGGTCCCACGCTCATGCCGCGCGATCTCGCCCTGGCCACGCACGAAGCCGCAACCATCACACATGACGATCTTTCGCTCGAGGACGTGGTGCGCCTGAAGCTGAAGGAGTATTTCCGGCAGACCCGCGACGTGGAGTTGACCAATCTGTACCCCCTCATCATGGAACGCATCGAGCGGCCCCTCATCGAACTCACATTGGAGCGGACGCAGGGCAACCAGCTCAAGGCCGCCGCCCTGCTCGGGATCAACCGGAACACCCTGCACAAGAAGATCACCCAACTGAAGATCACGCCGACGCGGCGCTCCGGCGACGCAGAGTGATCTCGGCTGTCGTGTGGGCCTACCCTCGTACGCCGTCAGCGGCGGAGCCATGATAGGCGATATGCGATCTCCGCGCTTTTCCTTCCCGCATCGGCTCTACCCGATCGTCGACACGCTGGGTGATCCCCACCTCTCTCACGTCGAGCTGGCGCAGGCCATGCTCGACGCTGGCGCGCGCCTGTTGCAGTTGCGCGTCAAGGACGCGCCCACCGGCCACTACGTTGCGATCGCGCGCGCGGTAAAGATGGCCACGGATCGCGCTGGGGCGCTCCTCATCATCAATGACCGCTGCGATATTGCCCAACTGATCGATGCCGCCGGCGTGCATCTGGGGCAGGACGATCTGCCGGTGGTAGCCGCCCGACAGATCCTCGGGCCGAACAAGATCATCGGGTGGTCGACGCACAACGCCGATCAGGTCGAGGCCGCTGTGCGCGCGGGCGTCGCCACCTACATCGGGTTCGGCCCTATTTTCCCGACCACGAGCAAAGCGCGGCCGGACCCGGTGCAGGGACTGGAGGGGTTGCGCCGGCTCCGTCGCGATGCACTCCCACTTGTCGCTATCGGCGGCATCACCGCGCGGACCATGGCGGACGTGCTGGCCGCGGGCGCCGATGCCGTGGCGATGATCGGGGAGGTCGTCCGCGCGCAGGACGTCCGCGAAACGGTGCGTCGGCTGCTGCGGTAGCAGCCTGTTGACGAAGGGAGGTCCGCTCACCCTGACGCCGGCTCCAGGCAGGGGGCTGCCCGCGACCCGAGGCGGAGCCGGCCCACGCCTTGCTCCGGTACCAGCGTTGTGGGACTGATAGCCGATGGATGTGTTTGAACGCGTGTGCCGCGACGTCGTCGCCGCCGCCGGGGCCCGTCTTGAGGTTGCCTGGGGCCAGAGCCAGGTCATTGAGCATAAGGGCGCGATCGACATTGTCACCGAGACAGATCGCGAGATCGAAGCGCTCGTGACCGAGACGCTGCGTCGCGCGTTCCCGGATCACCTCATCGTGGCCGAAGAAGCCTCGGCCGGTTCCGTCCTGCAGCCCCCGCCGGAAGACCGCTACGTGTGGTACGTCGACCCGCTCGACGGAACCACGAACTTTGCGCACACGCACCCGCATTTCGCCCTGTCGTTGGCGCTGGCGCGCGGCCGCGAGGTGCTGCTCGGCGTAGTGCACGACCCGGTGCGGCACGAGACGTTTTGGGCACGCCGTGGAGGAGGTGCCACATTGAACGGCCAGCCGATCCACGTCTCCGCGGTGAACGAACTCGAACAGGCGCTGGTTGGCACCGGCTTTCCCTACGATCGTCGTGAGTACCTCGACTTCTACCTCGGCTTTCTCGCCGACGTCATGCGCCGCGCCCAGGGCGTGCGGCGCGCCGGTTCGGCGGCGTTGGATCTCTGTTACGTCGCCTGCGGCCGGCTCGACGGCTTCTGGGAATGGAAACTCAAGCCCTGGGACATGGCAGCCGGCGCGCTCATTGTGGCCGAGGCCGGCGGAACGCTGTCCGATTTCAGTGGCGGCCCGTTGGCGCTGTTCGGCACGCAAACGCTGGCGTCCAACGGCCGGCTGCATGCCACGCTCGTCCGCATCCTCGCGGAGCGCCTCGCAGCGAGCCCGGCGCCGGGGAGTTGAACCGCCAATTGGGGACAGTCCCCTGGGGGACTGTCCCCTTCGTCCCCGTTCAGATCTCCGCGGACAACTCGCTGCGTGCTTGGCGTATATCCGCCAGGCCCACGCCGGCCAATGGCAGGGCCACGAGACCTTGCGCAACCAACGAGAAGAGCTGAATGGCGTTGAGTACCAGACCGTAGGCCAACGCATCGGGTTTGCTGACACCGAAGAGTTCCAGCGCAAGGACGCAGGCCCACTGGAAGGTGCCGATCATGCCGGGTGCGTTCGGCAGCGCCGTCCCGAATCCGATGAAGATGAAAACGATCAGCGCCGCGCTAAACGGGACGGGAAAAGCGAACGCGCGTATAATCACGTAACTGGAGAGAATCGGTAAGAACCACAGGGTCAGCGAGACCAGGAACACGGCGGTGAGCAGTTGCCGGTTGGGCAGGATGCGCATGCCCTCGATCAGGGCGCGCGTCACCCGCGTGAGGGTAGCCGCCGCGCGTTCCGGCAGCACGCGGGCAACCCAGCGATCAACAAACGGCTCGCCCTTCCAAAACAACATCACGACCAGCATGACGATCGCTGCGGCGGCAACCGCGGGAAAGATCGCGCCGCGACGGACCCACGATGGTAGATTGGCGGTCGTCAGCAGCCCGACCAGGATGTAAAACACGATCACGACCGAATCCATCGTCTTCTCGATGACCAGGTTCCCGACGACGTTCGAGAAGGACACGCGCGAACGCCGAGACAGCAGCCACGGACGCACGAATTCGCCGAGCCGCACGGGCAGCAGATTGATGGCCATGTACGCGATGCTGGTGACCACCCACAACTGGCCGAGACCAATGCGCTGCAACGGCCGCAGCTCGAGCTGCCAGCGCCAGGCGCGGAAGACCTGCAGGGTCAGGCTGATCGCGAACGCCGGGATGAGCCAGCGCGGGTCGAAGCGCGCCAGTGCCGCTTCGAGTTCCGCGAGCGGGACGTTGCGACAGGCGAGGTACAGGAAGACCGCCGCCAGGGCGGTGCTGAGCGCGATTTTCGTGAGGAGTGGTCGGTTCACAAGTCACTGCCGGCTGCCGCAGATGGCGCTGCGTGCGCGCACCGGTCCAGAATCCTGCCGAATCGGTTACCGGCGCATCCGCTGCGCTTCCTCGGCGGCCTCCTGCGGCGTCAGCACCAACGAGCTCTTGGACTCCTCGGCGCGACGTTGTTCTTCCATCTGTACAAAGGCGGCCAAGCTGGTGCGCGTGAGCTGTTCGCAGAAGCCAATCTCGCGACCGCCGTGGCTGCTGGCATCGAGCGCCAACGCGACCGCCAAGGCGGATTTCGCCTGCTGCGGCCGCCGGGTCGCGTAGAAGAAATACGCCATTTCCTCCAGGCGACGCACCCAGCTGGCGCGCTTCTCACCGCCGAACAATTCCTCCACGGCACGATCCCCGACGCTGCCGGCCCGTTCCTGCTGATGCGTCGGGGCCAGAATCAACGGGCTGCGCTTGGCATCGAGCACCTCGTCGAGGTACGACTGCAATGCGGCGCGATCGAAGAACCAGGTGCGGAACTCCTTTTCGTCGAGCAGGCGCGCCGATTCTGCGACCAACTGTTCCTCGAGCCGCACCGCGTCGGCGTCCAGATGCGCGAGGATCAGCGGCGCCATCGGCGTCACCGGCTGCTTGATCAGCTGCGCGCGTATCCCCGGGTAATCGCCGCTGATCGGCTTGCCCTTTTCGGTCGCCCAGCGGAAGGCCCGGTCGATGACGTAGTCACAGTAGCGCCAATCCGCCTCCACCAGGCGGAGCTCGTGCCGTTCCAGCAACTGCTCGCGCGCCTGACGCAACGCCTTGCGGGTCGTTTCGGAGAGGTCGACTTCACGCAGGCCGTCCGGGTCGTTGATCACCGCGAAGACATGGGCCACTCCACCAGGCCGCGGCTTGGCAAGCCACACCAACTGGTCGCCGCCGCCGTCGACGGCGGACAGATATCCCTCCAGCAAGGGAGCGGTAACGACCAGCGCCGGCTTGACGGCCACCGGCGGCGCTTGCAGGCCGCGGCGCTCCAAGCGGTAAAGGGAGCGGCGAATCTCTTTACGCACCAGCTTGTCGCGCGTCGCCCCCTCCAGAGCCAGTAGCAGCTCGACACTCCCTGGGTCGGCGCACGAGCCAAGGCGGGCGGCAATGGCGAGATCGGCAGCGGCATCGCGACCGGTCACGGCCCGCAGGGCGTCGAGTCCGGCATTCGCGGCTACGCCCCACGCTGCGAGCTGTTCTTCACCGCGGCGGAGTTGAGTCTCGTGGTCTGGCTTGCTCATCGTTGTGCTCGGCTCCGGCTGGTGTGGCTGCCCGCGGGAACATGGTCAGTTTGGCGGTGACACGGTCGCGCAGCCAGTGGGGATCCCACCACTCCACCGGGTCCACCTGCACGCCCGACAAGAGTACCGAGAAATGCAGATGATCGCCACCGGCCAGCCCGGTTTCACCGGTCTGCCCGAGGGTCTGGCCGGTCTTCACGTGCTCGCCCGGCTGCACGGCGATCGCGCTGAGGTGGCCGTACAGCGTGAAGATCCCAAGCCCATGATCCACAATGACGGTATTGCCGTAGATGCCAAGATTCTCGGCAAAGACGACGACGCCGTTCTGAGCGGCTTCAACCGGACTCAGTTTCAGCGAGGCCAGATCGTATCCAAGGTGCGTCTGATGATCGATGACGTCGCCGTGGTAGGTGTAGGTGCGTCGATCCGCGAACGAACTGAGCGGTGCGGCGTTCGACTGCCGCCGAAACGCGCCGTCCCACAACGGCTGCGCCGCCGGGTGCGCCGTCACCTGGCGAATGCGGGCGTCGTTTTGCTGGCGCAGGTCGCGGTTGATGCGGAGGTAGTCCTGGACCAGATCCCCGCTGACCGGCATGCCGCTTTCGTGCGCGATCTCCGGCACCTTGCGGCTGAGGAAGTCGTCATCGATCGCCAACGTCCGCTCCGCAAAGTGGCGCGGCTTGATCTCGCAGGGCAGATACATCTCCCGTTGGTTTCCGGCCGCGTCGGCGGCGAACAAGCGCGGCCGCACGTCGGGCGCCAGGTCCTGGGGGACGGCGAAGAATACCAGGGCGACGCCGGCATCGGTAAACAATCCCGTCCGAGCCGGGAAGAAGTACTTGTCGACCTGGACGCCGCTGCGGACCGTGTCGGGGGACTGGCGGAAGACGGCCACATCCATGCCGCCGAGCCGGACATAATGCTGCGTCGTGAGTGGTTCGACCTTCGGCGGGGTAAGATCGATTGTCACCGGTACGGTCAGCCGCGGTGTGTGCGAGACCGGCAACAGGTGCCAGGCGTAGGTTTCGACGGAGACGTCGATGGTCGCCGCACCCTCGGGTACCTTCAGCGCCACCAGATCGGGCTCGACGTGCAGCCGCTTCTGCAGGACGCCGCTACGCCACCAGCTGACCGCGGGGAAGCTTTCACTCAGCAGGTCGTACGTTGTGCCGCCGGATTGTAAACGCACTGTGACCGAGCGCAGCCCCGGCGCATCGCTCTGGACGTCAAAATCCAGTGGCGTCGATCGGCCGAGGACCTGGATTGCCGCCGATGTCGACACCCGAGGACCGTGGCGTTCGAACTTCGACCAGCAGAGGATCCCGACAATCAGCAGGAACGCCGCGGCCAAACCCGCGAGCGCAACGCGCATCAAGTTCGACCACCCGCGTTGTACATGGTGGGATCCTTATTGGCTCCGGGCCGGATGAAGTCAAGACGGACCTGGCGGGGTCAACGGTTACGGAAGCGAGGGACGAGGGTGCTTTATAGCGAATGTCGGACGAGACCGAGCCCCGCTTGGTCTGCCGCTGCGGCAGGACCTTGCTAACCCTTGTCGCTGTCAGCTCGGACCTGTCCCGTATCTCTCCTTGCCCCTCACTACGGACACCAGGAACACCAGCGCACTGGCCCAGATTGCCGTCTGGCTCAGCAGATATGCCTGTCGCCAGCGTGCGGGCAGCAGGTACAGCCCGCCGGGTGCCAGGGTTGAGGCCAGGGTGAGGGCAAACAGGACACCGGCCCACGGGCCCCTCGTCTCGCCTCGGGGCGATGTCTTCGCAAGGCGAAACAGTGCGACCATGGGGAGGAGGAGCAGGAGGTCGTCATACCAGCGGTGATACGCCCAGAATCGTGCGGCGATGGCGGTGACCCCTGCGAGAACCCAGACATCTCCGCGACGGTTCCGGGCCACCCAAAATCCAAGGAGGCCAAGTACGACCAGCGACGCAGGCAGGATCCAGCGTTCGAAGCCCAGCGTCGACATCCAGATGTGCAGGTTGGATTCACCTCTGCCGGCCCCCATGGCCACGCCACGCCTCAGCCACTCACTGAACAGCGACACGAGACTACCGCTCTGGAAAGACGCGGAGAAGAAGGTCACGAGGGCGTAGCCCAGGAGCACGAGTATTGCGGGCCACAGCGTCCCCGGGACGAAGAGAACGATCCAGAAGAACGGAGCCGAAAGTACGGGCTTCACGAGCGCGCCGAGGAAGAAGAGTGCGGCAAGTAGACCCCGGGACGTAAGCCAGCCCTCCGGGTGAAGGCAGACGAGCGCGGCTGCCGTCAGGGCCGTGACGTGGATAGCGATCTGGCCGTTGCCGATCGTGGCGCCCGTTGCGTACATGGCGAGGGGCACGAGCGCGATCAAGGTCCGTTCCAGTCTGGTCTCCGCACCGCTCGCCGTCACCGAGATCCGGACCAGCACCGCGAGGCATGCCGCAGCCGTGAACGCCCAAACGAGCATCGCCCCCCTGAGGGTGCCCCAGCCGACGAGCGGCCAGAGAAGGGCATAGCTTGCCGGTGGATACGTGGCATTCCAGAAGCGCAGATAGATTGG
>JAGDMS010000118.1 GCA_017860575.1 Deltaproteobacteria bacterium | reverse complement strand
CCGCGCCGGTGATGATCGCCCGTTTGCCATCGAGTTTCCCAGCAGCCATCTTCCTGCTCCTACCTCGCCGTACTGCGGAACTAGTGGATAGGCCACATGAACAGGGTAATCGCCCTAAGACCGACTATCAGATATTCCCGCCATCCGCGATGGGCGCGCAAGTCCTCAGACGCGCCGCGCCCGTATACGGCGCAGGTAAACGGCCTGTCAATTGGCCGGGGTGTGCCGGTGGATGCGCAGTGATTATGTCCGGGGTTAACTGCCACGTGATTGTGTCCGCCCCTAGCCCGTCAGGCGAGGGCCGCAATCGTTACGACATTCGCCGCGGCCGAAAAACGAGCCGCCAGTGGCAGCCGAGTATGCGGGCCAATGCGGCGTTCCTTAGATGACGTGAAGAAGGGCGCATTCGCACCGCCGCGAAAAGCTGCATATGGACGAGGGCGTTTCTATGCAAACGACTCAACCAGTCACATCGGCGCGCTTCATGCATTTCTCTCCGATGCAGGACGGCTGAAGCCGTGATTGCAGGCTGTTCCGAACGGACCGACAGGGGGCCATGATCGTCGCGGCTCCCGCATGGGAAGGAAGGTGAGACGATGACAGAGGCCACGATGCGCGCGGCTCGCTTCAACCGTGCTAGCCGCGAGCTGATACTGAAGGACGTTCCTGTGCCGCAGCCAGGAGCCGGGGAGGTGCTCGTTCGCGTCGAAGCCTGCGGAATTTGCCTATCGGATGTGCACATGATCGATGGGACCTTTCCGCCCCCTCCGCTGGCGGAGGTCACCCCCGGACATGAAGCGGCCGGCACGATCGAGCGGGTAGGCCCCGCAGTTCCGTTCTGGCAGCCGGGGCAACGTGTTGTCATCTTGGCTGGGAAGGCGTGTGGTGTCTGCCGCCACTGCGTGACTGGCGGCGACGTCACACAGTGTCTCAACCCCCAGACCATGGGACAAGGGTACGACGGCGCCTGGGCCGAGTACGTTGTCGTTCCCTTTCCGCTTCTGACGGCAGTCCCCGAGCACGTCCCGATCGAGCAGGCCGCACTCATCGTTGACGCCGTGGCCACGCCGTACACCGGGCTCATCCATCGCGGCGGACTGCGCCTGGGCGAGGTGGTCGGCCTTTGGGGCGTGGGCGGCCTTGGCGTACACGCGGTCCAGATCGCCCGCCTGGCCGGGGCCGGACTGATCATCGCGGTCGACCCAAACGACGCTGCCTGTCAGCGGGCGCTGGAGCTCGGGGCGGACCGCGCCCTGAACCCGCGCACGGTTGATGTCCGGCAAGAGGTGATGCGGCTCACCGGCGATGACGGGCTGAACCTGGCGGTTGAACTGGCCGGAACCAATCGCGCGCTCGACCAGGCCGTGTCCTGTCTCGGCCGCTTCGGGCGGGCGGTCGTCATCGGCATGTGTATGGAACCGGTCCAGCTCACGGAGCCGTCAGTCCTGTTCGGCTATTACAACCATGCCGTGCTTGGGCATGACGGATACCACAAGCGCGACATCGAACAGCTCGTGCGTCTCGTCGCTTCCGGCCGGCTCGACTTGTCCCGCTCGGTCTCGGCCTTGGTACCTTTGGAGGAGGTGGCCCGGGGCGTGGAGCGGCTCAGCAAGAAGGAAGGCAACCCGATACGTCTCGTCGTCAAGCCGTAGCCGACACGTGGGGTCCGCCTGCTCGTGGAAGGAGTGATGCGATGTTCCGTTTTTTGGACGACGTGAATTACATGATGCCCGCGCACTTTGGCGGGTATGCAGGAGTGCCGCAACCAGCCGCTTACCATGAAGTGACCTCTTTCATGATCGCCTACGAAACGGACCTGGGCTTGCTGGCTGAATATATTCCGGACGGCTTTGAGATCACGCAGCCCGTCGTCAGCATCCAATACAGCGAGTGCCGGGGTGTGGATTGGCTGAGCGGTGGCGGCTACCACCTGATCACCGTCGCCGTCCCCGTGACGTATGCTCATGGCCAGGAACGCATCGACGGCCTGTATGTCCTCGTGATCTGGGAAAACCAGAGCGCGCCCATTCTCACCGGTCGTGAGCAGACCGGCATGCCGAAGATCTTTGCAAACATCGAAGACCATCATCAGCTCGGCGATAGACTGTTCACCAACGCCAGTTATGAGGGGTCGGCGTTTCTCAGGATGGACTTCCAGAAGACCAAGCTGATGACCGCTGGTGAATTGCGTGCGCTCAACCGTCAGTCGGGCAAGGTCAATGCCTTCGGCTGGCGCTACATTCCCAACATTGGACGGCCGGGCGCCGCCCTGAGCCATGCGACACTATTTCCTCAGGAGTTTGTCTATAGCGCAGCGTGGCTGGGCGACGGCAGGGTTCAGTGGGAGGCCCCCACCGCGGAGCAGAACTCCACACAGGCCCATATCATTCAGGCCCTAAGCCAACTCCCGATCAAGTCCTACCGGGAATGCGTGATGACCCTCGGGAGCGCGGTCCTGAGAAATGACCTTGCGCGGCAGCTGCCGTGAACTTCGAATGCCGGACACGGGACGGGCGGCGCTAGCGGCCCGTCACCACAACCTGTGCGACCGGCAACGTCGCCGGGGGGCCGCCGAGGCCCACGCTCGTCGCCGCAACTCGCAGCCCTGGCTTCGACACTCATCTGAGATCGGGTGCGGGAGCGCACTTGAGGTCCTCGACCCTGTCCCGCAGGTAGCGCACGAACTCGGGAGTGAAGTCCTCACACACAAAAGCGCCTGAACGCAGGTAGGTTCGATGCTGCCGAATGATGGCGTTGATCGACCGCTGCCAGTCGGCCTGCTGTGCAACCAGCAGCCGGAGCGTCTGCGCGGTAGTCAGCGCATGGGCGGCGAACCAGCCATATTGGGCGTCAACGGGCTGATCCTTGTCACGGCTTGCCAGTTCCGGATGCGCGACCGCGAGGTCGAGGTAGTGCTGCAGGGTCCCGAGAGCCAGCAACTGCACTTGTGCCTCTGCCGTGCGGTTGTAATTCCGGACGCCGATCAGCAACGTCGTCGCCCCGGACACGGCGACAACGACACTCGCCCACAGCGCCATTTGTTGGAGGCGGTTACCCGCCGCCGCCCGCCTCTCCACTGTCTGTTGCCCTTCGGGCACGATCGCGCGTCCTAACGGGGATTCGGCATAATCAGCGTATCAGATGCTCACCCCGAACCCCGGATTCTCCACCGGCTGCGGTCGCGTGTATACGCCGCGCGTAATCCGCTCGTCAAGTTTCGGTCGTTCCCTGTGAGGAGCCACCCTCACTTGGCGGCGTCTCGAAGGGCGCAGACCACGGCGAGCATCCGCCCTCGAAGGCCGGATGCTCGCCGATGACGCGGTCCAGGCGCAAGCGCGCCACAACCATCGGAGAGGAAAGTCGGTCAAAAAGATCGTCGCTGACGGGGGTCAAACTTCGGCGCCGATTCACACTCATTCGGTCTCGGCTCTGCTCGGCCTCGAGTCTACCCTGCGCCCCCGCGGCCGCCCCCGAAGCGGGGACAGGCTGGATCGCACGAGACCTTCATGATTCAATCCAACCACTTACGGACAGAAAATCTGCCTGTCCCCTTTTCCGGGCCCGGCGCGATGAGGAACGATTCTTGGCTCAACGCACCGAACCCGAAGCCGTGTAGCAGCGCTCGACGCCCAACTCGTCTCCCGCCTTCACGGCCTGGTACTTCACCCAGAACGCCGCGTCGATCGCCTTCAGATCCGCGCGTTCACGGGGCTCGCGGTAGCGGCGGATGTGACCAGGCCCGCCATTGTACATCGCGTAGGTGGCCCGGGCGAGGTTGTCGGCCTGCCCGGTCGCCGTGTGTTCGCCCCGCTTGATCGCGTAGTCGCGCAGGTAGTGGCGGAGGATCTCGGCGCCGGCGGCGCCGTTGTAGGCGACGTCGCGATTCAGGCCACCGAGATCGTAAAAGCCGCGCCACACCTTCTGGTTGATCTGCATCAGTCCGACCGATCCGACACCCGATTGGATCGGTGTCACGGCGCCCTTCTTGTTGCGCACGAACTGGCGCCAGCAACTCTCCTGCCAGGCGGTGGCAAGGACCAGATCGTCGTAGAGCGCGCGGAACTCCGGCTCGAGCGGCTTCGCGGTGAGTGCCTGTTCTGCAGTTTGGTGCAGCAGCGAGCGCATCAGCGGGAGATACTCCGCGACGTCGTTGCGTTTGGGCACCCAACCGTTCAAGCGCTTCGCGAGCGACGCGATGTCGCCGCCCACGTTCGGCTCGCCGGCATGCACTGCGGGAACGAGCCAGTCGAGGGGGTCGTGCGCAACGTGCGGCGGGTCGCCGGCCACCGCGAGCGGGGCGCCGAAACCGAAGACCTCGCGCAGTTCGGGGTCGACGGCGGTGTCGTACAAGAGTGGATCCTTGACACCGACCAGCCCCGCGAGCTTGCGCAGCGTGTCGGGTGTGAGCCCGAGCGACGAGAGTTCGCTCGAGATCTGTCCGCCGATCTTGCCGACGTCGCGCAGCGCGTTGCCGGCATCGAGCAGCGATCGGTAGCGCGTCGCTGCGTCGCCGGGCAGCGAGTTAGCGAGCTGTTCGAAGAGCGGGGCCAGGCGCGGCCAGCTCGACAGGAAGAGCTGCCGCAGCGGATCGGCCGTGGCGCCGCCGATCGACGACAGCATCGCAATGACGTCGAAGCGCCCGTCGACGAGCGCGGAGAAGAATCCGCCACGGAGTTCCGAGTCGGCGCTCTCGCCGGCCGCGCGCTTCGCGACGCCGGTGAGGAAGGCGTCCCAGAGTTGCGTCGACTCTTCGCGCGTCGCACGCCGACTCGGCTGGACGAGCTTTTTTGCCTGGTCCAACAAGCCGTCGAAGAAACTGCTCCTCTTACCCGTGTCCTCCGCGTGCGCGTCGGCACAGACGAAGAGCGCGAACACGAGCGCACACGCGACGAGCAGTCGGTTCATGAAATCACGCCAGACGATCCGTTTGAAGCGTGCCGCCAGCCCGTGTGGGAAGATGCGGCTCATGATCAGCAGCCGTGGATCGCGCGACTCCGCGAAGATTTCGTCGTGCTCGAGCAGCGACTGGCAGTTGGTGTCGGGTCCGAAGCGGTTCAGCATCCGCACGAGTGACGTCGCCTGGATCGCCGGGTTGACGTATAGTCCGGATCAACAGAGGAATAGCCATAAGACCCCGTATCAGACGTTCCCAGGCCCCCACGCCGCGCGTTAAGTCTCAGACAGCAGGGGCCCCGTATACGGCGCGGACAAAACGGCTGTCAAGCACCGCGAACGCGCCAGCACGCCGGGCAAGAAAAGGGGATAAGTCCAATTTGAACGCTGCTGCAGCAGGACGTCGCTCAGGAATTATGCGCTGACGAGGATAGCGTCTGCCACGGGGAGACTGGGCGCCGCCATCCGAAGCCGTACCGCATTCCCCCGATCATCGAGTTCCTGGGCGATGCACCGTGGGCTGCACCGCCCGCCTTTGGTGCGTGGCTCGTTAGGAACCGGCAGGCGAACGGGCGCTCGCGGAAGCGGCCGGCCAAGCGCATGGGTGTGGATGACAGCACGGTGTTCCGCTGAGAGAGCGGACGGGGGCACCCCGGGGCGCGCCTGTTGACAGGGGCGAAGACGTGACTGGAAGATACGCCTCGACTTTCAGTTCCAACCACACGCCCGGTTTGACGGCTCAAATAGTCGCGGGCCAGCAGCTAGCCTTGGAGAGCGACTTCCGGATGGCGCACCTGCACCATGCGTCGGAAGCCGTCGTGCCAATCGACCCGGGTTTGGCCAACCAATTGGTGCATGCGCGTCAGGTCCAACACCAGACTGCGGAGCACCCTGTCGGTGCTAACGAACTGCGGTTTGACGCCGATCAATTCTCCCAAATAGGCACACCATGCTTCGATACTGAGCGGCTCCCCGCCGAGGTTTGTGAGCGTCGCCGGCACGGTAGCCACTTCCAGTAAGCGGGGGATGAGGGCGATGTAATCATCTTCATGAATCGGGCTGAATGTGTTCGGGCGTTCGGGATGAAGAGGAATGGGCTGGCCCGCCAACAACCAATCGAGGTGAAGCGACGGCCAGCCGCCGTTGTCGCCATAGGTGACGTTGAAACGGGCAATCGTGGTCGGAATCTGCCACTGCTGCGACGCGAATCGCGCCATGACCTCCGCCGCGATCTTGGCAATGCTGTAGGTCGGCAGGATGACGCGGTGATTTTCCGCCAGGGGATCCGTCTCTTTCAATGGGCGCTGGCCGGCGTACTCGTATACGCCGGAGGACGAGACATGCAGGAAGGCTTTGGCCTTCCGGCAACGGTACATCAGCCGCCCAAGTCCCTCAGCGTTGGCCGCCAGGTCATCATCGAAACTCTCACTCTTCAGTACCGCGAAATTCAAAACGTACGTGAAGTCCTCCGGTACCTGGGTGAGATCGTCCCGGATCATATCGGCGGCAATGCAGCGGACACCCAGGGCCTGCAGACGCTCCCGGTCCCCGGAGTTGCTGAAACGGGCGAGGCCGTGGACCTCATTGTGCTTGGCGAGCTCACGTGTGACCGAAAACGCGACTTGACTGGTGGGCCCGGTGATCAGAATCTTCTCGTTCTTCAGCATCTCAGCTCCTCATCGCCCGTCTTGCGCCTTGTATCATGCTGATGCGCGGCGGCGCCAACACCCTCCGCCCCCCCCCCGACGCTGCTGTCACGCGGAAGCAGCCGCCCGCCGCTGCTCCATCAGGTTGCGGCAGAGCCTCACGGCTTCCACTGCGTTAGGGGCCCAACCGTCGGCACCCATTTGGTCCGCCACGTCTTGGCTGGTTTGTCCCCCACCGATGATCACCCGGAAGCGATCCCGGAGCCCCATGTCTCGCAAGTAGTCGATCAGGACCTTGCACTTCGGAATGGTCGTGATCAGGAACGCCGAAAGACCAATGATGTCGGCGTTGAACTCTTGCGCCTGGTCGATGAATGTCAGTGGCGGAACGTCCACGCCGAGTTGGTGGACCTCGAATCCCGCCAACTCGAGCTGTTTGGCGACGAGGCTATAACCCAGGTCGTGAAAATCCCCCTGCACGGCGCCGATCACAACGACCCCGAGCGTAGCGCTCCCATCACGGGGAAGATGGGGATTGATCAGGGCGATGCAGGTCTCGGTGATTTTGCCGCCCGTCATCAACTCGGGCAGAAAGTAGTCCCCTGACTCGAACTTCTGGCCCACGATCTCGAGGCCACGGATCACCCCCTGCTGCAAGAGATCGACCGGACTTTCCCCGTCCCGCAGAGCCCTCTCGACTGCGGGAATCGCTTGAGTATCCAGGTCCCCTATGAGTCGGGCAATCTCACTGGCGTCCATTTCGGCCTCTCCTTGTCATGCTGCTGCAGTCAGGCGCTGCTTCGACCGTCGTTCGCCTTGGGCCGCCGTCTTTGCCCCTGCTGCAGCAGCTCCACGCTTCCGCTAGCTGGGGGCCACACCCAGCTTCGCCAGCTCCTCTTGCGCCTGCTCGAAGACCGCCACGTGTTCTTTCCGGGGCTCGAGCGTCTCCGGGTCGTACAGGTCCGTGTAGGTGGGCATGCGGCTTGCGCGCTCGAACTTCGGCATGAGCTCGTCGATCCGGGCGTAGATCTTTCTTGCGAGTTCCATGGCCTCGTTCCGGCTCAGGTGGCAGGCGAACTCCATCACGTCCCCAGACCGCACCGCCCCGTGAGGACCCTGCCCCGCAAGCCAGACGTAGGCCATGCCGCTCTTCGTATACACCAGGCATTGAGCGGCACCCTGCATTGCGTTGACCGGTGTGTTGGCCCACTCCATGCTTCCTAGTGTAACGCACCCAATTGCCAGTCCGATGTTGCGTTCGGAAGCCCGTGCCGCCCCACTGACCGCCCAGGCGCAGTCTCGCGTTGCCCAGGATCCGTTGATGTGGGTTGGGAAGATGCTGCAGATCGGCCCGTGACCGTAGCTCAGGTGGCCGAGGATGTTCGCAATCAGTGCGACTGCCGCCTCAGCCGCATTGCGGCAGAGCGCGCCGATCATGGTCATGGCACTCTGCCAGGGAACGATGCCGCGGTGCTGGCAGAAGTGGGCCAGGATGAAACGTTCCCAGTTCACCTTCTGCTCCGGCATGATGTGGATACCGATGTGAGTGTTGTGCGGCCCGCGGAAGTCGCCGTCGATACAGGCCATCGTCGCGGCGGCCGTACTTGCCGTACAGAGCAGGCCGAGGCTCAATCCCGGGCGTCCCACGGACTCGAGCACCTCGCGTAGTCGTTCCTGCTCCCACAACGCACAGTCGATTTCGCTGAGTGTTCCCGCTTCGGGTACGACGTCCCCGACTTTGCTGATCCCGCCCGCAATCCCCATTCCCTTGATGCGCCTTTCGCGGGCAATGCTTGTCATCTTCGGGACGAATTCCTCTTCGGTAATTACGCCGGCCGCGCCGACGTAGAGAGTGGGCGGGCGCTCCTCATCGGCGGTGCGGAAGGCCAGCGTCACCTCATCGTCGCCGCGACCCATCGTGACGCGCGCAGGATCGGCCATGCGCTCCGCAGCGAAGGCAAGAATCTCGTCGCGTGTGTACTCGATCACCCGCTGGGTATCGAGCTGGTAAAGCCCGATCTCGGCTAGCAAATCCACCCCGGCGTTGAACACGGCGTCGGCCGTCTTGTCGTCCACAATGAGCTGGTCCCGATCGAAGGCGATGCCGTGACGGGCGACCAACTCGCGGACCTTCATCGCAAAGGCCATGTCGAAATCCAGGGCCTTCATGACCTTGCCGCGCTGCGACCTACGCTGGAAATCGAACAATGGGATCATCCGTCGCTCCTGCTTTGCTGTGCGATCGCATCTGCAACCGACCGATGTCGATCATTGGCTTTACTGATATATCGAACCAACAATACCCAACCGAACACTCGATTGCGATTTACCAGACTCATGGTCATATAAGGAACAACCTTATCACCATCTCAAATCGCTCCCAGTATATCATGGCTCCCGATTTTCCCTGAGAGTCCACGAAGTTGGACCACGATGAGTGTGTCCAAGAGCTTCGCTGGTAGGAACGCGGGCCTTAGCAACGACTGAGGCCGCAAGGTGGTTTCGCAACGGCTCATGCAGCTTCGGCTTGAGCCGGGACTGAAGCAGGCAGAGCGGAGCCTGGCGGCCGGGCTGAGCTGCTGGCCCCGCCCCCTTCATTGACTTGCGTTCCGAGGTGTGAATGAGTGCTGTTTATCCGGTTTGTGTGCGTCGCGGACACACGGCATGCGACCATCCTCAGGCAAAAGGGGAGCGAAATGACGGGAACGGTCCCGACAGCAGTCAGCGTGTCTCTCGCAGAACACGTCTCTCCAACCGCGCCTCCGCAGTCGTACGGCTCCACGCCCCGGACGCGCGCGCTGCGCGACGGGCTGTGCTGGAAGGCCCCGGTAGTGAAGGAGTGGGTGAACATCACCATGGGCCTCGCCAAATGCACCTTCCGCCGGGGCGTGCGCGTCGACGTGGACCGGGCACGTCTCCTGACCGAGTCGTACAAGCAGACCGATGGAGAGCCCTGGGTACTTCGGCGGGCCAAGGCCGTGCAGGCGATCTTGGAACACATGCCGATCGTCATTAAGGCCGGCGAACTCATCGTCGGTGAGCCCAATGGCGCAGCCGACGAAATCCGCTGGTATCCCGAAGCGACCATCCACTGGGTGGCCGAGGCGGTGACCACCGGTGGGTTCTCCGCCATGGTTACCCCGGCCGAACGCAAGGAGATCGTCGACGAGATCGCCCCCTATTGGCAGGACAAGTGCATGTTGGCGCGGCTCCAGGGCGCCATGCCGGCGCCGTTGCGGCCGTACTTCGAGTGGCGCATGGACCTGAACCCGATCGTCTACGACATGTTGGACGTCGGGAAAACGGTGCCGGCCTACGATTTCGACACCCTCTACCGAGGTGGCCTGCAGGCCCGGCTGGACCGGGTTGAAGCGAATCTCAGGGAATTGGACGCTAGAGCGTTTGCCATGGCCCCGGGCGAGTATCTGGAGCGCAAGCACAACTGGACCGCGATGGCCATCTGCGGCAGGGCCATCTTGCGGTTTGTCGAGCGCTATGCGGCCGTCGCTCGCGAGCAGGCGAGGGCTGAAACGGATTGCACGCGCCGGCGCGAGTTGGAGGAGATCGCCACCATCCTGGACCGGGTGCCTGCGCATCCGCCACGGACCTTTCATGAAGCCTTGCAATTCTACTGGATGATCGAGGTGACCGGGCGCTTCTTGGCTGTCTTTGGGGTCAGCAGCGGCACGCGCCTCGACCAGATCTGGTGGCCGTATTACAGCGCCGATCTCAACGCCGGGCGGATCACCCGGGACAAGGCCCTGGAGCTGATCGAGTGTCTGTTCCTCAAGATTCAAGAGACCGGGTACCCACTCGACTGGCCCGGGGGGTTTGCGGGACGCACAGGCGCTGATCTCTTCTTCACGGCCAACATTTGCGGCACCACGACAGATGGCCGCGATGCATCGAATGAGCTCAGCCGCTTGATCATGGATGCGCTGGACACGTTGCGCATCAACCAGCCGCCGATTGCCTTCCGCTACCATCGCAATATCGCGCCCGAGATCGTGGATCGCGCCATCGATCTGCTGAGCACGGGCATGGGCCACCCGGCGTTCTTCAGTGAAGAGCTCATGGAGAAGTGGGCGCTGATGCGGGGGTGGTCGCCGACAGAAGCGAAGAACGTCGCCGTACTGGGTTGTGTCGTGAACCACATCAAAGGCCGCTTCCTGTTCTCCGACGGGTACAAGCAGTTCGGTTGTCTGAATCTTCCCAAGCTGCTGGAGGAGGTCCTGTTTCGCAAGTCCGTGCCGGGGCCCCTCGACTGGATTGTGCCGCCGAAAGATACGGACCCTTGTGACCTCTCGTCCGCAGATGAGATCCTCGACCTCTTCCTCGAACGACTGCTCTTTTACGCCAAGGCGGGAATCGTCATTTGGAACATCGGGAAGCACGTGCAGATGGAATATTGGCCAGACCCCTGCAATTCGTTCCTCTTCGATGCGCCGATCGAGAAAGGGCTCGACCTCACGCGCGTGCAGAAAGAGCACGACACCTGGCCCATGATCGATATCTTCGGGCGGATCAATGTCGCTGATTCGCTTGCCGCCATTCAGAGGCTGGTGTTCCAGGAACGGCGCTACACCATGGCGCAACTGCTCCAAGCCCTGGCCGCGGATTGGGTCGGCCACGAGGAAATGCGACAGGATTTTCTCCACGCCCCCAAATACGGCAATGACGACGAGTATGCGGATGCGTGGGCCAGGAGGCTTACGCTCGCGGTGGAGAATACCCTGATGCAGGTCAAAGACGAGTGGGGACACCCGGTAACCTGTGGCGGGAGTGTGGCGGTCGGTTACGACATCTTTGGATTCGGCACGGGCGCCACGCCGGATGGCCGGCGCGCCGGCAGCTCGCTCGCCGACGGCACCCGCTCGCCGATCACCGGCGCCGACACGCAGGGTCCGACAGCCGTCCTCAACTCGGCCGCCAAGCTTCCGTATCTTCATCCCGAGTTGCTGAACCAGAGATTCTTGCCGCAGGCGTTGGAAGGGGAAAATCGGGCGCTGTTCGTGGCGTATCTGCGCGAATGGCACGAAAAGGGCACGATACCCCACATTCAGTTCAACGTCATCGACAGCGCGCTCTTGCGCGCCGCCCAGGCACATCCCGAGCAGTACACGTACTTGCAGGTGCGCGTGGCCGGCTACTCCGCCTTCTTCGTCGACCTGCCGACGGAGAGTCAGAACCAGATCATCGCTCGCACCGAGCAGCGCTTGATTTGAGGCACGCGTGTGGTTCGTGGCGGCCGGGTCGACAGCGTGCGTGACCGGGTGTTCATGAGCGAGCGTTCCACTGCGGCCCGGGATAGCCAGGGCCTTGTTTTCAACGTCCAGCGGTACTCGATTCACGACGGACCCGGCATCCGCACGACCGTCTTCTTGAAGGGCTGCCCGCTGCGTTGTTGGTGGTGCTGCAACCCGGAAGCGCTCCACCCGTATCCGGAAATCATCACCCGCGATGTCAAGTGCATCCGCTCGGGGCACTGTGCCGACGTGTGCCCGCAGCACGCGATCGCCCTGGATGGCGGAGGGCGGCGTATTGACTGGGCGCGATGCGACCAGTGTACACGATGTGCGGCGGTGTGCCGGGCGCGGGCCATCGAGGTGACCGGCACCTACATGAGCGTGGTTCAGGTCATCGAGGCCGCGGGGAAGGATGCCAGCTACTACCGCAGGTCCGGCGGGGGGATTACGCTCTCCGGAGGCGAGCCGCTGTTGCAGTGGGAATTTGCGCTGGAGACGCTCAAGCAGGCCAGAAGCAGAGGTTGGCATACGGCACTCGACACAACCGGCCATGCCGACTGGGAGGCGATCGAGGTCTTGCTCCCGCACACCCACCTGGTCCTCTATGATCTCAAGCACACGGACGCAGCGCGGCATCGGAACGCGACCGGGAAGGGGAATGAGCGGATCCTCGAGAACCTGCAGAAGATCGTGGCCAGAGGTGGGGTCAAGGTGTGGGTGCGGCGGACGGTTGTCCCGCAATTTAACGATGACGAGGAAGAGATCGAGGAGCTGGCGCGCTACGTTCGCACCCTGGGAGCGGCGGTGGAGAAGCTGTCGCTGCTTCCGTACCACACGTTCGGCGCAGCAAAGTATACCGCGCTCGGTCGCCCTGCTCCCGCTCCCGGCATCCCACCCGGAAACGAGGAGCAGATACGGCTCTGCAGAGAGCGCATCGAACGCCACGGCATCCGAGTCGATGTGGGCCGATGACCGGCGAACGCGGCGCGCCCCGAGATTGCGAGGCACCCACTCGAGCCGCGAGCCCTGGCTTGTGAGGAGTCTCGCATGAGTCGCATCAAGATCGGCATTGGATTCGGTGGTGGGCAAACGGGCTTGCCTAGCCCGGAGGCGATTTGCGCGTACGCCGAGCGGGCCGAGGATCTCGGCATCGATTCGATCTGGTTGTCCGATCGGATCACGTCACGGCAGCCGCATTTGGATATTGCGTGTGTGATGGCCATGTTTGCGGCGCGCACCACTCGCATCAAAATGGGCCCCAGCGTACTCACGCTGCCAGCGCGTGACCCGATCCTGGTCGCGCGCACCTATGCGACGCTCGATTACCTCACCGGTGGCTGCGGACGTGTGATCATGGCGGTCGGGCTGGGCAACGATCCGAACGACTGCTTGGCGTGCGGTGTCTCCGCCGGAGAGCGCGCCGGTCGGCTGGAAGAAGGCGTGGCAGTGCTGCGCAAGTTGTGGGCCGGGCCACAGGTCACGCATCATGGGCAATTCTACCACTTCGACGATGTCACCATCGAACCGCGGCCGGCGAAGGGCAAGCTAGACATCTGGATTGGCGGACGCACGGACGTGGCGTTACGCCGCGTGGCCCGGTACGGCGACGGGTGGTTCCCATCGTTCGTAACACCCGAGGAGTTCAAAGCGGGGATGGACCGTCTCGTTGCCTACGGCGCGGAGCGCGGTCGGACCATCGATCCAGGCGAAGCCGGCATACTGCTGCTGACCTATACCAGTCATAGCCGCGAGCGTGCAGACGCCGTGGCGCAGCTGGCAGGCAGCAACTTTCCGTTTTCCCCCGAGGCGATGGCGGCGCGTTGTGCGATCGGGACGCCTGAGGAATGTGTCGAGAAGGTTGCGGCATACGTGGCGGCTGGTTGCGCCAAGTACGTGCTCTTTCCGATCGCGCCAGCCGACGAGCTGATCGGTCAGATTGAGTTGTTTGCCAAGCAGGTCATCCCGCGCTTCAGCTGATGCACCTGCTACCGGGCTCCTCCTCTAGGCAGAGCCGGTTACACGGAGCAAAAGTGAAGAATTGCCATTAATTTCCTGGACGCTTACAGGATGTTGACGTAGCTGCACGTAGAGCCCAGAATGCACTGACAGTCGTCGCGATGCCCGCACTTGGGCCACGACGAACGTTACGTGCATCCGTCCGAGCCCCAAACCGGGGCCGTGGCCTCCGGGGAAACTGGGGCAGAGCCGGCGCAAAGGAGCGCGCGCGATGACAAACCTGGAACAGGTCACAGGACAACAGCCAACGAACACCGGGCCGACGACGACCAGATCACAGCGCACACCTACGAGGTGTTTCTCACCTGCGGTGGTGGCCATGGGCAGGAACGCGAGGACTGGTTGCGTGCCGAACAAGCGTTGTGCACCGCCGAGGGTACCGCTGACCGAAGACGGCGAGCGCCGTCGCATTCGGACCCGGTAATCGTGCGACCCTCAAGCGAGCAGCTGCAACGCACGGTCGCGGTGGTCTTAGCCGGCGGTCAAGGCGAGCGCTTGTA
>JAGDMS010000312.1 GCA_017860575.1 Deltaproteobacteria bacterium | reverse complement strand
GAACGCATTCTCTGCACATCGCACGACAACCGGAAATACCGCTACCCGAAGCGTGTGAATGTGAGTAGGTATCTTCGCGACCACCTCACACAATCCTCCTGCGTCCTCAGCCTGTGGACACCGAACAGCAGGAAAAGTGCGTGGTGTTGGTTCGAACTCGGGGGAGCCTGGGCGTTGGCTACACGAACCTACCCTCTTCTCGCGGGCGGGCTTTCACAGAAGGATTTGCCTGCCGCGCTGAAAGGAACCGATGCGGCACAGCTCACTGAAGCGGAGGAAATCCGCAGAGTGCTGGCGAACGTCCGCCGGGCGCTGGGGTGGGACGAACGAGTCAAGGGCTCAGCGGCGAAAGAGATCGATGCCCTCGTCAACCTCGTCCGGAGCAGGTGGGCCCCGCGCGGAAGACGTTAGGGGACTGCCCCGGCGCGGGTATTTCAGGCCAGCATTCAAGATGTTGGTATGGGTTCTGTGGGGCCGCGGCCGGAGCTGGCCTGCGCGAAGCGCCGTCATGGACGCGAGCGGCGGCGGGCGAGCTCCCGGGATCTTGAGGTGGAGTGGCGCCCGCCGTCTCGCCAGCCCGTGGAAGGTCCCGCGCGGCTGGCACCTCATGGACGGGACTTCATCCGGTGGGATCACGCCCGGGGTGCCGGCCGCGTCGGCAAAGACGCACCCTGCGCCCGCGGTCCGTGCAGCTTGGGGGTTGCGGGCGGGCTTTGTTCATCGCAGCGGTAAGGGCAGCCACCGGATCTTCGTTCACCCCAAGGTGGCCAGACCTGTTACAGTATCCGGGAACCCAGGCGACGACGCAAAGCAATAGCAGATCCGTGCGGTGCGTCTCGCCATTGAGGAGTCTCGAAAATGAAAGAGAGTGCAAGGATAACAAGGCGCTGCCTCCGCCGACCTCCGGCCGCGATTTTGCCAACAGAATGCAACACGTCGCATAACCCGCCGCTGAACCCGCGCACTTGACGCGCGGGTTAGCGGCATTCCGTCAGGCGACAACGACCGCCTTTGTTCTGCTTGACACGTGTCACGTGACACGTTACAGTTGTCCGCATGATCAAGACGTTTGCGGACAAGCGGACCCAGGCGCTCTACCTGACCGGGAAGGCCAAGCGGTTCCCTCCGGATGTGGCCGACCGCGCCGCGCGCAAGCTCGAGTACGTGGACCTCGCGACAAGTCTTGATGACCTCACGGTCCCCCCCGGCAACCGCCTGCATCGGCTGGAGGGAGATCGGGAGGGCCAGCACGCGATCGCAATCAATGACCAGTGGCGAATCTGCTTCCGGTTCGCGGACGGGGACGCCTACGACGTTGAAGTCGGCGACTACCACTGAGACGAGGGGTAAGATGAGTATCGCCAACACACGACCGATGCAGCGCCGGCCCACCCATCCCGGTGAGATGCTGCGCGAGGACTTCCTGCCGGACTACGGGCTGACCGCCGCCGGGCTCGCCAGCGCCATGCGCGTGTCCCGCCAATCCGTGAACGAACTGCTGCGCGGGCGTCGCGCCGTGAGCCCGGAGATGGCGCTGCGCCTGGGGAAACTGTTCGGCAACTCGCCCGCGTTCTGGCTAAATGCCCAGCGCGCGGTTGACCTGTGGGACGCGGCGCAGGTGATCAAGGATGACGTTGCCGGTATCAAGACGCTGAGTGTCGCCTAGCCAGCGCCTCCAGCAGATGGTGCGCCCTGGTCGAGTGTGCTCGACACGCACGGGTCACCGCGCGTACCACCGCTGATGCGCCAGCGGTTCTGCGGACCGTTGCTTGGTCCTCGTGAAGCTATGAAACGCGTGCTTCTCACCGGCATGTCCGGAAGCGGCGAGTCAACGTTGGTCGCGGAGCTCACCTCCCGCGGCTTTGCTGCCGTTGATGCTGATAGCGACGAGTGGTCCGAGTGGGTTGAGACAGACGGTGATCCCACCGGTACGAATCCGGGTCACGACTGGTACTGGAGAGAGGACCGAATCCGAGATCTCCTTGCCTCTCCCGATATTGACCTTCTCTTCGTCAGTGGCTGCGCTGAGAACATGGTCAAGTTCTATCCACAGTTCGATCACATCATCCTGCTCAGTGCGCCGGCGCCCGTAATCCTGGAGCGCCTGGCCAATCGAGCCAATAACCCATATGGCAAGCGGCCAGAGGAAGTCGAGCGCGTTCTCATTCACATCGATACCGTCGAACCAGCACTGAGGAGAGTTGCCCACCATGAGGTTGACACATCAGCTCCTCTCGATTTGGTGGTGTCCGAGATTCTCAGTATCGTGAGTGCTGGCTCATGAGTTGCTTTAAGCCCGACCGCACACAAGCGCCTGCAACCGACCACCTTCGGCGGCGTCTGAGGCGCCATTCCGTTGGGCCCAAGGCGTCTGCTGTACGGATTCATATGAGCCGCGCTCGCTCTAGCTATGTTGCTCGCAGAATCCACCGCTCGCCTACCGGCGCCGCAGCGCTGAGACCTAAGTATCGTGGCAGCTCGACGGGATATGTTTCAATGTCACGGCACCAAGGCTACGTTTGAAATCGTAGTCCGCTAATCGGGGGTCACGCGATGGTTACGGGCCGCATGGGACACATCTCGATATTTTGCAGCTACGCGCGCGAAGATGCTGCCGTCCGCGACGCGCTCGGACAACACCTGGAGCCGCTGCGTGCTGAGAAAATCATTGACGACTGGAACGATAGCGAAGTCCGGCCGGGCGCACGGTGGGACAAAGAAATCCGCTCGGCGCTTGAAAAGTCCAAACTCGTCATCTTCATTGTCACACCCGACCTGCTGGCCTCGGACTACGTGAACCGTGTCGAACTGAAACGTGCTCTGGAACTCGAACGCGCCGGTAAGTGCCAGGTCGTGCCGATCGTAGCCCGCGCAACGGATTGGGGTAAATCCCCGCTGGCGGGCTTCCAGGCAGTGCCCGCCAACGCCAGACCCATCGACGCGTTTGGCGACGAGCGCGATGCGTGGGCAGAGATCACTATGGGCATTCGCGATGTATGCAAGCGCATCGTCGACTGGGAGAATCCGTACAAGCGCGCTCAGGTTGGCGACTGGACCCACTTCGAGCAGACAATGCAGGTACAGGGCCAGTCGATCGCCGGACAAGGCACCGCGGAATTGATCGAGAAGACATCCACCGTCGCACGCGTGAAGGCGGTAATTGTCATCGGGAACCAGCGCGAGGAAAAAACGATCACGGTCGATCTCACCGAGCCTCTTGAGGATCGCCTCGGCGACATGATGAAGCAGATCGGGCAGCAACTGCCCGCGAATGCCGAGGTCTGGATTGGTCCAAGTCAGTACGAGGAGGACGTACTGTTCGTCGGAGGAAAACGCTACGAGTGCGTCAAAGCTGTCCGCAAAATGCGTATAGGACAGCAAGGGCAGGAGATCGAAGGCCTGATTCAGAACTGGCGCTGCCTGGACGTACCTCTTGACGGAATCGTCAAGGGGACAGCTGACTTTCAGGTGATGCGACAAACAATTGTATTGCTCGGCTATGGTCATGGTGACGCCGCGAAGGCAAAACCCAGGCTGTTAGGAAGTGCATCTGCGTCGGCACCCGCCGGGCCGGCAGCGATCTTCTCTCCCGGGCGCTGGAAGATACGAGTGAGCGCGTTCGGCGTCGGGTCGGAGTACGACCTCTTCCTGCACCCGAACGGAATGCTGCAGGGAAAACAGGGTGCCATGGGAATAGTGATCGATGTTCACGGACAATGGGGATTCGACCTGAATACAAACATTCTTACACTGAATGTCGTCGGGATGATGATGGGCATGCCCGTCGGTCAGGATGTCATCCAGGTCCAGGTCATCCCGGCTGGCAACGGTGTCCTGCAAGGCGCAGACGCAATGGGCCGACAGTGTCAGTTGATCAAGATCGGTTAGGGTGCACATACGCTTGCCATGTTTGCTAGCACGGAAACTTGACGGTGACCACAACCGCCCGCCGTAACACCGAAACGATGATGGCCAAATGACTCTTTCACTACGCCGCTGGCGAACAATTACGGTACCGAGTCGAACAGCTCTCGGAGCAGGGACTGCAAGTCGTGTGCTGTCCGGAAGGCGACGATAACCGGTTGTTTCAGGAACTCACAGATACTGAGGTGTTCTGGCATGTACTGCAAAGCGCGCGCCCAAGCTGATCGAGAAACGCGGGCTTGGCGTAAACACCACCGACCTCGAAGCGAAGGCCAGGAACATCGCCGTCTGCGACATGCCGAGTAGCAACAGCCGAGCCGTCCCGGAAATTACGCCGCTCCTCAGGCTAGGCGCATTGCGTAAATACCCCTGTCTCGATCACGCCTGCCGCAGCGGCTCATATGGGCGCGGCCAGGCGCTGGATGTCTTCCTGCAGGAACTGGTGCCGGCGCAAAACCTGCTGCTGTAGCTTGATAACGTCGTCGTGACACCGCATGTGGCGTGGCTGACCAATGCAACCCTGTCGCGCTGTCTCAAGAAACAACGTGATGCCGCAGACCGCTTCACAGCGGGCTTTCGCCAAGGCGGGCTTCCGCATCGACAGGGGATTTGACGACGTCCCAAGCGGCCGCTGTGTGCTTATGGTGCGTCGCCGTCAGGACGCGCCGGTCTCATGAACAAACCCACACCGCTCTTCTGGAAGGTCTTCTTCGGGGTCTACGAAGCTCTGCCCAGGCAGGGGCCGGGCAATCGCGCTTGTGCCGCACGAGCCCTTGGTCTTTGCCGGGAGCTTCCACCGTCACCTGCGATCCTGGATCTGGGATGCGGCGTCGGCGGGCAGACCATCCAACTCGCCGAACTTACGTCGGGTTCCATCGTAGCCATCGACAGCCATGCCCCGAGCATCGAACGGCTAAAGGCGACACTCGCCGCGAGAGGTCTTTCGCAACGAGTTCAGGCGCAGGTTGGCGATATGGCTCATCCGGAGCAGCCGCCGGAAAGTTTCGACCTCATCTGGTCCGAAGGCGCACTCTACAATATCGGGATTGGGAACGCCCTGCGCGTCTGTCATGGGTTACTGCGCCCCGGCGGCTATCTTGCCTTTACCGATGCTGTCTGGCGCAAGGAAGATCCACCACCCGAGGTCGAGGCAAGCTTCGACCTGGACTACCCGACCATGGGTTGGGTGGAAGACGTGTTGATAGCGATAGAGAGCTGCGGGTTCGAGCAACTCGGCCACTTCACCCTGCCGGACGATGCATGGTGGAGCGATTTCTACACACCCATGGAACATCGCATCGACGAATTGCGCGTCAAGTACGCCAACGACGCCGAAGTCTCTTCCATACTTGACCAACTCGCTCAGGAGCCCAAACTGCACCGTCGCTTTTCGGACTACTACGCTTACGAGTTCTTTGTCGTACGCCGTCATCAAGAGCAGGCCCATACTCAGACGCAGCCAGCAATGAATGAAGGGCTCGAACAACAGCATGCAGGGGACGGCGCTGCACGCCGCCGCTGATGCTGAGCGTTCAGCCGGCCGCAGACGTCCGGCTGAACGGGGCGGCGGCTGAGCCGGGCACGCCCCGTTCGGTGGACCACCATGACAGGGGTAGGCAGGGAGGCGATATGCCAACACTGATCGCCAAGCCGGCGGTGATCCGCGCGGTGGGAAACAAGCCGAAGGAGATACAGGAGTTTGCGGGGCGCGTCAATACCGGCCACGCCGATCTCAGCGTGGCGCGCATGCTGTCACCCGAGGGATGGCGCGAACCGGGGCAGCGGCCCGAGTTTCAAGAGATCACCGTGGTGCTTCGCGGGATGGTGCGCGTGGACTACGAAGGCGGCACGGGTCGTCACGCAGCCCGGCGAGTGGGTCCGCTATAGCACGCCCGAACCTGGCGGAGCGGAGTACCTTGCGGTGTGTACGCCGGCGTTTTCGCCGACTACGGTTCACCGCGACTTGGAGTGAGCGCAGGTGTGTGCCCGAGGCGGCCGCCAAACTACAAGCTGCACCCGTTCGCGTTGGGAAGAAGCAGGACTGGTGGAGTGCCCACGAGGATGTCGCGACGGGGGCTATCGTTCGGAACGGTAACTTCGATGAGGCCAGAACCCTTTTCGAGTGTGGTTGCGGCACGGGCCGATGGGCGTGTTGCGCCTTGCCTGGCATCCTCGGACCGGGCTTTTGGCGCGAT
>JAGDMS010000117.1 GCA_017860575.1 Deltaproteobacteria bacterium | reverse complement strand
CAGAGATCATGGCGACCACCTGTTCCGGTTGCCAGCGCTTTTTGGAGCCGCTCGATCAGCAGTACCCGTTCGAGGTGCGGAGCCTCATCAGCCTGATCGCGGAGGCCGTCGGCGTCCGACGCGAGGACCGGTTCCGGAAATTCACGCAGTGCCAGACCGTTGACGAGGTCCTGGTTGAGGCACGTGAATACATCGAGGCCAGCGGGTACAGCGTCGAGGAGATGCGAGAGATACTTCCGGTTCACTTGAACAGTCTGCTCGGCGCATAATCAGGGTTGCCGCATCGCCTCAGCGGCGACCCTTGCGGCCGGTGTTTCCACGCACTGCTGCCGTGGGATTGCCCGTCAACCGTGGCGATTCCTGCCGAGATACCGCCGCGACGCCGGGGCGAGAAATCCGCGTCGCAGCGCGTTTGGGCCGGCGTCGGGCCGCGATGCCTGCGAGGAGCGTTCGCACGGCGTCCTCGAACGCACCTGGGGCCGGCCAGGTGTGGGACGGGAGCCGATGCAAGAGCCGATTCATCACGGGCATCTCGTCAGGGCGGCGCGTCGCCATCTGTTCATACAGTCGCCGAAACGGATTGCCAGTGCGGGCCGCGGCCTCGTAGGCCAACTCTCCGGTGACCCAACCCGTCAGAAAGCGGCCGAGTAGATCCCAGGTCGCTAGGGCTTCCGTGTCGGAAAAGCCGGCAGTCACCAGAATCTCCAAGACCCGTTCAGTATGCTCGAGTGACGTTGGGGTCCCCGGTGCGCTGACATCGATGTGGGTGATCAGACTGGGGCAGCGCAGCAGGAGCGCGCGGGAGGCACAGGCGTAGTCCAGCAACCATTCGCTCCAGTGACGCCGGTCCAACGGCGGTACTTCCATCGTTGCCAGCGTCTGCTGGTTCAGGAGCCGCAGCACCTCGTCTCGCCCGGATACATGCGTGTAGAGCGCCTGCACGCTCACCCCCAACCGTTTCGCCAGTGCCCGCATGGAGAGCTCGGCGGGAGCCATCTGCGCGGCGGCCGCCACGATGCGATCATGGTCGATGCTCGCGGGGCGCCCAGGTGGGCGCCGGGTCCCGAGCGCGTGTCGTTTCGTCGGTGATCGAGCCATGACGTCGATCAAATACCAACACGGGCGACCGCGGTCAAATCTGGATACGTTTCTTGATACCGGCTTGTTCTCGCTTTACCCAGACCAAGACGCCACCGGGCCGCAAGGTTCAATAAGCCTAAACCCATTTATTGATTGAATATAAAGAAACAGGGGGCTTGGTATCAAGAAACCAGTGCAATAACTATTGACAACATCACGCGAGGGGTGGTATGCGCCGCAACACTTCAGCATCCCGGGACGCGTTTTATGAATGCAGAGATTCGGAGGATTCCAGTCGCGCAGAACAAACGACGACACGAGGAGGTGCCTTGAAATGAGCGAAACGGCTCAACGCGGTGGCCCAGCAGCGAACCGCTTTTCTTTCACGAAGGTGCTGGTGAAGGATCTGGACAAACTGGCAGCGTTCTACACGAACGTCTTCGGCTTCCGGCAACTCGAACGGATTACTGCGAATGCCGGGCCGGGAATCGGGCAGATCGAGGAGATCTTGCTTTCGATCTCGGGCGACATCGCAGTTGAACCCCCGCTCGTGCTTTTCAAGACGCTCGAGCAGGCGCCGCCGCAGGATACCGACACCATTCTCGGGCTGATTGTGTCCGATTTCGACGACGTGCTGAAGCGCCTGTCCGCGGCCGGAGGCACGGTGGTCAGCGACAGCCCCGAGCACCCGGCGACCGTTGCCCGCTGCGCGTTCGCCCGGGATCCCGAGGGGCGGCTGCTGGAAATCGTCCAAATGCCCTGAGGGTCAACCAGGCGCGCAAGACCGGCGGTCGTATCGACTGCAACACGTCGCAGCGGAGGAGCTCCCATGGCGAACATTCTTGAGCGTTCCATCCACCGGCGCAGTTTCTTGAAGATGACGGCGCTGGGGGCCGCCGGGCTGTGCCTCGACCTGCGCACCTTGGCGCCGCGCGCGGCGGAGGCAGGGCCGCTCCCGGCCGACGCCAGTTACCGGGGCTGGGAGGATGTGTATCGGGAGCGCTGGACCTGGGACCGGGTGGCGGTGTCGACGCACGGTGATACCAACTGCATCGGCAATTGCGCCTGGCGACTCTATATTCGCGACAACATCGTCTGGCGCGAGGAGCAAACGGCGCTGTACGCCGCATCCAACCCGTCGATCCCCGACTTCAATCCGCGCGGCTGCCAGAAAGGCGCCACGTGCAGCCAGCTGATCCGCAGCCCCTCGCGGCTGCGCTATCCGCTCAAGCGCGTCGGCAAGCGCGGCGAGGGACGCTGGAAGCGAATCAGCTGGGACGAGGCGCTGGACGAGGTCGCGCACCACGTCGTCGATGCCCTGGCGAAGCGTGGCGGGCAAGGCGTGATGTTCGAGGGCGGCAGCAATGGCGGCTTCGGGTCCGGCTTGGCCGGGACGCAGCGCTTCTTCCGCCAGATCGGCGCTCCGGTCATCGACGGGAGCGGGGTGCTGGGCGATCTCGAAGCCGGGCCGGCGATCTGCTTCGGCACCCGGCTGCCGGGCGGCTCTTCGGACGATTGGTTTCGCTGCGACTACCTGGTCATCTGGGAATTCAACCCGATCTACACACGCATCCCGGACGCACACTACCTGACCGAGGCCCGCTATCGCGGCGCCCGCGTCGTCACCATTGCCCCGGACTACAGCCCGAGCGCCATCCATACCGACCTGTGGATGTCGGTGCGCCCGGGGACCGATGGCGCCCTGGCGTTGGCGGCCTGCCGGGTGATCATCGACGAGAAGCTCTACAACGCCGACTACATCCGCGAGCAGACGGATCTGCCCTTTCTGGTGCGGAACGATACGCATCGGTTTCTGCGGGAAGCCGATGTCGTCTCCGGCGGCCGCGAGGATCGGTTCGCGTGCTGGGATGAGGCCCGACAGGCCATCATATGGGCGCCGGGCACGCCAGGGAGCAAGGAACGCACACTCCGGTTCCCGGCCGGCGTCCGTGTGGCCTTGGAGGTGAATACGCAGGTCCGGCTGACCTCGGGGAAAGAGGTGGGTGTGCGCACGGTGTTCGCGCTCTTGCGCGAGAGCCTGCAGCACATGGATCCCGAATCGGCCGCCAAGATCACCGGCGTGAACGCCAACGTGATCCGCCGCTTCGCCCGTGAGTTCGCTGGCGCGCGAACCGCCTACATTCTCGCTGGGGCCGGTCAGAGCAAGCACCTCCATGGCGACGTGGTCCAACGCGCGCAAATCTTGCTAACGTCCCTGACGGGCAACATCGGCCGCCCGGGCGCCGGGTGGCGCACCGACGGGTTCGGCGAGATGCTCGGGCTCATCTTGGTGATCGCGCTCGACGACCTTGAAAGATTCGAATCCACTCCACCGAAGAGTCTCGCCGAGGCGTTTCCCGGCACGGCTGAGGCGCAAGGCTTCGGGACCGAGTTCACGTCTGTGTCGGGGACCGTCTTTTACGCCCTGCATGGCGGTACGGGAGCGCAGCAGCTCAATCCTGCTTATAACGACCCGGCGCTCCCCCGTTCCCCGGAATCGTACCTGAAAGACGCCCTGGCGCAGGGAGAGGTGAAAGTTGGGATACCGGCGGGCGACAAACCACCGGAAGTGTGGTTTTCCGCCTACGGCAATGTCTTGCGTGACAGCCGCATGGGTGACCGGATTCGGGATACCCTGTTTGCGCAGACGAAGCTCAACGTCAACGTCGGCATCCGCATGTGCGAGACCACCCGCTACGCCGACATCATCCTGCCCGCCACCGCCAACTACGAGAAGTTCAGCATCAAGTACACCATTCTGATCGCGCCCTTTCTCTCGCTGGGCGATCGGGCCGTGCCGCCGGTGGGCGAGTGCAAGCCGGAATGGGAGACCTTCTCCTTGCTCGCCGAGCGCGTCGGTGCCGAGGCCAAGCGGCGGGGCATCAGTACGATCAAGGGCTGGGGTGGCCAAGACTGCGAGATTGGTGAGCTCGGGAAACGTTTCAGCAGCAATGGCCGATTCGCCCCCCAGGACGATGAAAAGGTCACGCGGCTGATCTTGCACACGTCGCGCCTGTCCCGCGGCATGACGTTGGAGGACCTAAGGGCGCGTGGCGGCGCCATCCGGTGGCCTGAGCTCGGTCCCGACGAGCCCGTCGTCGGTCTCTACTCACGCTACCGTGAGAATGAACCCATGACCGGCCTGCGCGATTTCGTGGAGAAGAAGGAACCGTGGCCGACGCTGACGGGGCGCCAGCAATTCTACATCGACCACCCATGGTTCCTCGAGACCGGTGAGGCGTTACCGGTGCACAAAGAGCCGCCGAAGATGGGTGGCAATTATCCGTTCGTCATGACCGGCGGGCACACCCGGTGGAGCATCCACTCGATCTGGCGTGACCAGGACCACATGCTGCGGCTGCAACGCGGTGAACCGGTCGTGTACTTGAATGCGGAGGACGCCCGCCAACGCGGCATCAGCGACCATGACTATGTCCGCGTGTGGAACGATGTCGGTGCCTTTGTGGCGCGGGCCAAGCCCACGGGTGCGATCCGACCCCGGCAGGTGCACATCTATCATGCCTGGGAGCCGTATCAGTTCCGCGGTGGGAGCAGCGATCAACACATCAGTCCGAGCCCGATCAAGATCACGCAGCTCGTCTCCGGCTATGGCCAACTGCGCTGGGGGCCGAGCTACTACGATCCGGATCAGAACGACCGCGATACCCGCGTCGAGATCACGAAGGTCTGAACCGACAACAGGTTGCATTTGAGAGGAGAGTGAGATGGGAGCTTTGGATGGCAAGATCGCGGTCGTAACCGGGGCCAGCCGCGGCGTCGGTGAGTACATTTCCGTGCGCTTCGGTGCCGAGGGTGCCACCGTGGTGTGCACGGCGCGGACGGTCGAGCCGGGCAGCAGCTCCGAGCCCGGATCACTGCGCGAAACCGTCGCACGCATCGAGCAGCTCGGCGGGAAGGCGGCCGCCGTGCGCTGTGACGTCGCCGATCCGGCCTCGCGCGCGGCCATGGTGGCGGAGGTGCTGGAGCGCTTCGGCCGCATCGACATTCTGGTGAACAACGCGGCGGCCGACTCGTACGGCATCCCGTTCGATCAGCAGACCGACGCGCAGTGGAACTACGTCTTCGAAATGAACGTGCGTGCCCCGTTCGACCTCATCCGGCGGGTCGTGTCGGGAATGCGTGCGCGCGGCCAAGGCTGGGTCCTCAACATCAGTTCACGCACCAGCGATCTTCCCGCCGGGCCGCCCTACTCCCAGTACGATCGCGGTAGCGGCGTGCTGGTGTACGGTACCAGCAAGGCCGCTTTGAACCGCCTGACCGCAGGGCTGGCGGCCGAGTTGGATGGAACCGGTGTGGCGGTCAATGCGATGATGCCGACCTCGGTGGTGTGGACCCCTGGCGTGGCCCGGCTGGGGATGGCGCAGTACCGCAACTCACCCCTGTGGTCGGAAGAGCCGGCCGAAGCCATGGCGGAATGCGCGCTGGCGCTGTGCACCGGCGACCCGAATGTCATGACCGGACTGGTCGTGCGCAGCACCGAGTACCTGGAATTGATCGGCCGCACGATCCGCACACTCGACGGCCGCAGCGAGCTCGGCGAATGGAAACCGGTGGTGGAATAGCAGGATCGCGTCTCGAGGGAAGGAAATGAGAGGCGAGGGAATTGATTACGTGCACCGGCTGGTGCCGGAGCTGAAGCCGGAGGGAGTGTCGTTTGGCGCCCTGGTCGCGGATCGAGCGGTCGGTGGCGTGCTCGGTTTTCCGGCAGTGCAATATATCAGTATGAGTATCCGAAATAGAATCGAAACAATAGTTGACAACCGTCGATTCGCCGTGGTAGGGCGCGAACCACGAACGATGGCGAGCGTGGCTTCGATGCGCAGGACGCGCCGCGTCACTCGGGCGCTGCCCCGGCTCGGCCGGGAACGCCAGTTCGTCGACAAGGAGGAGGGGCTATGAGAAACTCCAGTTGGCTTGTTCTGGGAGTCGCGCTGCTTGTGGGGTTGCCGGCCACGGGGTGGGCGCAAGCCGCGAAGGCGAAGAAAGCGCCGGCGCCAGCGGCGCCGATGGAGATCGAAGAGATCACCGTGACGGCGCAGAAGCGGGAGGAGAACATCCAGGAGGTGCCGATCTCGGTGACGGCACTGAGCGGCGCGACGCTCGCAGAGAAAGGCGCGTCGAGTTTCGAGGACCTGGTGCAGAGCGTGCCGGCGTTATGGATCAGCCGCGCCAGCGGGGGGGCCTCGAGCACGGTCATCGCCATGCGCGGCACGCTCAACGGCGATCCGAGCATGGTGCAGAATCCGACGGTGGGGCTCTACCTCGATGGGGTGTACCTGGCGAAGATCCAGGGATCCAACTTCGATCTGGAAGACCTGGATCGGGTCGAGGCCTTGCGGGGGCCGCAAGGGACGCTGTTTGGGCGCAACACCACCGGCGGCGCGGTCAATTTCGTCAGCAAGAAGCCGACCGAGGAGCGCTCGATTACGGCGGCCACTGAGGTGGGCAACTTCGACAGCTTCAAAGGCCGGGTGACCCTCAATGCGCCCTTGGTCGGCACGAACGGCTTCTTTCAGTCGGACGCGCTCGGGACCATCAGCCTGCGCGAAAATGTCGTGTACCGTTCGCACGACGGCTATTTCCGCAACCAGTCGCCGACGAACCTGCCCGCGAGTGGGGGCTCGGAGCTCAGCAGCATCAACCGCGTCTTCAGCATGACGGCGCTGCGCTGGCAGCCCATCAAGGAGGTGACGGTGGACTACGCGTTCGAATACCACCGCTATCGCCAGTCGCCATCGGCCTCACAGCTGACCGTGGTCTATCCCGAGAACGTCGCCGCGAACCCCGCTCTGGGCGCGCTCCTGCCGTACGTGCGGACGAACCGGGTCGATGCGACCGGCAACAATGCGATCCAGACCAGTGCCGCGCTGGGGCCGCCGCACGGGACCCGGCCGAACGACGATGGGAACAATCGCATGCACATGCTGACGGCGGCGTGGGACCTGGGCGAGGTGGGGCCGATCGGCAACGTGGTTCTGAAGTCGATTTCGTCCTACCGCGCCTTGACCCTCGACAACGATATCGACCTGGATGGCAGCCCGCTGCCGTATGCGAACTTCCACCTGCACGACAACCTGGATCACTGGAGCGAAGAGGTCCAGTGGTTAGGGACGGGCGCGCGCTATCATTACGTGCTGGGCGCCTATTACTATGGCGAACACACGACTGAGGTGAGTCAGCAGGTGTTTTACGGGGGGGCACTGGACTTCTACTTTATCAACACGGCCAAGAACAGCTCGTTTGCCCCCTTCGGGCAGTTCACCTGGACGCCACCGATTCTCAACGACAAGCTGAGCATCACCGCCGGCCTGCGGTGGACGGCCGACCACATTCATACGAACCGCAACTACCAGTGCGTGAACGTGTACTCGAATTTGTGCAACATCGGGATTCCGAGCTTGATGAGCTATAAGGCGTCGACGGGCCGCGGCTTTGGCGGCACCGATGCGCTCACCCCCATGGTGAACCTCGCGTATCAGTGGACGGATGAAATCATGACATATGGGCGCGTGAGCAAAGGGTACCAGAGTGGGGCGGTCAACGGTCGCGCCAGCCAGATCGAGTCGTTCCGGGTGGTCGAGCCGGAGAAGCTGTGGTCGTACGAGCTGGGCTTCAAGACCCAGTGGTGGGACAACCGGCTGCGCTTCAATGCCGACGGCTACTACAGCCGCTACTCCGACCAGGTGGTCAACACCTTCGTCGCCAGCCAGACCGGCGGGGCCGTGAACGTGCTGTCGAATGCGGGGAAGTCGGAGATCTGGGGGACGGAGATCGAGGCGGTGGCGATTCCACTGCGTGGGGTGGAGCTCAACGTGAACTACAATCTCACGCTGCCGAAGTACCTAGAATTCATCGATCAGGGGGTCGATATCGCGGACCAACGGGCGATCGGGGGCCCCCGCAACCAGTTGAGCACGGGGATGACGTACACGGCGCCACCAACCAGTGCGGGCGTCTTCTCGGCGCATCTCGACACGTTCTGGCAGGACGAGACCAAGACCAGCCAGAGTTCGGGAACGAGTCCCAATGACGCGTGGGCCTACGCGGTGGTCAACGGGCGGCTGCAGTTCGTCGACATTCCATTGGCCAAGGGCAGCCTGGATCTGGCCGTGTTCGGGCGCAATCTGTTCGACCGCAAGTATCGCGTCTTCGGCGTCGACTTCGGCAGGGGGGCGAGTGGCATTGGTTTTGCCAACAACCAGTATGGTGACCCGCGCACCTTCGGTGTCGGACTCGCCTATCACTTTACGGCAGGACAAGAAGCGCCGGCCCCGCCGGCCCCTGTAGCCCAGGCGGCGCCCCCACCGCCACCGCCGGCGAAGAAGAAGATCGTGTTGCGCAGCGTCCACTTCGATTTCGACAAGGCGACCCTGAAGGCCGAGGCGAAGCCAATCCTGGATGAAGCGGTGCAGGTGCTGAAGCAGGAGGGCAGTGTGGACATCGTGGTCGAGGGCCACACCGACAGCGTCGGTACGGACCAGTACAATCTGGGCCTGTCCCGGCGGCGGGCGGAGACGGTGCGGACCTATCTGGTCGAGCACGGCATCGCACGGTCGCGCATCACGGCGGAAGGCATGGGCGAGTCGAAGCCGGTGGCGTCGAACGACACCGCCGACGGGCGTGCCCAGAACCGTCGCGTGGAACTGCACGTCAAGTGATCGCCGCCTGACAACGGACGGCGCGGGGCATTCTTGCGGCCGCGGGGACCTGTTAGTGAGAGGTCCCGCGGCAGTGCCCACGAGGAGACGGAAGACACTTCCGACACCTACCCGCAAACTAACGAGGATTCGAAAGAGGACGGACATGAGCGTCACCTTGACCACTCCCTGTGTGCACATCGAGCAGGCCGTGCCCGATCTGGCCGCTGCCGTCAGGTTCATGGAGCGAGTGCTCGGAGCGCAAAAGATCGAGCAGGAGCTTGTCCGGTTCATCAACGATCCGGTCCATCGAGTGCTCGAGCTGGATCATCTCGACTGTGGCGAGGCGGTCTTTCAGTTCTGCATGCCGGTGCCCGGGCACGACTACATGCCCGCCGCCCAGTACCTGAAGACCATCGGTCCCTGCGTGACCAACCTGAATTTCTATGTGGACGATGACGCGCATGCCGCGGCGCTCCTCGCTGCGGAGGGCGCCGATACCGGGTCGAAATTCGCCATGCACTTGATGTTCTGGGATCGGTTGCTGGGCGGAACGGAGAACTGCAAGCCGAGCGAGGAGATGGGCGACGGGTACTTCATGGGCACCCGCCATCTGTGGGGCTTCGATTTCGAGTTCGCCAAGGAACCGTGGAAGGGCTGCACCAAGCAGCGCATTCAGTACCCCGCGTTTGTCACGCCGCGTCCGCCGAGCGCAAGCCGGGTTGGGCGTGTGAGACGACTCCGTGTCGTGGTGGAGGACGTGCAGCGCTGCTGTGCCAACCTCACGCGCCTGATTTCGGCCAGTAGCCGCAGCGAGGTGTACGCCACCCACGAGGGCACGCAGGCGAAGGTGGCTCACATCACGCTGCGCGGCTTAGAACTGCAATACTGCCAGCCGCTCGGGCACAAGGGTCCGTTGCACGACTATCTGCAGCGTTACGGGCAAGGCATCAGTGCGGTGGTGTTTCCGGTCATGCACCTGGAGACGATTCTGGCCGCGGCCGACCAGCAGGCGCTCGCGGCGGTCGACGGCACGTACGTGGACTGGCGCGAGGAGCTGGGCGAGCAGACCCCGCCCTGGAGTCTCCCGCGTACGTATCGTTTGGCTAGCCGCGGGACCCTCGGCTTTGACATTGAGCTCGCAGAAAGTTGAGCAAGGCGGCCCCGGGATGGCCAGCGCGCAACGGGGGAAGGATATGGAGCCGCGCAGACTGGGACGTGCTCTCGAGCGCTATCACCGCCAGCCGTTCGAAGGAAAGGAGAATGAAATGGAAATGCGCCCGCTCGGGAACAGCGGACTGCATGTCTCGGCCTTGAGCTTCGGCACCATGAGCTTCGGCGGCGAAGGGTTTTTCCAAACGGTAGGCAATACGGAGCAGGCCGAGGGCGAGCGCTTGATCGGGCTGTGCCTCGATCATGGCATCAACCTGTTCGACACGGCTGACGCCTATTCCCTCGGCCGCTCGGAGGAGATCCTGGGCCGGGCGCTTGGCGCCCGCCGCCAGGACGTGTTGATCGCCACCAAGGGTTTCAGCCGTATGGGCCAGGGGCCGAACGGTATGGGGAGCTCTCGCTACCATCTGATGCGAGCGGTTGAGGGGAGCCTCAGGCGATTAGGCACCGATTACATCGACCTGTACCAGATGCATGCCTATGACGAGTTGACCCCGATTGAAGAAACGCTGCGTGCGCTGGACGACCTGGTCCGTGCTGGGAAGGTCCGCTACATCGGCTGCTCGAACTATGCCGGGTGGCAACTCATGAAGGCGCTCGCCTGCGCAGATCGCCACGGTTGGTCGCGGTACATCTCCCAGCAGATCTACTACTCACTGGCCGGCCGTGACGCGGAGCACGAACTGGTGCCGCTCGGCCTCGACCAGGGCGTCGGTATCCTGGTCTACGGCGGCCTCGCATATGGCTTGTTGTCCGGCAAGTTCCGGCGTGGCGCTGCCGATCCGCAGGACGCGCGGGCGACGATGTGGAACGTCTGCGGCACCGAACGGGAGCGGGTGCTGACTATCGTCGAGGTCATGGTTGATATCGCGACGCAGCGGAATGTGCCGGTGTCCCAAGTGGCGATCAACTGGCTCTTGCGCAAGCCAGGTGTGACCTCCGTCATCTTCGGCGCCCGCAATGAAGCGCAACTCGAAGACAACCTCGGTGCGGCGAGCTGGTGTCTCAGCCCGGAGGAGGTCTCGCGGCTGGATGCGATCAGCGAGACGCCACTGCGATACCCGTACTCGTTCTATCGGGACGTCGTGCCGGAACGGAGCCCGTATTTCCGCAAAGAGCAGTAGAGCTTGTGCCAAGACTTCACGAAGATAGACGGCTGCAAAGGACCGCGCCAATGATCGTCGGCTCCGTGGTGCCGACACTCTTGGGCCGTGCGAAGTTGCGCCGTCGAGAAGATCTACGCGCAGTTCGGCTTCGAGCTGTCAGCGACGCCAAACACGGTGCGCTGTTTGCGCCGTACCGCGCGCGCTTCCGCGAGTACCTGACATTCCCAAAGTAATGCGCCCCGGACAGGAGCTTTCCGGGGTTCGAATCGACCCGCCGACGAGAGGAGAACGACATGAAAGTTGATCAGCAAAGGATGCTTGGCGAGATTGATGCCAAGATTGCAGCAACAAGCAATCCGCGACATCGCGCGCTGCTCAAGACCGTTCGGGAGCATGTATCTGCTGAATTGGATGGGCGCGATCTCAATAGAATTATGAACACGCTGTGCCCCGATCCGCAATACCATTTCTGGGGCGCGGGCATTGGCGATTTCGGACCCAAGGGACGGGAAGCAGTCGCTGCTTTCTACAAGAAGTTTTTGGACGACGGCTACAATAAACATCAGCATTTGTTCGAGCGAATCGTCGTTGACGACAACAATGTGGTCCTCGATGGGGAGATGCGTATCGTATTTCCAGGAAAAGCACTGAGAGGGATGGGGCTACAGGTGGACGATGCGGACGCATCGTATCTTTTCTCCTATCGCGCGGCAGCGATTTTCTCCTTCGATGATGATGGAAAGTGTCTATGCGAAGATAGTTATTCGGACGGCCTGCCTACGCTTGAACGGCTGATAAAGCTCAAGCCAGAAGAAGTTCCAGAACGGATCACCGCGTAAGGTTGCCCGAGCCGCTCCGGAGCACCCAAAAGGGGACAAGCTGGATGGAACGAGCGCATAATCAGTCAATTCAATCACTTCCATGCGAGAAAACCAGCCTGTCCCCTTTTCCCGCTCTGGTTGAGGCGCGTGAGTATATCGAGGCCGGAGATTACAGCGTCGAGGAGATGCGAAAGATCCTGCCGGGCCAGCTGAAGATACTGCAGGGTCAAGGGTGAGATTCGTATCGGAGAGGGAGCCCGGTAATGGATCTCAGTTACGGTGAAGAGAACGAGGCTCTTCGTTTAGAAGTGCAGGACTTCTTGACCAAGCACTGGAGCGATGCCGATCGCAAGAACAACCCACCCTTCAAGGGCCACCCCTGGCTCGTGGAAAGGAGCGCTTTATTCGCAATGCGTTGCTCGATACCGAGGTCTGGTGCCAAGGGTACAATGAACCCGGAGCCGGCAGCGACCTGGCCTCGCTCCGCACGCGTGGAGTGCTCGACGGGCGACCACTGGGTCGTCAACGGGCAGAAGATCTGGACAACGATGGCTCACGTCGCAGACTGGATGTTCTGTCTGGTGCGGACCGAGCCGGAGGCGCCCAAACATAAAGGCATCAGCTATCTGCTCATCGACATGAAGACCCCCGGCATCACCGTGCGCCCGCTGGCGCAGATCACCGGAGAAGTCGACTTCAACGAGGTGTTCCTCGAAGATGTGCGTGTGCCGGCCACCAACATCGTGGGCAAGCGCGGCGAAGGGTGGGCGGTGAGCATGTCGACCTTGACACATGAGCGCGACTTCATGAGCGCAGTGATCGGCCAGCGGTTGCTGGATGGGGTGAGCGCGCTGGCCCAGAGCGTTCGCTCGCGCGGTCGGCCCGCCATCAAGGATTCGCTCATCGCCAACCGCCTGGTCGAGTTGGAGAGTAAAGTGCGGGCGAATATCTACCACACGTACCGCCTGCTGACGATGAGGATGCGCCGACAAGATCCCGGACTGGCGGGCATGGTCGGCAAGCTCTATTGCTCCACACTCCTGTTCGACATGAGCAAGCTTGCCATGGATATCATCGGCGACCGCGGGGCGCTCTGGGGGAACAGCGGCCGGTCCAACGGTATCGCTCCGTACAGCGTGATGGAATCGTTCTCGCTGCTGATCGGCGGCGGCACCGCCAATATCCAGCGTAACCTGATTGCGGAACGAGGCCTGGGACTGCCGCGGTGACCTGAGGGATCTGGGGCAAGTTGAATTTCGAAGGAGGGTAACCCTGCCGGAGCAGCTGAATATACTGCTTGGACCCGGGTGTGGATGACTTGACTGACCGTTTCTAGTTTCCGGAAGCTGAAAGGACACTCACGATGGAGGGCTTACTCATGAACAGGACAGCGCTCGTCACCGGCGGGGGCACGGGGATCGGGTTTGGTTGCGCGCACCGCCTGTTGGAGCAGGGTGCGACGGTCACCATTCTGGGACGGCGGGTTGATGTACTGAATGGCGCCGCCGAGCGGCTGCGCAAGGCTGTGCCGGGCGCGGAGGTCCGAGTGCAACAATGTGACGTCACCGTGGAAGCGGAGGTAGCCGCCGCGGTGCGCACGGCCGCCGGAGCCGATGGGCAACTCGACATTGCCGTCGCCAACGCCGGCAGTGCCGCCCCGGGACCCATTCTGGCGCTCACCGCCGAGCATTGGCGCTATGCCTGTGACCTCAACATCCTCGGAACGGCCTTCACCATCAAACATGCCGCGCTTGCCATGCAACAGCGCGGCGGCAGCATCGTCGCCATTTCCTCCGGGGCCGGGTTCAAGATTCCCAAATACATGGCCACCTACGGCGTGACCAAGGCGGGACTCGAAATGTTGGTGCGCTGCGCGGCGGTGGAACTCGCCCCGTTCAAAATCCGCGTGAACTGCGTCCAGCCGGGCTACGTGCCCACGGAGGGGAACTCGCAGGGATTCGATGAGGCCTCGGAGAAGAAGGTCATCAAGCACACTCCGCTGGCACGCCCGGGAACGGCCGAGGAAATCGGCGATGCCGTGGTCTACTTCAGCGCCGACTCCGGGTTATGGGTCACAGGGCAAACCATCGCGGTGGATGGCGGCCTGAACATCCCCGTCGGTGAAGATTTCGAGTCCCTATGCCGCCGCATGTACGGCGACGAGCTGATGGACTGCTGCACCGGACCGCGCCAATGATTGCGCTTCCTGCCATTGCTGCCCCGCGTGGTTTGCACCGTTGGCGGGGTGGGGAGCCCACGCAGGTGGGCTTGGTGCTATTCGTAGCAGCGGTTTCAACCGCCGGGCCATGGCGCGTTCACGTCCTGGAGGACACTCCATGCCGCCGCTGAACCCGGAACAGCTCATCGCTGCCGCCGAGGAGCGCACCGCCCTCAACAACTGGGGCGATCCCAGCTTCCGGATCGGGGTGGATCACCTCGTGGAGTCCCTGCAACGTGAGGCCCGCCTGTCGCAGATGGGTCAGTATGCGGTCGAGGCGGCGTTGGTCGACCGGCTGGTAAACCGACTGCAGCTCATCGACTACCGCCAGCG
>JAGDMS010000311.1 GCA_017860575.1 Deltaproteobacteria bacterium | reverse complement strand
ACGCTTGCGAGCGGCAGTATGGTCCCGCCGTCGCCGGGGTGCGCGGTCGCCTGCGTCACGGCGTCGTGCGCTCCGTGACAGGGGCCTCCTCGAGCAAACGCAGCAGCTCCACCAGCCGCCGCGTTCCGTCGCGCAGGTTGCGGACCGACAGGCGTTCGTTGACGCCGTGTTCCCGCCGAGTCTCGTCGTCGGTCAGCTCGAACGGCACGAAACCGTAACTGGCGATGCCATGCTCGCGAAAGAAGTGGCTATCGGTGAATCCCGTGAGCACGGTGGTCACTACCGACGCTCCTTCCTGGGCTGCAAGTTTCCCGATGGCAGTAGTGACCGCGCTGTCGCCGGAAGACGCGACCGCCGGGTAGTTCAAAAGTACGTGAACCGCAACACCGGGGTCGGCGATCGTGGCCCGGACGGTGCGGATGAATTCCTCGGCGTTCTCGCCGGGCAGTAGGCGGCAGTCGAGTTCGGCGCTGGCGCTGGCGGGAATGACGTTGGTCTTGGTGCTGCCGGTCAGCACCGTTGGCGTCAGGGTGTTACGCACCAGCGCGGCATCGTGCGGATTCTGCAAAAACGCGTGGCGGAAGTCGGGGTCCGCGAGGGCCGCACGCAGGTCACCGTAGCGTGCCCGCCGCTCATCCGTTTGCAGGGGTGCGAGCTGGGCGTAGAATGTCTGCACTTCGGGCGTCACCCGGATCGGCGGCTCGTAGGTGCGCAGGTGCTCCAACGCGCGGAGCAGCCGCGTCACCGCGGTTTCCGGTGCTGGTGCAGACCCGTGTCCGGAAGCGCCGGTCGCCTCCAGCTTCAGCCAGCAAGGGGTTTTCTCGGCAGCCGCAAGTTCGTAAACGCGGGCGCCGTCGGCCAGCACGTGAATGTTACCGCCCTCGGTCAGCACGAACTCCGGGTTGCCCAGCTCGGCGAGGTGCTCCGCGGCCATCCAGCCGGCGCCGAGCCGACCGCCCGTTTCTTCATCCGCGGTACCGAGGAAGATGACGTCGCGTTTCAACTTCAGCTGGTGACGCTTCAGGAGCAGCAAGGTCATGGCTTCGACCGTGCCAGGACCTTTGCAATCGAGGGCGCCGCGCCCATACACGAAGCCGTCGCGGAGCGTCCCGGAGAACGGCGGCGTCTCCCACTCCGCTTGCTGTGCGGGGACGACGTCGAGATGGTTTAGCAGCACAACCGGTCGCAGACCGCCGCTGCCGCGCACGCGGGCAAGTACAGACGCTCGGCCGGGGACCGGCTCGAAGGTCTCGGCCACGATGCCTGCCCGATGGAAACGGGCGGCCAGAAACGTGGCGGCCGCCGTCTCGTTGCCTGGCGGATTGGACGTGTCGATCTGAATGTAGGAGCGCAGGAACTCGGTCGCTTGCTGCTCGACGGCCACCCAGTCGATATCGGCAGCCCGCGCACGAACGGCGATACTGCAGAGCGCTGCGACCGCTAGTGCGGCGCTGGCTCCTGTGACGCCGCGCCATGGTGACATCGAGGTCTTGCCCGCGTCAGACAACATCATTTACGCCCATGACGGTGACCCTCATCTCCCGGCTACCACGACTGGTCGGGTACGACCTTGCGTCAAGATTTTGAATGTTTGCATCTTCGCTCGGGGCTGTCGAGTGCAGGCGGGGGGCGCGCGCTTGCCCGCGTCTCCGGGATCGGCTATCTGCAAGCTACATGAGGCGTTTAGCACCAGCTGTAGGTTTCGCTCTGCTGGCTTGCGTGGCTGCGGGATGCGCGAAGACGGTGGCGCCACCTGCGGCGGTGGTCGGCAATCAGGCTCCGGTGGCGTTGCGGAACCTGCAGGTGGCCAACGTCGACGGACACCGGGCGGTCTTGCTTCGGCTCTCGCGCCCGCCGGAACTGGTGCGGCAGTCCAGCGGCAAGCACCCAGGGCGTATTGTGCTCCAAGCCATGGGCCCGGCAGGGGAGGGGGATCTGTCAGAGCGCGACCTGGCGCAAGTGGATCCACTTCTCAACAACGTGCGCGTCTCGCGTCGTCAGGGAGCGCTTGAGGTTGTCCTCGAGTTCAAGACCGAGGAACCGCCACCATACAGTATCCACGAGATGGGCGACTGGATCATGGTTCGGCTGGACACGCGCTAGAACTCCCCACCGAAGAGCGGCGCGACGGATAATAGGCAGGGATGTCGACGAAGCAGGCAGTAGCACGACAACGGGCCGGATGGGGCGCGTTGCTGGTTGCGTCATGGTTGGCGGTGTTTTCAACTGGCGTGGCGTCGGCGCAAATCAATAGCAACCAGATGCGCCAGCGCTACGACAAGAACACCAAATCGACGAATATCGATGATTCGATCAAGCAGATGTCCAGCCAGGATCCCATCAAACGGCTGGACGCGGTGCGGGCGCTGGGGGCGTCGAAGGACGACAAGGCTCTCCCGTACCTGATCGGAGCAATGGGTGACTCCGACATGCGCGTCCAGGTCAAGGCGATCCAGGTGCTGGGCGATATGCGGGCGACCGATGCGACGCCGGTGCTGGTGCAGTACCTGTTTTTGCGGACGACGAGTACCGACATGAAGCAATTGATTCTGGCGTCGCTGGGGAAGATTGGCGATGCGCGTGCCGCGCAGCCCCTGATGGAGTTCCTGCAGCGCGACCTCGACGAGACGACGCGGGGAACGGCCATCTTCGCGCTCGGCGAGATTGGCTCCTCGGACGCGGTGCCCACCCTGGAGCGCATCGCGCAGACAGATGCAGACCCGACGGTGCGCCGTCTGGCAAGCGAAGCCAAGGGCAAGGTCGAGCAGCACCAGGCGACGATGCGGAGCAAAGTGAAGGGGCCGTCGGAGACGTTCATACAATCCAGGGAGGTCCAGGCTCCTCCGAGGTGAAGTTCGCGGGGCGGGGTCCCGCCGCGGTGGTCTTGACTCCGGGCGCAAAACCCAGCAGTCAAGACTGTCACAATGGCCCTGTGGTGGAATGGCAGACACGGCAGACTCAAAATCTGCTCCGCCTTGCGCGGGTGGGGGTTCAAGTCCCTCCAGGGCCACTGCCGTGACCATGGTCGACTCTGATCCCCTTCGAACGGGTCCGAGCCCATTCGGCATGGGGAGGTGCGCATGACGCCGCAGGAGACCAGTGATGTGTTCGAAATCCAGCAACTGATCTACCGCTATTCGTGGGGGGTCGACCACCGCGATCTGGCCCTCCTCGACACGGTGTTCGTGCCGGATGCCAGCATTCACTACAACGTCGTTGGCGGGACGAAGCTGCCGTATGCGGAGATGCGCGGCTGGTTGCCGACGGCGCTGCAGCGATTCCGGATGACGCAACATTGTATGGTGAATCCGATCATTGAAGTCTCGGGGGACACCGCCCGTTCGCGTACGTACGGTGTGCTGATGCATGCGCAGGAGCGCTTAGACGGCTCCCGCAACTACGTCGTCATGCACGCGACCTATTTCGATGAACTCACGCGAACGCCGGCTGGCTGGCGCATCGTGACCCGCCGGCTCGACAACATGTGGACCGAGGGGGATATGGAGACGGCGGACAAGGTCAAGGCCTTCCCCACGCCCGTGCCGGGCTGAGCACTTGGCGGGCGCTAGCGGCTCACGGATCCTCAAGCCCTCAGGCCGTCCAGCCCTCCAAGCCCGCTATCCATCATAGAACGCCTCGGCGATCGCCTTCTGGTAGAACGCCACGCGCTCCGGCGGGACACCCCAGACCGGGGGCGCGAGGTGGATCGAATCTGCCGCTTGCCACAAGCGCTCGACCTGTCGCCGCACCTCGTCGGCGTCGCCCACCACTGCGAGCGCCTGCACCATGGCTTCCGGGACGATGTCGGCGGCTGCCGTTGGTGCCCCCTGCCGGGTCAATGCCTGGACCTGCCGTGCGACGTCGCCGAAGCCTCTGGCGTCGAAGAAGAAGTTGTACTGTTCGAACGCAGCGTACCCCGCGATGCTGCGCTGCGCGTCGTGGACCGCCTCGCGCCGATCCGCATTGATCAACACGGTGAGATAAGGGCAGCGGTGTACGTCGGACAGGGTACGACCCGATCGGTTCAGCCCCTGGCGCAGGTGGTCCTGCACCGGCCCCAGCCACCAGTCGACGCCCCAGAGCGGATGTCCGATGACGCCATCGGCAATCTCGCCGGCGAGGACGGTGGTGTGCCTGCCGAGTGCACCGAGCCAGATCGGGATGTGCTCGCGCACCGGCGGCGGCTGCGGTGGCGCGCCGGCAAAGTCGGCCTGGAACCAGGTGCCGCGGAAGGGTTGCAGACCGCGATGCGCCCCGCGGATCACGTGACGCACCGCCAGCACCGTTTCCCTGAGGCGCGCTAGCGGCCGCTCGTCCGTCGTCCCAAAGAAACTCCCGGTCACCCATCGAGTGCTCGTCCCCAAGCCGAGGACGAAGCGGCCGCCCGATATCCGGTCCAGATCAAGGGCTACCAAGGCAGTCTCGAACGGGCTGCGGACCCCGGCGATGGCGATGGCCGAACCAAGCTGCAGCCGCCGGGTAACAGCTGCAGCTGCGGCCAATGCGGTCCAAGGCGGTCCCCATCCTTGGCCGGCCAAGACACCGTAGAGTCCCTGTACCTCGTAGTGCTGTGCTATCGCCGGCAGCTTGTCGCCGAGATACGGTGAGACGCCACCCCAGTACTTGCGTCGCGGTTCCGAGCTGGTCGCCATGGCAATGCCGACCCGATGCGCCGTTGCCCGCTACTGCACCGGCCTGACCTGGATCGTCGTCTTCCGCACCCGGATCCAGTGGTCGAGCACAGCGTCAATCTGACCGTTGGCCTTCCAGCGTGCCAGGGTTTCGTTGAGCCGCTGGCGCAGTGGCTCGCCGTCGCCCTTTCGGACCGCCCAGGCCAAATACTCCTCGGTCAGCGGACGATATCGGCCGATGAGCTCGCGCTCCTGTGAATCGAAACCGCCGGTAATGCGCCAGATCGCCGGGGCGTCGTGCACGAACGCATCGATTTCACCCTTGCGCAGCGCGGCGACGCCCGCATCGACCGAGTCGAAAGCAGTGACCTTTGCGCTGGGCAGATTCGTGCGCGCGTATACTTCTCCGGTCGTGCCCCGCACCACGCCCACGTTGATCGTGGACAGGTTTTCCTTGGTCAGCTTGCGGAACCGCTGCTGGTCGGCGCGTCGGATCAGCGCCATCTGTCCGACTTTCAGGTACGGATCGGTGAAGCTGACCAATTCTTTCCGCGCCTCGGTGATCGACATGCCGGACATGATGACATCGATCCGGTGGTCGCGCAGGGCCGGAATCAAATCGTCCCACGGTGTTTCGACCAGAACGATCTTCACCCCCAAATCCGTGCCCAGCTGATTAGCGAACTCCGCCTCGATTCCTTTGATCTGACCATCCTGCTTGAAGGCCATTGGCGGATAGTTTGTGGCGATGCCGACGCGCAGCTCGGAACCCGGCCCCCCGGTTGCCGAGGGCCGGCCTGCCGCGTGTTGCACGGTCGTACATGCACAGATGAACAATGACGCTGTCAGAATCCCGATGGTATATCGCATGCTGCTCCTCGCCGTTCGGTTGTACAGTGTTGCCGGGGCCGGAATGTTGATCTCGCTCATGTTCTCAGCTCGAAATGGAGCGCCCATATACTCTGGATATGGTCCGCCTCGCAACTCGATGGCATTCACTTGCCGGTAGCCGGCAGAAGCGGCTGCAGCACCGTGATCGGCAGGCTGAGGGTCCTCTTCATGACCCGCAGCAGCCCTTCCCCGACTGCCGATGGTGGGAGGGGGATGATCTCTGGCTCGCCGAGGGGGCCGGTCACCCTGACCGGGATGGTTACCAGGCTGCCGCCCAGCACCCCACCGATCAGGGGCACGCGGCCGACCACCGAGTCGACCCGCGGCAACGGTGCCACCAACAGTGTGATGTTGAGGGTGCGGGTCGCAAGGTTCACCGATCCCTGCCCGACCCACTTGACCGAGGGGCCGTCCAGTGTCGCTTCGGTGAATTCGAT
>JAGDMS010000310.1 GCA_017860575.1 Deltaproteobacteria bacterium | reverse complement strand
GACGCCGAACCTGGCCATGCGCCAGACGAGCAACAGCCGTCTTCGCCGTCTGTCGCACGCTGGTGATCGCCATCGTTGGGCCCCTAGGAGCCGGTAGACGAAATGTCGCTTCTCTCACTGGTAAGCATCGTGCGAGTGGAAGCGGAAGGTGTTTACGAGTAGGGATGGTGCCAAGACGTGACCAGGACCATGTGTTTAGCAGTATTCCTGCTGGCAGCGATAGTCGCAGCCGGAGGTGCATCCGCTAAACTTAATCCTGAGGAATGGCTAAGGGAGGCTGAGGCTGCTTACGACGGAGTTACGACCTACACCGCTGTTTTCCACAAACAGCAGCGCGTTGCCGGAGAGCTCCTTCCCGAAGAAACAATACTCCTCAAGTGCAGAAAACAGCCGTTCAGTCTGTACATGAAATGGATAAGAGCGCCCTACAAGGGAAGTGAGTTGCTGTACGCAGCAGGATGGAATGAAGACCGGATCAGGGCGCATAGAGGCGGAATTCTTCGCTTTGTCATACGCAATATCGACCCAAGGGACCCGGGGCTCATGGAGGGTAACCTTCGCCCGGTTACCAGCACAGGCATCGGATACCTCCTGGAAGCCGTGGCGACAAATGTCCGCAAGGCGATCAAGGCCGGCGAATTGACGTTATCTGAGCGTGGGGCAGAAACGGTGCACGGCAGGAACACGCATGTTCTGGAAGTGGTTTTCCCAAGGGAGAGAGCACAGGACTACGCCGGTCGCCGGTATGTCATCAACCAGGATGTCGAGAGCAAGATCCTAGTAAGGATCAGGATCTATGACCGGGATGATCAACTCGTCGAGAACTACGGGTACGAGAACCTTCGCCTTAACGCGCCACTCGCAGATGCGGACTTCGATCCGAAGAATCCCGAGTATCACTTCTGAGAGCGTCGGGGCATGTCAAGGGGCGAGCAAAGTGCGCGCGGATGGCTCGCACCAGTGCTCGGTAGAGTAAGTCTTCCTAACGTGCGATAGTTCGACCAGCCGTTCCACCGGCGGCGCGGAGCAGCGGCGTTATGCTTTGCTGGCACGTTCATCGCGTCCCGGTGAACAGCATCGTTGGGCGCAATGAACTCCCCATTACGCGGCACACCCTATGAGACACAGTGAAAGGCACAGAACACACCGAACAGGCTGGCTCCGTGCCGCTGTTCTTGGCGCAAACGACGGTATCGTTTCTACCGCCAGCCTTGTCTTGGGCGTCGCGGCAGCCGGCGCGGGCGCTCAAGGTATCCTGGTTGCAGGAGTCGCCGGCCTTGTCGCGGGTGCCATGTCAATGGCTGCTGGCGAGTATGTTTCGGTTAGTTCACAAGCGGATACCGAGCGCGCGGATCTCGCTCGAGAGAGCAGAGAGTTGGCTGAGAATCCCCAGCAGGAATGCGCAGAGCTAGCGGCCATTTACGTGAAGCGCGGGCTGGACCAGAAACTGGCCTCAGAAGTTGCTGCCCAATTAACGCAGCATGATGCACTGGCCGCACATGGACGAGATGAGCTGGGCATATCCGACACATTGGCCGCAAAACCTGTGCAGGCGGCATTAGCCTCGGCGGGTACGTTTGCCGTGGGCGCAGTCCTGCCGCTTCTGATGGTTCTCGTGCTTCCGGTTTCGGCGCTGATGGGGGGTGTCGCAGGTAGCTCGCTCTTCTTCCTCGCACTGTTGGGCTTCCTTGCTGCACGCACAGGGGGCGCACCAGTGATTGCGTCTGTCATTCGCGTCACTTTTTGGGGAGCGTTGGCTATGGCATTGACCGCTGGAGTTGGCGCCCTCTTTGGGGTAGCCGCTTGAGATTCATATTGTCAAGAAGTCGACGCCCAACCCCTTGTTGCACCCGACCGTCCTCGACGGCAGCTTAACTCGAACTTTGGGCGGTGGTGCAATCCGTGGAGTCCGCCGGCGCGCGAGTTCGGGGAGTAATCGCACAAATGAAACAACTGCACATCCTATGGCAGAGATTGGTGAGCTCGAAGGGGATGACATGCGATCGCTGCGGGGCTACGTATCTGGAGATGCAGCGCGCGGTCAAAAAACTCAAAGACTCCCTCAGCCCCTTGGGAATCGAGCCACGTTTGGAGATCAGAGAGATTGATGAGGGGTCGTTCCGAGAGAACCCTTCGGAATCCAACCGCGTTTGGATCGCGGGGAGACCGATGGAAGAATGGCTCGGCGCAACTGTCGGGAGCAGCCCCTGTTGCTCCGTCTGCGGCACCTCAGAGTGCCGAACGGTCAAGGTCGATGGAACAACCTTCGAGACGATCCCAGAGACGCTTTTCCTCAAGGCAGCTTTGATCGCTTCCTCGGAGTTGCTAAGCGGCGAGGGCTAAGCGGGTGCGTTGGTGGAAATCCGATGTGACGAAGGTCACCGTCCCGGTCCCAAAGCTCGATGAGGCGATTGCCAAAGTTCACTCAAGCGGCGGTCGTGTGGTCGAACCGAGGATCGCGATTCGACGCGACCTCTGTCGCACCAACGCGGGAGTTCTGCGCTTCATGTGCGAGACCAGCGTGACCTTCATCGTTGACTCATTCCGGACGACATTCCTTGGACCACCGGCAGGAAGACGCCGTCTACGTGAACAAGCTTGATATTGTGCGCTATGCATCCGGTCTCTGAGACACAGGAAAACATTATGCACAGGACAGTCGAAAGCGGGGCCTCGCCTGTATTCGCTCCACCGTGGTGTGCAGGGTTAGGGAGTAATCATGGAGATCAGCGAGTTCTGGCGGATCATTGACGCCGCCCGGTCGGCCCGCGGGAATGACCGCGCCAGCCGGGTCGAAGCGCTGCGCGAACGGCTCGTCGGCCTGATTCCTGCCGAGCTTCAGTCGTTTCAGAGCCATTACGACGCGTGCATGACGAAGGCGTTCCGTTGGGACCTGCGCGGTGCGGCGTTCATCATCAATGGCGGCTGCTCCGATGACGGCTTCCGGTACTTCAGAGACTGGCTGATCTCCGAGGGGGAAGAGATTTATCAAGCCGCCCTCGCCGACCCTGATTCCCTCGCCAGGATGCGGCGCATCCATCTTGCCGAGAATGAACGCTTCGGTTGTGTCGTCCCCGAACTGCTCGGAGCAGCGGGGGAAGGCGAGCTGACACGCGCTGCGCTCGCAGAGGGAACCAATCCAACGGGCGAACGATGGCAGGAGGACACCGTGTACGACCTGTTGCCGAAGCTTGCGGAAAAATACGATTGATCACGCTCTCGAGTTCAACGTCATGAATTCCGATGAGCGCAGATTCGACATCATTGTGAATGGATCCGGGATCGGTGGACTCGCGGCTGCGGCGGCGCTGGTGAAGCGCGGACGCCGCGTTCTAACTTGGCCGGGGCCTACTACCCGATCGGCGGTCCGGCGAAGTTCGCCGAAGCACTGGGAGAAACCATCGCTGCAGCTGGCGGCGCGTTGCGCAGCCGCGCGCCCGTGGCGGAAATCGGCTGCGAATCCGGACGAGTGAGCGGCGTGCGATTGTCCGGTGGTGAGTCGATTGACGCGCCGATCGTCGTCTCGGCGATGGGGGCGCACAACACCGCCGCGGCGCTTCCCCTCGGCATTGCTTCTGAGTGGCGCACTGCGGTCGCCGGGCGTAAGTCTGGCATCTCGTACCTGAGTCTGTATCTGGGCTTCCACGGTGACATTCCATATAGTCACCGGTAGCCAGCGGTATAACGAGGCACATCCAACCGGGAGACTCCCATGCACAACGCACTGAGCGGCAAGCGAGTCCTCATCACCCAGTCGGGCGAGTTCATGGGACCGGTGCTCTGTGAAGTGTTCGTCGAGCAAGGCGCGGACGTCGTCGCCAATGCGGAAACGCTGGTCGAGCCTGGCGCAGCCGAGAGGGTCGTCCGCGACGCGGGTCGAATCGATGTCCTGGTTGCCAACCTCGCGCTCAGGGCACCCTCCACTTCCGCCGTAGAAGTCACCGAGGCCGAATGGCGCGAGGTCTTTGCGGCACTCGTCGATCCGCTTCCCCGGCTGATTCGTGCAGCCACCCCGGGGATGATCGCCCGTCGATCTGGCAAGGTCCTCGTGATGGGCAGCGCGTCCGCCCTGCGTGGAATGAAGAGAACTTCCACATACAGCGCAGCACGCGGCGCGCAGCTTGCCTACGTGCAGGCGGTCGGTGTGGAGCTGGCGCCACACAACGTTCAGGTCAACGCGATCGCTCAGAACTTCGTCGACAATCCCACGTACTTTCCGGCGGAGGTCCAAACCAATCCGCGGTTTCAGGAACGACTGGCTCGCGAGGTACCGTTGGGCCGACTGGTTTCGGCGCGCGAGGACGCCCAGTTCGCCGCATATCTTTGCAGTAGCGCGGCCGACTGCTTCGTCGGGCAGGTCGTCCCCGTGTGTGGCGGGTGGGTCACGCGGTAAGTTGCTGAATGAGGTTATTGCGCGTCGCAGTATGGAGTTCCGCAATGGGCGCCGTGGCCTTGGTCGGAGCGAGTCTCTACGCAGGACACCTGCTCACCAAGCCTGCGGGGTCCGCGGTGGGTCTTCCGCCGGCGGAGCTGGGTGGGCGGTCGGTTTCATTCCCATCGGCATCGGGCAGCCGAATCAGCGGATGGTTTGCTGCCGGCACGCGTGGGAAAGGGGCCGTTCTCCTGCTGCATCCCGTCCGGTCGAACAGGTTGGCGATGGCGGGACGCGCGAAGTTCCTGCACGCCCTGGGTTATGCGGTCCTCCTCGTGGACCTGCAAGCCCACGGCGAAAGCCCTGGAGAACGCATAACCTTCGGTTACCGAGAGGGCATGGATGCGGTCGCGGCGATTGCGACGCTGAAGCAAATCGCGCCCGGTGAGAAGATCGGGGCAATAGGTATCTCTTTGGGTGCGGCATCGCTCGTGCTCTCCGGGGCTCACGAAGCGCTATCGGCGGTGGTGTTGGAATCCATGTATCCCACTATCGCGAAGGCTGTACAAGGCCGTCTTCGCTTACGTTTCGGTAATTGGGCGACTGTCTTGGCACCGCTTCTGCTGTGGCAGTTGGAACCACGCCTTGGCGTTGCGCCGCAGCTCTTACGTCCGGTCGACCGGGTTTCCCTCCTGAGACCGCCCGTCCTGTTGGTACATGGAACGGAAGACCGCCATACCAGCCTGGGGGAGGCATACGAGGTCTTCGAGCGGATCAGCAGCGCCAAGTCCATGTATGCCGTTCAAGGCGCTGCACATGTGGACCTTCACCGCTTTGCCGGGAAGGAATACGAGCATCGAGTCGATGCGTTTCTCTCGGTTCTACGAAGACGCGACAGCACATGACTGACCTCGAACGTCTTATCGACCAGTACTGTGAAGGGTGGTCGTGTCCCTCCCCGGAGGCGCGAGAGGCGCTCATTCGCCGGTCCCTCACGGAGGATGCGACCTACACCGACCCTCGCGTAGATAACCTGAATGTTCCCGGGCTGCTCGACCATATCGCGAGGATCCAGCAATCCAGGCCGGGGGCAAAAGTCATCCGCACCAGCGCCGTGGACTCCCACCACGGCTTGGCCAGGTTCAACTGGCACGTCGTATTGCCTGACGGGACGACGCTGCCTGAGGGCATTGACGTCATCGAACTGAGCGCGGATGGCGCACGAATCCGAAGCATCATCGGCTTCTTCGGTCCACTGCGGAATCGCCCTGCCGCAGACGCCTGATCTCCCGGTCAGCCCTGCGACACCACCCCTACGCCTCAGCAAAGCACCCAACCTCACACGACTTCGATGCAGCGATACCGTGCCATACCAGCCCCTCGCTGACGCAGTGCTAGTCGTTCACTTCGGCGTCGTCCTGTTCGTCGTCGGCGGACTGGCGGTCGTGGTGGTGGGAAACCGGCTGCGCTGGCACTGGGTCAACGGCTGGTGGTTTCGCTTGGCACATCTGGCGGCCATCGCGATTGTGGTCGCGCAGGCATGGCTGGGACGACTGTGCCCGCTCACGACGCTTGAATCGTGGCTGCGGGCAC
>JAGDMS010000116.1 GCA_017860575.1 Deltaproteobacteria bacterium | reverse complement strand
GACCTCGTCAGTCTGCTGGTGTTCCTGATCGGAAACGGCCGCGCCACTGGGCCGGTCAACGGTGTGGCGCCGGAACCCGTGACCAACGCATCGTTCACGGCCGCGCTTGGCAAAGCCCTCCACCGGCCGGTGCTCCTGCCGGTCCCCGCCTTTGCGTTACGCCTGGCGCTGGGCGAGATGGCCTCGGTCCTGCTGGCCAGCCAGCGGGTGCTGCCGCGGGCGGCCGAGCGCCTCGGCTTCCGCTTTCGCTATCCGGAGGTGGCCGGCGCGCTCGCTGCTCTGTGTGCCGACAACAGCCACGAACTGCTCTACGAGCAGTGGCTGGCGCATGAGCCCACTCAGGTCTTCGCGTTCTTTGCCGATCCGTACAATCTTGAGAAGATTACGCCGGACTTCCTGCGCTTCCAGGTGACCGCGGTGAGTGCCACACCGATGCGAGAAGGAACGTGCATCGACTACCGCCTGTCGCTGCATGGCGTGCCGCTGCGCTGGCAGAGCCGGATCGAGAACTGGGAGCCGCCGCGCGGCTTTGTCGACCAGCAAATCAAGGGCCCGTACACGCTGTGGCACCACACGCATGAGTTCGAGCCCTACAACGGCGGTACCATCGTGCGCGACCGGGTGCGCTATCAGCTGCCGCTCGGCACCGTCGGCGGTCTCGTGGCGGGCGGGGTGGTCGGCCGTGACCTTGAGGCGATCTTCGCCTTCCGCAGGAAGACGATGCAGGAGTTCTTCCCGGGAGCGGGGAAAGGGTGACCGGCAGAATGCCGGCGCGCCCAGCGACTGCCCCGGGCAACCCACGACCCGAAATCAATTCCTCATGCGACTGTAACCGAACCGTCATGTAAACGGGCGCTGGCGGGGCGTCCTCCTGCGTGAAGTCCACGGCTGCCTGCGGGGCAGCCGGACGGAGGAGGACATCGCGCATGTGCAAGGGAAGAGTCCGATCTGCCGTGGTTGCCGCGGTCGCCGTGGCGCTGGTGGCCGCTGCATATCCAAGAGGCGTTGTGGCGAAAGGAACGGCACCGGGGGCAAACGCCTCGTCGCTGTGGACCGATCCGCAGACGGGACAAGTATTCGCAAAACCCGGCCCCGGCCGGGTCCCGCTCACCCCGCAGGACGCGCCGTCCAACGAGGCACCAGGAAGCCCGATACAGGCCGCGCTGTGGAGCGACGCGCAAACGGGCGAAGTGTTCTCAAAGCCCGGTCCGGGCCGGCTGCCCCTCACTCCGCAGGTCACGGCGTCGACCGAGCCGCCACCCAGCCAGATCCAAACGTTGCAGCAGGAGACTCGCGAGCTGGAGAAACAGGTCCAAGCGCTGACCAACAAGAACGGGTTACAACTGGACGGTGTCAACGTGAAGCTCGGGGGCTTTATCGAAACGGCGGGGATCTATCGGACACGCAATCAGGTTGCCGATGTCGGCTCTGACTACAATCAGGGCATCCCGTTCAACAACGCGGCGTTGGCGCACGAGAACGAGACCCGCTTCTCCGCGCGTCAGAGCCGTCTGTCGTTACTCGTGTCGGCTGATGTGGCTCCGCAGGCGCATTTGGCGGCCTACTACGAGTTCGACTTTCTGGGCTCCGGCACCAGTTCGAATTCGCGCGAAAGCAACAGCTACACCCCGCGGACGCGACATATCTACGCCACCCTCGACAGGGAGGACTGGGGCTTCCATCTCCTGGTCGGGCAGAACTGGAGTCTGTTGACGACGAACACCAAGGGCATCATGCCGCGCCAAGAACAGATCCCGATAACGATCGATGCGCAGTATGTTGAAGGGTTCAACTGGTTGCGGGTGCCGCAGTTCCGGGTGGTGGAGGAGTTCGGTCACGGGCTGTGGGCGGGGGCGTCGGCGGAAAGCCCGCAAGTGGTGACGTCTCCGATCGTGCAGCCCACCGGTGTCAACTACACCAATCCAGGCAACAGCGCCGGTTTGCTCAATGCGACGACGACCTACTCGAACGATTGGGTGCCGGATCTCCATGCGAAAATTGCCTATGATCCAGGTTGGGGGCACTATGAGTTCAAGAGCCTCCTCCGCATGTTCACCGCCCGGGCGGACGGAGCAAGTCGCCACACCTGGGGCTACGGATTCGGAGGCGCGGCGACGATGCCGATCGTGGCGAAGTATGTCGATCTGCAGTTGAGTGGTTTGGCGGGTTACGGTATCGGGCGCTACGGCTCGGGCCAACTCCCCGATGCAGCGTTCAAGGCGGACAATATTCACCTGGTGGCAATTCCCGAGGCGCAGGGAATGTTCAGCCTCATCGGTCATCCATGGGCGGGCAATGATCTCTACGTCTACGGCGGCTGGGAGCATGCCGACCGCGCTGGCGCGCCCAGCACCTCGGGCTACGGCTGGGACGGCCTTGACGTGAGCGGGTGCGGTTACGAAGGTGGCAAGACGTGCCAGGCGGAGACGCGGGACCTGACACAGATCACGGCGGGCTTCTGGCAGGACGTCTACAAGGGCAGTTACGGTCGCTTTACGCTCGGATTCCAGGGCGGGAATATCTGGCGGGATGCCTTCTCCGGCAAGGGCGGTAGACCGAAAACCAACATCGGGATCTTCATGACGTCGGTCCGATACTACCCGTTCCCGTGATCCGAGGGGGGGGTGGTCTGTCGGTCGTTGACAACCGCTTCACGTGGCCGCTATCGGGAGCGTACAGTGGGAGGCGTCCATGGCTCGATTGCGGAGCGTCCCGGTGCGCGCGCCGCGGCTGCCGACTGCCTGCGGTACGGCCAAAGGAGAGATCGGATTGATGTCGTGGTTAATCTTTGCGACGATCGGAGTACTGGGAGGCATTGCGGCCGGACTGTTTGGTGTGGGTGGGGGAATCGTCATTGTTCCGGCACTCATCTACTGGGCCGGCTTTTCGCAGCACAAGGCCACGGGAACGAGCATCGCCGTGCTGCTGCCACCGATCGGGCTAGGGGCCGCGCTCGAATACTACCGACATGGTAACGTCGACGTACGTGCCGCCATCATTCTGGCAACGACCATGTTCCTGGGTGCCTGGCTGGGTGCCTACGCCGCGAACCGGATGCCGGGGCCGTACCTTCGCCTGAGCTTCGGTGTCTTCCTCTGCGCGATTGGGGCGTATCTCGTTTACGGCGCGTGCAGGCGCCTCAGCTGGCTGTGACCAGTCCCGTGTTACAAGACGTGTGGCCGGCGTGATGACATTAATAGGACCACAACGATCCGAATGAGAGAGGCCCCGCCGAAGCGTGAGGCGCGTGGCCCGTCGCTCAACGCTCCGGGGGTCCCGCTCCCGTGTCGCGCGTCAGCGCGGCTTTGGCGATCGAAAAGTCGGCGAGTGCGTTGATGTAACCCGCCTCGTCCTCGGTAAAGCGCCGTTGCGCGTCGGTCAGCTCGATGATGCTGCCCAGGCCGGCCTCGTAGCGTTTCTCGGCCAGGTCGAGTTCGCCGCGCGAAGCGGCGACGGTCTGCTCCGCGCGATGGATCCGCTGGAGCGAGGCCTCCCAGTCGAGATACGCACTTTTCACCTGCAGGAAGATCCGTTGGCGGAGATCCTGAATGGCATGGCTGATGGCGTCTTGATGAAGCCTGGCTTCGGCGACCTGATGGTCGGTTAAGAAACCGTTGAAGATTGGCCAAGTGACCACCACCCCGACGTCAACATTGTTGGCCGCGGGGAGTTCTTGCCCACGTGCGCTGTAGCCGGCGGTGGCGCCGATCGTGGGGAGGTAGTCACTCTTGAACGAAGCGATACGTGCTCCCGACGCACGCGCCTCGTCCTCCAGCATCTTCAAGTCGGGGCGTTGTCCGAATGCCGTCTTGAGGTAGGCTTCAAGCGGCGAGGTAATCTGCTCGTAGGTCAGTACATCCGCCTGTTGGTAGTCTGGCGCGTCGGAGCCCAGTCCCATGGCGTTGTCGAGCGCCACCTTGGCGGTGGCGACCGCGTTCTGGGCGTCGACGAGGTGCAACTTGGCGCGCGCCAATTCGGCTTTGGCGGTGTAGGTATCGATTTCGGGCTTCAGCCCCGCCTGGGCTTTCACTTCGGCCTCGTGCAGATGCTCGGTGCGTTGCGCCACGGCGGTCTGGAACACCCTCACCTTCTGTGCCGCAGCGACCAGCACGTAGTAGCGCTGGGTCACCCGAAAGATGAGGTCGAGATCCACAAATCTCAGCCGGGCCCGCGCCGCGTCCGCTTCGGCGGTGCGCTCGTCGATGAGTCCGCGCGTGCGACCGAAGTCGAACAGGTGCTGATAGGCGGAGATCCCCATCAGGTAATTGTCGAACGTCTCGGTCGAGTTCGTATTGCGGCCAGTGCTGGGGTAGCGGGGGAAGCCGAGAGGGCTCAGGTAGCTGGTGTCGCCGATGCCGTTGTCGGTGGAGCGCAAGTACTCGGCGGCGCCGAGCACCTGCGGCAGCAGCGCAGACTCCGCTTGGCCGATACGCTCACGAGCGGCGCCCGCTTCGGATTGTGCGGCCAAACGGGCCGGATGGTACGTGAGCGCCAGCTCAATGGCCCGCTCCAGCGTCAGCTTCGACCCCGGTTCGACGGGAGTGTCAGCGGCGTACGCACTGCCGTTCCAGGCCAGACAAAGTACGATGGCTGCGCCGATGGAGTGACGGAAGGTATGCATGGTTACGATTCGGCAGGAGTCGTTGAGCCCTGGTCGTCCGCACCGGCGTTGTCCGCCGCAATCGGGAGCGGCCGGACCGCTTCACCGTCACTGAGCGCCGGGCTCAGATTCTTGACAATCTGCTCCGCTTCGCTCAGGCCCGCGGTGATCTCGATCCAGCCTTCCGTTCCGATGCCGAGCTTCACCGGTGTCTTCACCAGACGATTGTCCCGCACGACATAGACGAAATTGTCGGCCGCCGAGATCCCGATCGCCGTGGTTGGGAGTTGCAGGGCATCGGGATGGCGCGCCAAATCCAAGCGAACGTCGGCGTACATGCCGGGGTAGAGTTCATGCGCCGGGTTGTCGAGATCGACCTCGGTGAGCATGGTCCGCGTGGAGAGATCGAGTGCCCGCGCGAAGCGGGCAACGGTGCCGGCAAACTGTCGGCCGGGGAACTCTTTGAGCATCACGGTTGCGGGAATGCCCTCGTGAATGGCGCTCGCTTCATTTTCGGGCACATAGACATAGACGCGCAGCGTGTTGAGGTCGGCGATGCTTACCACGGGCATGCTCTCCCCCTTGTTTGCCGAGCTTTGGCTCGCGGACTTCGGTTGCGATCCGCTCGCCTGAATCAACGCCCCAGGATCCACGAAGCGGCCGGTTACCACGCCGTCAAAGGGCGCCACTATGTGGGTGTAATTCATCAAGGCTTCGAGTTCTTCGACGTCGGCTTGGGCCTGCTGATACTTACTCTCCGCGATGTCCACGTCCTCGCGGGCCACCAGACGCTTGTCCGTGTTCCAGACGTGCTCCAAGCGCTCCTTCGTCAGCCGGCGGATGGCCAGGTTGGCCCGAGTGCGTTTTAACTTCTGCTGCAGTTCGGGCACTTCAATTTCGGCGAGCACCTGCCCTTGTCTCACCGCGTCTCCTTTGTCGACCGAGATGCTCTTGAGATAGCCGCTCACTTTCGCGTGCAGTGCCGCCTCGTAGAAGCCGACCAGGTCACCGGGCAAGGTGATTGAGCGGACGACATCGCCGCGCTTCGGCCGCACCACGGTGACCGTCGTTGCTGCGACCTGTCGTGTCGAATCAGCCCGGCCGGCCTCACACCCCAGCATGCCGAGCAACGGCATGCCCAACACAGCCATGTAGAGCAGTTGCTTCATGATCGTTCCCCCCGTCGTGCGTAGAGCAGTTCGTAAATCGCGGGCACGAGCACCAGCGTCAGTACGGTCGACACAGCAAGCCCGCCCACGGCGGCACGCGCCAGCGGTGCGGAGGCTTCGGAACCTTCGCCCAGTTTCAGCGCGATCGGCAGCAGACCGACAATTGTCGCCAAAGCAGTAATCAAGATCGGCCGCAGGCGGATGCGTGCGGCCTCGACCACTGCCTGGCGCAGTTCGGCGCCCTCGCGGCGTCGCTGATTGGTGAAGTCGACGAGCAGAATGGAGTTTGCCACGACGATGCCCACCATGACGATGATCCCCATGAACGACTCGATGTTGAGCGTGGTGTCGGTAGCCAGCAGAATGACCACGACGCCGATCAGGCCCATGGGTACGGCGAACATGATGATAACCGGATCCAGGAACGAGCGGAACTGCGCCACCAGTACGAGGTAGAGCAGCAACACCGCCATGCCGAGGCCGAAGCCGAAACTGGCGAAGGAGGACTGCATCGCCGATACCGAGCCGCGGAAGCTGAACTTGACGTCCTTTGGCGGCCGGAGCCCGACCAGTGCCTTCTGGATAGCGGCCTGCGTGCCGCCCATATCGTCACCGCGCGGCGCCACCAGTACGTCGACGACGCGTTGGATGTTATAGTGATCGGCCTCCGCCGGGTGGGCCTCACGGTCGATGCTGGCAACGTTGCGCAGCAGGAGGGCGTTCTCATGACCATGGTCGCTGGCGCTGCGTACGGGGATATTCAGCAACGTGTCCACCGAATGGATGTCGGGTTCGGGATACTGTACCGTGAGGAAGTAGTCGTTGCCGTTCTTGGGATCGATCCAGATCGACGGGGCGATCATTTGATTGGAGGTGAGCGCCGTGATGACGTTGGTCACCACGTCCTTCTGGCGCAACCCTAAACGCGCAGCCTTGACCCGATCGACCTTGATGCCGAGCGTTGGGTAGCCGAACTCCTGCGGGATGAAGGTGTCGGCGACCTGAGGCAGAGGCCCGATCAGGCCCTGCGCATGCTGCGCAATCCGATAGAGCTGGTGGTAGTCAGGTCCGCTGAACTGCACGTCGATCGGCGCCGCCAGACCGAAGTTGAGCACCGAATCCACGATGCCTCCGGATTGGAAGAACGTTTGCAGCTGTGGCACGCGCTGCCGCAGCAAGGTGCGCAGCCGGGCGACGTACTCCCAGGTCGAACCTGCATGGTCGGGCTTCAGGCTCACCATGACGACGCCGGAGTCGCTAGCTGCGTTCGCCGAATATATCGCCGAAAAACCCGGGGCCAAACCGAGGTTTGATACCACGGTGGACAGGTCATGCTCTGGAATCGTCTCGTGGATGATCGTTTCGACCTCTTTGGTGAGCGCCTCGGTGACCTCGATGCGCGAGCCCAACGGCGCCCGCAGGTTGATGATGAACTGCCCGGCATCGGTGCGCGGGAACAACTCCGTGCCGATGAGTGGGTAGAGCGCCATGGTTCCCACAAACAGCAGTGCGATGGCGGCGATGACCGTCCACTTGTGGTTCAGGGCGTTGTCGAGCCAGCGCTCGTAACGCAACGCCGCCCGATCGTAGGCGCGGATGAAACGTGCGAAGAAACCGTGGCCGGTTCCCTCCTCCTCCGCTGCCGCTTCCCCGGCGGTCAGAAAGTGTGCGCAGTAGATCGGGATCAGGGTCATCGATACGACGTACGAGGCCAGCATCGACAAGACCACCGCCAAGGCGAGGGCGCTGAACAGGTACTTGGTGACGCCGAAGAGAAACAGCACCGGGAAGAACACAATGACGGTGGTGATGGTCGAGGCCAACACCGGGAGGGCAACTTCTTCGGCACCGTCGCGTGCCGCTTGCTCAGGGGTTTTGCCCAGCAGGAGGTGGCGATCGATGTTTTCCAGCACCACCACGGAATTGTCGACCAATCGGCCGATGGCCAGAGCGAATCCGCCCAGCGTCATGATGTTGATCGTCGACCCGCTGAAGTACAATCCGAATGCGGCCGCCAACAGGGAAAGTGGGATCGACAGGAAGATGGCGAAGGTCGTCTTGAAGCTACCCAGGAAGAGCAGGATCATCAACGACGCGAGCACGGCGGCCGCGCCTGCCTCATGTTCCAGGCTGTGCACCGCGCCGCGGATGTAGCCGGACTGGTCGAAGATGGCATTTAGATGCATCCCGGCCGGCACGCCCGTCAGGTTCGGCAGCAGGCCGCGGACAGCGTCGACCACGGCGATGGTGTTGGCGCTGCCCTGCTTGAGGACCGGTACATACACCGAATGCTGTCCGTTGATGCGGACGACGTTCTGCTGAATCTGCGCCGCGTCCTCGGCGTGCCCGATGTCGCGCACCAGTACCGGGGCGCTCCCGTCGCCGATTTTGACCGGGACATTGTTGATCGCGTCAACGTCCTCGATCATGCTGTTGGTGTAGATGAAGTAGTCGGTGTCGGCGATTTTGGCGTCGCCTGCCGGAATGATCAGGTTCGAGTCGTTGAGAGCGTGCACGACATCCATCAGCGTCAGCCCGCGTGCTTCCAGGGCTTCACGATCGACGTACACCATGACCTGTCTGTACTTGCCGCCGAACGGCGGTGGCACCGATGCACCGGCGATGGTCGCCAGTTGATTACGGACGTTATATTGGACTTGGTCCCGTAGCTGCGCTTCGCTGAAGCCGGCGCCCGACGCGGTGACGATGGTGACCGGCAGTGACGAGGCGTCGAACTTCAGTACCAACGGCGGCAAGGTGCCGGGGGGCAGATGGCGCAAATCGGCCATTGCCAAGTTCGCCAGCGAGGCCGCCGCGACGTCGATGTTGGCGTTGGGTTGGAAGAACACCTTGATGATGCTGACGCCGGGCAGCGATCGCGACTCGATGTGTTCAATGTCGCTGCCAAGCGTGAAGAAGCGCTCAAAACGCGTTGTAATGTCGCGCTCCATCTCCAGCGGCGGCATGCCGGAGTAGAAGGTTGCGACCACCACCGCGGGAATGTTGAGATTGGGGAAGACGTCGACCGGCATCTTCGCAAATGCAATCAGGCCCAACAGCGTCGTGATCAACGCGCCGACGATAATCGTGTGCGGGAACCGCAATGAGAAACTGGGCATGCCAAGATTCCTTGAAGAATGACGGTCAGCGTGTGGTGCGGTAAATGCCGTAGTCGTCAGCGTGCGCCCGCAACGCGATCATCAGCTTTGCGCGCGCCCGGGCGATCCGCGAACGGACCGTGCCTGCCGGGCAATGCGTCAACCGGGCGATCTCCGCATACGAGAATCCCTCAATGTCTCGCAGCGTCACCGCCGCCCGAAGTTCGGCGGGCAAGGCATTGATGGCGGCGCGAATCTCCCGGCGCGAAAGGTGTTCCGACGGGTCGCCAATTAACCGTGGCATCGTCGCGTCGCCGGCGGTGTCGACGTCGTCGCCGATCAGCACCAGCCCCGGCCCGGAGCGCTGGCGACGATGCCGGGTCGCCGCCTGCCGCTGCAGAATGCGAAACAGCCACGCCCGGCACTGCGCCAGGCTGCGCAACTCGCGATAGTGCTGCAGCGCGAGCTGGTAGCTGTCCTGCACCAGGTCATCGGCGTCTGCGGGGATATGCGTCAGGCGCTGGGCGGCGCACTGCAGCTGCCGGAGGTAACGCAGGGCGACCTCGGTGAACACCTCGTACGAAACCGCGCCAGAAATCGGGGAAGCATCGTCCTGCCGCAAAGGCCCAGAGACGTGATGTGAATCGGTCGCATTGCCCGCTCCCTTGGCGTATCTGGCACGGCCGCTCGCTCGAATCACTGCATCCAGCATGGTTCTCCTCGATGGTAGAAGCGCAAAATCCGTTCCTGAAATGGTGCCCGGGACAAGCCGCTGGACGCTGGGGCATGGCCATCGGCCAGCAGCGTTCCGGGCAGACGATCGGGTCAGTGACCCGACGGATTGCCAGGTGAGGTGCGCTAGTCGGAGAACTGCGAGTCGGGAGTGCGGCCAGGCGGGATCTTCAGCCGGCGTACCCGTACGGATTCGAAGCCGGTGCGCCGCGTTTTGAGGAGTAGCAGGAGAATGCCGGCCAGTGGCGCTGCCAAGACATAGGTAAAGCTGGCCACAGGGACGGGGAGGGACGTGGTGCTCTCGTTCGCCGGTTCGGTGAGCAGAGCCATCCGCGTCATCCCGAGTCGGCCGTAGAGACGGCCGGAAGGGCGCGCGACCGGGCGTGCCGTGGTGACGAAGATGGTCAGTGCGACCACGACCATCGTGGCCACCTTGCCGGGTAATGCTCGGTTGCCCCTCCACCCCATGCTGCGATCGACGATCCCAACGCGAGACTATTCATCTCCACTCAGGCAACAGTTCCGTGACAGACCGCGGGGCGATGTGGCCAGCCACTCGTATCCATCCGCCAGTCTCGGGGTCGCGGGAACGGACACGCGCACACGGCCCGCGTGAGCACGGGGAACTTATTTTCAATTTGCCGCGTCATCCGTAACGGAATCCACGCACAACCGCAGGTGGAGGGTGTCGCCATGAAAGCGATTTGCACTGTGAAGCTCAAACCAGCCCGGAGCGTCTGCGCATGTCTACTGGTCTTGGGCATACTCGTGGGTTGCACGCCGAGGCTGCAGGCCATCCCGGTCGATCCCGCGGTCGACTTCGCCGCGCACATCGAGCACCGCGGTATGGTGATCGATGAGATGCCGGGAGCATCGCCCGCGGTGCTGGTCCCCGCCGGGTGGCGGTATTTGGCGGGAGGGCCGCGGTTTCTGCTGCAGGCGCATGACCACACCCTCGCCGCTCTCTGGTTTCCCCAACCTGGTCAGATGATCGTGCGCGAAAACGGCGATCCGCGCTCGGCACTCATCGGTGAGATCGACGCCGCGTGGGACCACGGTGCCATACATCTGACCATCACACCCACCGGCGGATCCGCGTTTCGGACCGGGGAATTTGATCGCGTCGACGGCAGATTCGCCACGGCCGCACTGAGCTCCCAGGTGCAATCGCTGCTCGACATGCGGGGGACGTACCGCGCACCCCTGCGCGATGCGAACGGGGCGCCTGCGGGCTGGTTGCGTGTGCGGATCAGCCCATACCAGGCCGCGGGCCGCATTTACGATGGCGTTCTGCCCGAACCGCTGAACGGCCCGTTGGCGGCTGCTGCGGTCGCGCTGGTGGATGCTGATGTGGACGTCATCGAAGGACGCGCCTTCAACCCCTACCTCGGGAACTGAACGGCGCGCCTGCCGCGCTCTCATGCCCGTGGCAGGTCTTTGCTGCGGCGGATCCGAGTTGCCGACGCGGTCGGCCGTGTTGGAGAGGCGTGAATATCGACGAGCAGCGGGCGTCCAACGGGGGCAAGGAAGCGTTTATGGGTAAGACCCGACGGTACGGGTTAGTTCCCGTAGCACTCATTCTGTTCGCCACGCTGCTGTGCTCCTCCCGCCCGCTGAAGCGAGCTGCTGATGGCGCACACTGCCGTTGGGGCGTGAACCAGTTCATTGTTGCCGCAGAACCGGGCGGGGATTTCGAAGCGCCACTCACACCGCCTTTACCGTCCGGAGTTCCCGTTTCCGTGCTTGCGGTGACCGGGACGGTCCTGCTGATCCTCAAGGTGCGGCGGAGCGGATATGTCGCCGTGCCGGTCCGAAGGTTGCGACTGCCCTTCCGGAAATCAAGTCGTCGTCTTCTCCCTGACTAGCGTAACACTGGCGAGCGGCGGCATTGCGTCGCCGCGTCGTAGCCCGGGGCATGCGCCGGTGGAAAGTGGTGCCCCCCCACCCATCCGCCGGCGCCCCGGGAGATTCCGATGGTCGGGGATTGGAGTTTCCGGAGAAGAACATGTTGTATGCCAAGGGAATTGCGCACGTATCGTTCGCTGGTGGAGGACTGTTTCTGCCCGCGCGCTCGGCGGGCGATCGACAACATCTGATTGAGCGCGTCACGCATACCGCGGCCACGCATGGCCGGGTGCAGATTCTGGTGGATGACCAACGGTGGCTGGTACAGCCCGGACGAAGCCGGGGCGGCCCTTCCTGCACCGGCTGTGGCGCCATCGCCAAGCCCCCCTGCCATGCCGCCGATGCCGGCGGCGCATACTGCGTGCCGTGCGCCCTCGGAGGACGCGAACCGCTCTTGCCGGAGCACGAAGTGACCCGGGACGCCGAGAGGCTAGGTGGGCTGGTGCCGCGCCCAGCCGTCGGTGTCGCATGAAGTCACACCAAGTGAATGGAGGATCTCGAATGAAACGGCATCGTGCTCGTCTGGCTGTCATGGTGCTTGCGACGCTGGCCGCTCCTACGGCCGCCGCCGTGGCATTTACCAATCCGCTACACTGGTTCAGCGAATCCCAGGCTCCGCCCAGCGCGTCACCACAACCAACAGCGCCTGCAGCGATCGGCGCCTTGCCGTCGACGGGGAGCGCGCCGTCATCGTTTGCCCCCATTGCCCGCGCCGTTCGACCGGCGGTGGTGAACGTCTCCACCACGCAGACCGTGCGTGCGCAGGGTGGCCCGCAGTTCGGGCCGGGAACGGGGCCCTTCGGCGAACAGGACCCCTTCTTCGAGTTCTTCCGTCGTTTCTTTCCGCAAGTGCCACGCAGCTTTACGCAGCGAGCCCTCGGCTCCGGGGTGATTATCGATTCCGCCGGGCATATCGTCACCAACGCGCATGTCGTCAAGGGTGCCGACAAGATCGTGATCAAACTGGAGGACAAGCGGGACTTCGACGCCAAGGTCGTGGGTATCGATGACAAGACCGATGTGGCGGTGCTGAAGATTCAATCACCAAACGAACTCCACCTCGCCCCGCTCGGAGACTCCGACCAGTTGCAGGTCGGCGACTGGGTGGTCGCGATCGGCAATCCGTTTGGACTTTCCGAGACGGTTACTGCCGGCATCGTCAGTGCCAAGGGCCGCGTGATCGGTGAAGGACCCTATGATGACTTCATCCAGACCGACGCGTCGATCAACCCCGGAAATTCCGGCGGACCGTTGCTAGACCTGCAGGGCCAGGTTGTCGGCATCAATGCGGCGATCTTCAGTCAGAGCGGTGGGAACATCGGCATCGGGTTCGCCATCCCCACAAACCTCGTGAAACATGTGGTCGAGGAAATTAAGGCACACGGCAAGGTGGTGCGCGGATGGGTCGGGGTGGCGATCCAGGATGTGACGCCGGCGTTGGCGAAGTCTTTCGGCCTGAAGGAGCCGGAAGGCGCGCTCGTGGCCGATGTCACACCGGACAGCCCGGCCGCGCACGCCGGGCTCCAACGGGGAGACATCATCCTCGAATACAACGGCAAGCATATCGGTGAGGCGCACCAGCTTCCCGGCTTGGTCGCAGGAACGACGATCGGGACAACTGTGCCGATCACCGTCCGGCGTAAGGATAGCACCGAGCACCTCTCGGTGACGGTCGCGGAAATGCCGGCCCAAGCGGAGGGGGCTACCGCGCGGCGCGCAGACGAAAGCGATTGGGGGCTCGCCGTGGCGAACATCACGCCGGATCTAATGCAGCAGTACAACCTGGAGAAGAAAGAAGGGGTGGTCGTCGTGACCATCTCACCAGACAGCCCGGCGGATGGCGCGGGACTCCAGCCCGGCGACGTGATCGTCCAGGTCAATCACCGGGCGGTGCGCAGCGTGGCTGAGTACGAACAGGCGCTGGAGAGTGCTGGAGACAACAAGCAGCTGTTGCTTTTGGTCAGTCATCAGGGGCAGAATTTGTTTGTGGCATTGAGCCGCTCGGAGTGACGAGGAAAGCCCGGTTCCGAGGTGGGACGTGTGCAGGGTGGGCGCAAGCCGGACATCAACCACGGGCAAACAGTGTGGCAATCCGGCCTGCGCCCCGCGCGGGTCTATGCCCGGGGTAACGAGCCTGTGGTGGAGAAGCGCCACTGTGGCGGCGGTAATGGCGATGATCCTCGCCGGAGGAGTCGCAACTTCCCCGGTGACGGCTGCCACGGTGCCCGCCCTTGATTCGACTGCAGCCGAGCGCCTGTTGGTGATCGCACCACACCCTGATGATGAGACGATTGGAGCAGGGGGCCTTATCCAACGCGTCTTGCAGCGTGGTGGCACGGCTCGCATCGTGCTGGTAACGGCCGGGGATGGCTACGTCGAGGCCGTGGTACATGCCACCGGGTTGCCGCGGCCGCGGCCGTCGAACTACATTGCGTACGGGGAACAGCGTCTGCGTGAATCGCGTGCTGCGGTGCGGCGCTTGGCTGATGAGCAGGTCCGCGTGCAGGTGTTGGGTTTTCCCGACGGAGGGCTGGTCACACTTCTTCATGCACACTGGCGCCGCACGCACCCGGAGCGTTCACGCACCACCGGCGTCGCCGCGCCACCGTACCCGGAGGCCCTCGATCCGAATGTCGCCTACGATGGTGCCGACCTGCAGCGCGAGTTGCGGCACCTAATGCGCGAAACCCGCCCGACCATGGTGGTGTTCCCGCATCCTCTCGATAAGCATCCGGACCATCACGCCACGGGGCTCTTCACCCTCCTGGCCATCAATGAGTGGGTAACGGAACAGGTAGCAACGGGAGATCCCGTGCCTCGCCTGCTTGCCTACCTCGTGCATTGGCCCGATTGGCCGCCGAGCTGGAACGTCCCAACCCCACCACCCGAGGCGACACGTGCCGGGCTTGACCTGCCGCCGAGTTTTCCGGTTCCCGAGGGTGCACGTGCTGCGCTCATGCTGTCTGAGCG
>JAGDMS010000587.1 GCA_017860575.1 Deltaproteobacteria bacterium | reverse complement strand
CAGGAATCATCCCGCTCGAGGTTCGATGGATCGCTCCCGGTGTCAGCGGATCGCGGGTTTCGCCTCTCGCAGACGGCCGCAGGTATGGTCTCTACAGCCTGCTTGGGGTTCGCGCAAAAACGAGTTCGCATTCTGGCGCGAGCGCCGGGCGGGCGGATGCAAGGCGCCGCGACGCGGGCGATGCGGTGACATCGTCGAGGAGCGGCAACGCCGCAGATGCCCGCACGCCGCCGAGCCCCCAAGGGATGCGGCCCCCAGGCCGCCGCCTCTGTTCGCTGATTTCTGAGGCGCCTACTCTCTGCCATCAGACAGAATTCCCGCGCCGGGATCATGGGCCCGGGAGCCGGCAGCAAAATGTGAAGTTTTTGCGCCAGCCCTTAGCGCCGTCGATCGCGCTGCTGCGAGCGGCTCACCCGATGAGCAATTTTGACCATACGCCTGTGCAAAATAGAACACACGCGCGCACGGCCCCGTTCGATTATTCTCGCGGTAGGGTGTGCGGGTGGAACAGAATGAACGGGATGCCGGAGAGCTCCTGTGGTCCGGCGGAGGGATTCCGCAGTCCTGGAGCGCAAGCGGAGAGGCTGCGGTGCGGTCCGCCTTGCCAGCGCTTGAACACGAACGAATAATTGTGGCTCACGGGCACAAGAACAGCCTCTGGCAGTGCGGGAAGGGATCGCAGCTCGCAGAGGACCGCGGGTGTCGGGCGACTCGCGTCGAGCTTGAGGAACCCCGGTCTGAGTCTCAAGCTGGCGCGGGAGCGCTCTGAGAGCGCCTTCGGCGGCGCGTCGATCGGAATGGCGCTGGTGGACGATTGCCTGCCAGGCTGACCATCGGAGCGGACGGTCCTTCTGTCTCTCAGACTCACGGAAAAGGCGCAGGCGGCAGTCTCGCCTGGCTTTTACATCGTTCTCTTTCCAGGAGAACCTGATGAAGATCCAGTTCGTCAATCCCCATAATGACTCCAATATGTACGCGGCTCCGAAGTTCTTTCGGCACGCCTCGAGAGTGTCGGCCAGTCTCAACTTCAATGCCAATGGGGCGCTCTTCCCTCCCCTGAATCTCGCTATCCTGGCTGCACTTACGCCTCGCGAGCATCAAGTAGCCATCGATGACGGCTGCCTGGGGACCGTAGGCGCCAGCCGCTCGGCGGACTTGGTGGCCATAACCGCCATGACCGCGCAGGCGCCAGCGGCCTACGATTTGGCCGACCAGTACCGTTCCAGGGGCATTCCAGTGGTGCTGGGGGGAGTTCACCCTTCGATGTGCCCTGAGGAAGCTGCCCAGCACGCCGACTCGGTGGTCATCGGTGAGGCGGACCGCCTTTGGCCCGAGCTCGTGCAGGATTTTGACCACGGCAGGATGAAGTCTCGCTACTGCGATTCTGAGGCCGTTGACCTGGCCACTCTGGCGCTTCCCCGCCGGGACCTGCTGGACCGAAACGGTTATGTGATCTTTAACTCGGTGCAAACCACCAGAGGATGTCCCTTCAATTGCAACTTCTGCTCGGTCACAAGCCTGTCAGGCGTCAAATACCGTTTCCGGCCGGTGGAAAAGGTGGTGGAAGAGATTCGGGCTCTCGACAGCCGCTTCGTCTACTTTATCGATGACAACATCATCGGCGTTCCCCGCAGATCCAAGGAGCTGTTCAAGGCTCTGCTGCCGCTGAAGCTGGCATGGGCATCCCAGGTAACCGTCAACTTCGCGCGCGACCCGGAATTGATGCGTCTGGCTCGAGAGAGCGGCTGCTACGGGGTGTTCATCGGCTTCGAATCCGTCTCAAACAACAGTATCCGCGACGCCGGCAAAGGAGTGAATCGACCCGACGAATATCTGCGGGACGTTGACCGCATCCACCAGGCGGGAATCACGGTTTGGGGATCGTTTATATTCGGGTTCGACCACGACACTCTGGACACATTTCGGGATACTCTTCATTTCATTGAAAAGTCGAAGATGGAGTTCGCGCAGTTTTCGCTGTTACAGCCTTGTTTCGACAGTATGAGGAGGAGCAACGGATCGTTGACCGGGACTGGGCAAAATACGACCTTGGATCCATCGTTTTCGATCATCCCTCACTCACGCCGCAACGGATACATTTTGAAAAGAATCACGCCTGGCGCCGCTTTTACTCCATCCGCTCGATTCTCAAGCGATTGGGTATGCCCAAGACTCAAGGTGATCTCGTCTTACTGGACCTGGAAAGAGGCAGGCTCGGGCGTCCTCACGCAACCGCTACCTCTTTGTCCTCGTCCCGTGGTCAAAGCAGGGGAGTCTGGCCGCCTGGTGAGGGTCCGTTCCTCAGGCGGATGAGCTGCCTCTTCGCCTGTCAGGTTTCCGCTCCGGCCGAGGTCGCTCCTTCGTGCATGCACCCCCTCGGATATTGATAAGAAGTGATATGTCGACTGAAACGTCTGCGCATCGGTCGCAGCCGCGTTTTACGCCCCTTCCGCTTCGGCCGAGGTCGCTCCTTCGTGCGTGCACCCCCTCGGACATTGATAAGAAGTGATATATCGACTGAAACGTCTGCGCGTCGGTTGCAGCCCCCTGACTTCGCCGCGCTGCCGGCCGGCGTATTCCGCCAGGTCCATCGGACCGATCGCCATGAGCCAGTCCCGGCAAAGGCGATGGCGATGATCCGGTTATCCGCGAACAGGCAGGTACCCCACACGTGGTCCCAGTCGGCATGGCTGTTGACGACCGCGATTTCTTCCCGGCCACGCACGAGTTATCCCAATCCGGGCCACAGCGCGCTGGGGCCGCGGTGAGTGCCGCAGACCGGCAGTCCACGGTCCGCATCGAGCACACAGATGTTCGTGCTCGCGCCGAAGGGGGAGGCAACGAGATAATCGAAAGCAAAGACTCGTCCCCTGCTGCCTATCGATCGGGATATGAACAGGCCATGCTCCCTTTCGTTGTGACCGGTCTTGAATCCGTGAACTGCGTGGTTCAGGTCTTGTGCGTGTGGGCGAGATAGTGCTGTCGCAAGAGGTCCTTGCCGTAGTCGTTGCCGTTCGGCGTGCGTACCACGCAGTGTATGTGCTGCTGGGTCGGCTTGTTTGGGTCGGGCGAAAACCTGGTCAGGTTCGCCGGGCGCTGGTGGTCGAATTCGATAAGGATCACCGGGCTGTGAATGCGGTAGTAGAAGGCACTGTCGGCCTCGGTGCCTCCGATCCAG
>JAGDMS010000309.1 GCA_017860575.1 Deltaproteobacteria bacterium | reverse complement strand
TAGGCGATGCGGTACTCGTGCAATTGCCCGTCGGGGCCATCGGTGCGGACGAAGTAGGTCCCGTCCTTCTTAAAGAACGTCGAGGTCACGCCGTCGCTGTAGGTGAACGTGGTGTTGTCGAAGTTGGCGGCGACGGTGCTCGCATTCGCGGGTTGCATCGCCCGGTCGTGGTGCGACCCGGCGTACGAGGCATCTTCCGGTTTATGGCATTCGACGCACGCGGAGCGGCCGACGTACCTGGGCTCCGCTGCGCCTGGCGCGCCGCCGTGTGGCGTCGATTCGGGGTCAGCCACGACGGGACGGCCTGCTGCGACGAGGGTCAGGCCGATGAGGAGCGCGATTCGCCGGAGTGGGAAGAGGCGTACGCGCTTCGGGATGCTTTCGTAACGATGCTTCCAGACGGGCATTGCTTTCGGGGCCGGTTGACGCCTCCCACCTGAGCATGATTCGCCGCACGCCTCAACTCGGCGGCGCGCCAGCGCGGCGACCTTAGCGGCCGGTCAGCTCTCTCCCTGGGCGGGGAGACCCTGCGGTGCGTTGCTCGGTGACCCCAGCCGATTGTCTCATTGGGAACGCACCGATCGGCGCGCCGGCCCGCCGAGGAAGGGCTCCAGGAGGGCGCGCACGTCGACGTGGGCGCCGAGGCGTGCGCAGTGGAGAAAGGTCCCCGCCAATTTGCGGTGGAGAAAGAGGGTGTCGGGCGGCGGCGGGCGCAGGAGACCGCGCCGGACGGTGACCTCGACCGCAGCCGCGCGCACGCGCGGCGGCAGATCCGAGTTGCCGAAATCGTATGCCCCGCGGTGCCGAAACGGTTCGCATGCGATGAGGAAGAAGTCGACGAGTCCGTCCATGCGGTCGCGGCGCTCATCGCTCTCCACAAAGCCGATGTCGACCAGGGTTCGCTCCAAGCTTGCCCGGTCGCGCGCGATGGCGGCGCGAAAGAGGTTCGCATAGAGCCCCGACAGGCGCTCCGGCACCTCGCGCGCCGCCCCGAAGTCGAGCAGCGCTACCTGCTCGCTCTCCGGGAGCAGAAAAAAATTGGCAAAATTGGGATCGGTCTGTACGAACCGGAATTCGAACAACTCGCGGAAGAACAAGCGGTAGAGCTGGGTGCCCACGCGGTTGCGCACGGCCTGCGGATACTCAGCCGCCTGATCCAGCGGGATCCCGCGCACGAAGTCCATCGCCAGCACATGCGGCGTGGTTAACTCCTCGTGCACGCCCGGGACCACGAAGGCCTGCTCGCCGGACAGCAGGCGGGCGTACCGGCGCAGATGTGCCGCTTCGGTGCGGTAATCCGCCTCCTGACGTAGCTGGCGCTTGGCCTCGGCCATCAACACCGACAAATCGATGTCCCCCGGAAGCAAGCGGGACAGCCGCAGGACCGATGCGAGGTTGTCGACGTCGCTGTCGATGCTGCGGGCCACCCCGGGGTACTGAATCTTGAGGGCGACCTCGCGCCCGCGCGTGGTCACCGCAAAGTGCACCTGGCCGATCGAGGCGGCGGCCACCGGTTCCATGCTGAAATACTGGAAGCGCCGTTCCCAGCCTTTGCCGTAGGCACGTCCGAGGACGCGCCGGAGTTGCGCGTCGGGCATGGCGTGCGCTTCGGAGCGGAGAATGCCGAGGGCGCCGGTGATCTCCTGCGGCAGGTAATCGTCGCCTTCGAGCGACAGGATCTGCCCCAGTTTCATCGCCGCGCCGCGCAAGCTCGACAACCGCCGCGCCAGGCGCTGGGCGTTGGCTTGGGTGATGAAAATGTTGCGGACGTCGGGGCTCGCACCGAGCAGCCGCCGTGCCCCCTCGGCAAGGCCACCGAGGGTCATCTCGCTTGCCAGCCAGCCGACGCGGACGAAACGCTCGAAGCGCCCCGAGGGGATGCGCGCGTGCCGGACGGGTTTCGACGGTTGCGGCTTCACGCCGACACCGTAGAGGATTTGGGGCGCGGCGCAAGGGCCTGGGCACGCGGGCCGGCGAACGCAGCGGCTCGGTGAGGTGGATTGCGCGAGACCCTCGATTCAGGAAAGGTGGATACGCACACGACAGCGCGAATCAACGAATCTAGATGCGGAGCGGCCCGGCACCGCCTCGCGGGAGAGGAGTGTGAGATGAGTACCCTGGTAACGGAGATTGCTGCCGACCTGTATCGTATTTCGACGTTCTCTGCCGAGTACGGCATCCAGTTCAACCAGTTTTTGCTGAAGGATGACGCGCCGTTCCTCATGCATACCGGCTTCAAGCACATGTTCGCCGCCACGCGGGACGCCGTCGCGTCGGTGCTGGACCCCGCGCGCTTGCGCTGGATCGGCTTCAGCCACTTCGAATCGGATGAGTGCGGGGCGCTGAACGAATGGCTTGCCGTCGCGCCTACGGCGCAAGCCGTATGCAGTGTCGTCGGTGCGATGGTGAATCTGAACGACTTCGCCGCACGCCCAGCCCGCGGCTTGGCGAACGATGAGGTGCTCGAGACCGGACGCCATCGCTTGCGCTTCCTCGCAACCCCGCATGTTCCACATTCATGGGACGCGGGTCTGTTTTTCGACGAGCCGGGACGCTGCGTTGCTGTGTTCCGACCTGTTCTTCCAACCCGGCGATCCGGAGCCGATCACCACCGGGGACATCGTCGGCGCCGCCCGTGCCGCCATGGTCGCGGGCCAGTCGGGACCGTTGGCGAACGATATGCCGTATACGCCGTACACCGATGCCACCCTGCAGCGACTCGCGGCCCTGAAGCCGCGGACACTGGCGACCATGCACGGTTCGTCTTTTTCCGGCGACGGTGATCGGGCCGTGCGGGGTCTCGCCCAGGTCATCCGGGAGATCTTCGGGCCCAGCGCTCGCTGAAGCCGCGCACGCGGCCCGTTCCACCACGGATGTTGCCGGCGCGTGCGGCTATTTCTCCGCGGTCGACCCGCTACGAAACAGCGGCAGGTAGTCGCCGTACCCCGCTTCCTGCAGTTTGTCGGCGGGAATGAATCGCAGCGCGGCGGAGTTCAGGCAGTACCGGAGGCCGGTGGGCGGCGGTCCATCGTTGAACACGTGACCGAGGTGCGAATCGGCATGCGCCGAGCGCACTTCCGTGCGCTGTGTGAAAAAGCCCCGATCGGTCCTGGTGTGGATGTTGTCCGAAACCAGCGGCTTCGTGAAGCTCGGCCACCCCGTCCCGGAATCGTACTTGTCGAGGGAGCTGAACAGCGGTTCGCCGGAGACCACGTCGACGTAGATCCCGGCTTGGTGGTTGTTCCAGTAGGTGTTCCGAAATGCCGGCTCCGTGCCCTGCTGCTGGGTGACCTCGTATTGCAGCGGCGTCAGCGTCTGCCGGAGCACCGCGGCGCTGGGCTTCTGAAAGCTGGACGCGTCCCAGGCCCACCCGTGGCGGGCGTTGCCGACCAGCGCCAGCGCAGAGAGCAGCGCCATTGCCACAACGACAGCGCGCTTCGGTCTGATCTCCTGCGGAATCATCGGTCGTCATCCAATAGGATGCCATTTATTTGACCTGGTTTCGGACTGAAGGGCAACAGCCCCATGTTGCGGTGGCTGGTGACGGCGCGGAAACTCTCGGCGCAATTCCGCACACGCGCCCGGGCGACGCTTGACAGGCCGTTTGTTCGTTGCCTATAGGACAGTCCTTGTCAAGAAGTTTGGTGAGCGCGTCCGACGTGGCAGGAGAGTCTGGTGGGGGGTATCCTGGCAGCTGCCCGTTTAGGCGAGCTAGCGGTGTATTCCAGCTGGGCCGGCGCGGAGCTCCCGAATCGACCATCGGCTGCGCTGAAATCGCCGTGGTGGGCACGGCCGCCGCGCTGGTGCTCACGAACCTCGGAGCGCCTGCGCTGCACGACTGGGACGAGGCCACCTATGCGACGGTCGCACGGGGAATGCTCGAAGGTGGCAGCTGGCTCTCGCCGACGCTTGGCGGCCGCTACTTTCCGCACAAGCCACCGCTCCTCTATTGGATGATGGCCCTGAGCGGCCGCCTCTTCGGACCAAGTGAATTCGCCTTTCGACTGCCGTCGGCGCTTGCCGCGGTCATCGGCGTCTACGTGGTGATGGCGCTCGGGCGCCGGCTGGGCGGTCGCGGTGCGGGTCTGCTCGCAGGAATCATCCTCGCCACCGCTCCACAATGGCTCCGCTTGGGGCGCCAGGCGATGCTCGACGTGCCCCTCGCCGTGGCGCTTGCGGTCGCGTTCCTTGGCCTCGTAGAGTCCTCCGCGCTGATTTTCGGCGTGGCCTTCGGTGTCGCGTTACTTGTCAAGGGACCGGCCGCGCTGACCGGCCTCGCCGTTGCCGGCGCCTGGGCTGCCCTGTCGGGTCGCCGCGAGCGGATTGTGGTCGCGAAAGGCGCAGCGATCGGCCTGCTGATCGCCGCGCCGTGGCACCTCCAGCAGCTCGCGACGCACGGCCGCACTTTTTTGGACTACTACTTGGGTTTCAACGTCCTCGGTCGGATTCTAGTGCCGCTCGAGGGGCACGGAGCGCCCCCGTGGTTTTACCTGGAGCGGATCTTTACTCACTGGCTCAATCCCTGGCACTGGATTGGCGCCATCGTTGTCGTCGCCGCCACGAGGCGGGCCGTAGTGCGACGTTTCGGGCGCCTCGACGGTCTTCTGGTGCTCGCTGTGTGGATTCCGATCTTATTGTTCAGTCTCGCGAAGACTCGGCTGGCTTGGTACATCGAGCCAGTCTATCCGCCTCTCGCTGTGCTGACGGCCTGCGGCATTTGCGAAGCGGCGACGCGGTGGTCTGTTGCGTCGTGGACCACGATCGTACTCGTGGTTGTCACGCTCGGCCAATCGGTCGCGTTCATCGCACTCGGCGCCGGGCAAAGTCGGGACGCGGAGCAGACCCGCGCCATCCTGGCTCAGCTCCCGCCCGTCCACGACGCACCGATCCTCTTTGTCATGAATCCGATCCCGTATGAGACCGCCCGGTTCTATGCGCGGCGGCCCCTCGCCGCCCTCGATGCGGGCGCATCCGCGCCGGTCGACGCTTGGATCCTCGCCCGTCCGGACGACCTCGTCTCCTTGCCTGGGAGAGCGATCATCGCCTCGGGTGCCGACCGCGTTTTGCTCGGGCCTCGACAGGCCCTTGTGACCGGTGATCCAGAATAGGGGATACGGCTGTTTCGCCGCCACGGCGCCGAGGCCGCTCAGCTGTTGGGCGGTCTCGGAGGTTCCATGACCTAGAGTTGCCCATCCTTGGCTCCGTTGAAGCGCCAAGCCAGGGCGATGGCCAACAACGCCTGCGGCGTAGGTCCAGCAGGCCAAGAGGTCCATTCACTGTCTGGGCGTCCAGATTGCCAGATGGATCAGCGGCGCGACGTGAGAGGTCAATTCGGCCGGGTCGAGTTCACCCACGCGCCGCCGAACCGCACCGCGCCCTACTTGACGTCCATCACCGTCACGCCGTCCCACTGCGTGTCCGGCGGGTGCGCTTGCATGTCACGGCAACGTTGCCGGTAGAGCTCTGCTGGGCCGTCGTCCGGCCGCATCTCCAACACCTGGCGGAAGGCCACCAGGGCGTCGTTCCACTGGCGTTGCCGGTATGCGGCGATGCCGGTCGCGAAGCGGTCCATCACTTGCGCCCAGTCGGCGCGCTCCTCGCTGGGCCCCAGGATTTCGAACAGCCGCACCGGCAGCCGCTTGCCTTTCACGCGCACGAGATCGAGCTCACGTGCGACCACGGCGTCGCCCGCCGCCAGGATCGTTGCCTCGCTTGCCAGGACCTGGCTGCCGTAGATCTTGTTGAGACCCTCCAAGCGCGAACCGAGGTTGACGTTGTCGCCAATCACCGTGTAGCTCAGGCGGCGGGCCGACCCCATGTTGCCGACGACCATCGGTCCGGTGTTGAGCCCCACCCCGATCTGCAACACGGGCCAGCCGCGGCTTTTCCATTGCTGATTGAGTTCGCGCAGGCGGCGGGTCATGAGCAGGGCGGCGCGGCAGGCACGCGTGGCGTGATCTGCCTGCGGCAGCGGCGCACCCCATACCGCCATGATGGCGTCGCCGATGTATTTGTCGAGCATGCCGTCGTGCGCGAAGACCACGTCGGTCATCTCGCCGAGGTACGCGTTCAACAGATCGACCAGGGCCTCCGGTTCGAGCTGCTCGGAGAAAGTGGTGAAGCCCCGGATGTCGGAGAACAACACCGTGAGTTCGCGCTTGTCGCCGCCCAGCGCCAGCATTTCCGGCCGCTCACTGACCATGCGCGCCAGCGACGGGTTGAGATAGCGCCCGAACGCGTCGCGGATCTTGCGCTTCTCACGCTCTTCGACCACGTACTGCTGCACGCTGATGGCCGTGTAGGTCAGGGCGATGGCCAGGAGGGGATAGACCAGGCTCAGCGGAAACCCGTAGGCCACGAAGACCCGCTGGCTCGCCACGAAGTAGGCCGCGACCAACGCTACAGCGGCCAAGGCGCCACTGCCGCCCCGGGCGAAGTGAAGGACCACGCCTACCGACAAGGTGAGCAGCAACGTCACCGCCGTCTCCACCAGGATGCTCCACTGCGGACGGGTGATGAAATCGCGACGCAGGATGTTGTCGAGCACATTGGCGTGGATCTCGACACCGGGCAGCGTGCCGTCGAACGGGGTGACGCGGATGTCGCCGACGGCGGTTGCGGTCGCCCCGACGAGGACAAGCTTGCCGCGCAGCGCATCAGGTTGGACGTGCCGCTTCAGCACATCGGCCGCCGGGATATAGCGGAATGTTTTTGCTGGTCCGCGGAAGTTGATCAGCAACTGACCGTCCTCGGCCACCGGTATCCGCTGCGCGCCGAAGGACACGGAGTCGACGCCGAACTCGGCGAAGCGGATCGCCACCGGCACCTGCGGTCGGTAGACCTGGAGCATGGCGAGGGACAGCGGCAGGGCCAGGCGGTCACCGAAACGGATGGCGAGGGGGGCACGTCGGTAGGCGCCATCCGGGTCGGGAACGAAATTGAAATACCCGACCGCGCGCGCCGCCGCCGTCAGTTCAGGCAGGTTCGCTTGCATAAGGCCCGCCTCCGGCACGCGGCGCTCGCCCGTCCCGCTGCGACTGTTCTGCACGATGTTATAGGTGGAGAGGCGCGCCGCGGGATCCGGAACCGCTTCACGCTCGAAGTCGAAAAAATACCCCAGTACCGTTCGTTCCGATGCGCGGGTCGCCTGCACCAACCGGGCGTCGTCGGTCGCACCTTGGTCGAGCACCCGGCGGACTTCGTCCCACGTGCGTTCATCCAGCCCGGGGAGCCGAGCGCGCAGCGCATCGAGATCCTGCTGCGCCGCGGTCTCGGATTGGACGATGTCGAAGCCGATGACGGCGGCACCCGCCTCGACCAGGCTGTCAATCAAGTCGGCGATCACCGCGCGCGACCAGGGCCAGCGGCCGAATTGCTCGAGGCTGGCGTCGTCCACGGCCACGATCACGATGTCGGGCGAGGCCGCTTGCACGCCGCGCTGCACCAGCCGGTAATCCCGGGACCGCAGGTCGATGAGATCGAGATAGTGGCATCCCTGGAAGCGGAGCAGCGACAACGCCACACCCAGAATGAGGGCAATCCGGAACGATGAAAGGTGTTGCCACATCACGCACCGCCAGCAGGTTGCCTGGACGGGACCCGCAGGTCCATTCCGGACTGGTTGGGTGTCGGCGGCAGGGCGGCGCCCGGGACCGGTAAGGATGGCGGAGAGGGAGGGATTCGAACCCTCGGTGGAGTGTTAGCCCCACACACGCTTAGCAGGCGTGCGCCTTCGACCACTCGGCCACCTCTCCAAGCGAAAAGACTTTGATTTTCCTACAGGCCCCGTCGTCTGATTGCAACTGGCAGCATCCAAATTCACACCGTTTTTCACACCACCGATTACGGCAGCAGCAGGCGCTTCCGGAAGTGTCCCCAGCTCCGCTTCGAGTTGCTGCGCCACCGCCCACAGCCCAGGCTCAACCGCGTGCATGTACCTCTCGGTCGCACCCGTGTCCTGGTGCCCGAGAAACAACGCTACAGCCTTCTTCGATTTGCCCATCGACGTGGCAACCATCCCCGCCCAATGCCGGACCTGGTGAAAAGAGTAGCGAGGGATGCCAATCCGGTCACAGAGACGGTGGAGGTTCCCCACCTCGGTGCGGTAGACCAGTGCGCCACCGCTGGCACCCGTAAAGATCAAATCGTCATCCGCGCCGAGTAACGGCTCGACGGTTGACCAAGCGAGTCTCGTCAGTGGCTGCAAACGCTTACGTTCCTTCGCGCCGCGATCCTTTCGGGTGGTGAGCAAGCAAGCCGGTCGAGCCCCGGCCGTTGTGACTTCCGATGATCGTAGGCGCGCCGCCTCGATGAAACGTGCGCCGGTTTGGGACAGGAACATCAACAGTGCTCGGAGCCGGGGCTCCGCTGCGAGGATCAGTTGCTGCAAATGCGGTTTCGGGATCGGCTTCACGTCCGCGTCAGATTCTGGGGCCTTGGGGATGCCGGCAGCTGGGTTAAGCGCCAACGCGCCCATTGCCACTCCGTAGTTGAACACCGCGTTGACGATTTTGCCGT
>JAGDMS010000586.1 GCA_017860575.1 Deltaproteobacteria bacterium | reverse complement strand
GCGCTTTATCCTCCATGCGTTTGAGGTGAGGCAGGGACCGGCCACGATATCGAGGCGAGCATTACCGACGGTTGATCAGTCTGATATTCGAGGGTCTCGAGCACCCACGGGGCGTGCTCACCTACACGATCACTGTTCGTCGCGGAGCTACCTCGGACTAAGGTCGCGGGTCGCGGGCATTGACGCCCTGTCGCATAGCAGGCCGCGAGGGTTCTCCTGAGCTGGCATCGCCCGATATGTGCCCCGTCCTGCCTCACGATCTCTCCTGGTTCCCTTCCCTGTTTCGTTCAGATTGCTGAGCTATGCCGCCGCGCGAGGGTGCTGCTGTTGCTTCTCGACCGCGACGCCAATCGCCCACATGAACGCGAGCAACTCGCGGGAAATGGCGGTAACGACCTTCTGCTTGAGCTTGCCCCGTACCACCATGCGCCGGTAGCGATTGCACAGCCGCACTTGCGCCTTCCACGAGATCTCGGTGACCGCTGCGGGGAGCCCCTGCTGGCGTCGCTGGAGGGGATACCGCACCGCGGGGCGGAAGCGATAGCACCAAGCCGCTTCACCGAGCAGCCGCCGCAGATGCGCGTTGCCGGCTTTGGTGATGGCGCCCCGCTGGTGCTTACCCGGTCCGCCGGTCGAAAACTCGCTGGGGACTGCGCCACTGTACCCCATCAGCTGACGCGGATGGGCAAAGCGTGAAAACTGCCCGATCTCGGCGACCACTGCGGTCGCGGTCACTTTACGCACCCCGCGCAGGCCCTGCAGCGCTGCCACGACGGCGCGGATCTGCTCCGGAGCGTCCTCCACCGCTTGCTCAATCGCGGTGTCCAGGCGAGCAACTCGCTGCTCACTGTGTACCACCTCGTGGCAGTACTCCCCGAGCACGACTTGGAGCGTCGCGTGCTCGAGCTGGAGCGTTTGCAGCCACGCGCGATGCCGCGCACTCCACGCTTTCACCCCCTGGGGCGGCCGCTGCCCGTGCCGCAACAGAAACTTCTGCAGGCGATGGCGGGCACGCTTCTCATCGATCTTGGCGGCCTGCCGGGCCCGCACCAGATCGCGCAGTGCCTCGTGGCCCTCGTCGGGCACCCAGATCGCGGTCAAGTCCCCGCTGCGCAGATAGCGCGCCAGCTTGCGGGCATCCCGCCGGTCGGTCTTCACCCGATCGCCCGCCTTGGTGGGGATCAGCGTCGGCGCAACCACCACGCACTCGATCCCCAGCCGCACCAACTGCCAGTAGAGCACGTACCCCGTCGGTCCCGCCTCGTAGCAGCAGTGCAGTTCTTCTGGCCGCCCCAGCTTCTTCAGGCACTTGCGGACGGCCTCGGGCCGATTGGGGATCACCCCCACCTCCCGTCCCACCCCCTCTTCGTCTACCACGGCGATCGCTATCGTTTCCCCATGGACATCCATCCCGACGTACCGCATGATCTTCTTCATCGACCGGCTCCTTTCGCTAAGGCTGCGCACGTGCGACGGGTGTTCCGGCGGGATGCGCGGGGCCACGAAAAGGCGTAGAGGAGACACGGGGAGCGGCCGATGAAGAACGCAGCATTGGTGTTTGACGTGGAAACCATCGCAGACTTGAGCCCGGAGAGTCACGATGCCGTCGCGGCACTGGCCAAAGGTCGGGATATGACACCGGAGGCCTATGGCGGATTGTGCCCCCCGCTTGCCCGCGTTGTCTGCCTTGTCTGGTTCGACGTGGCGCGGCAGACGTTGGGGGCATTGTTCGACGGCACGTTGGGCGGGGACCCGGCGCCGCCGTCGATCCCGATGGCAGTGGGTGGCACGCCGCCGATGCCCGCAAGCTGCGATCTCGTGCGCTGCGACGGTGAAGCGGACCTATTACGGCGGTTCGGCCGCGTCGTCGAACAGCACCTGGGACAGGCCAATGCGCAACTGGTGACGTACAACGGCCGCGGCTTCGATCTGCCGGTGCTCATCCACCGCTCGGTCAAGCACCGCATCACCGAAGGGCGCGATCTCCTCAGTAAGGCGGTTGGTGAGAATCGCTATCGTCCGGTGATGCACGTCGACCTGCTTGACGCCGTCACGTTCTTCGGAGCTGCGCCGCGGTTTCCGATGGCGGCCTACGCCATCGGCTACGGGTGGCCGTCACCCAAGCAAGACATGGACGGTTCGCAGGTCTGGGGTGCTGTGCAAGCCGGCCGCATCCTCGACGTGGTGCGGTACTGCGCCGGCGACGTGCTGGCGACCGCGCACGTGTATTTGCGCCTCAACAGTCGCGCGGCGGCAGTTGGTTCCGGATCAGCTGGATAAGAGGCCGGACTCAGGTTCCTCCGTCGGCACCTGTCACCGGCGATCTTCGTGCTGGTCGTCAGCGACGCGGTGCTCGTAATTGACGAGAGAACGAAGGCGGGCACTTCGTTTGCGATCACGCGCGCGCCCACGAATCCGACGATCATGGTCCCCGGTCGTGCGCTCGCGTTCGCACAATTCGCTAGTCGGTGCCGTGACAGGTCAAACACGCACCGGAGACCGACCCGACCAGGTAGTAGTTCGGCGGATCCGCCTTGATGCCCGCGAGGGCCAGCGTGACGTCCCGGCGAAAGCGGTCGAGATGCTCGGTGAGCAGCGGGTGGTTTGTCGGGCGGCCGTCCGATTGCAGGACCGTCGTCGTGTCGAGCATGGCGCGGAGCCGGCTTTCGATATCGGCACGGCGGGACTCGTCGATTGGGCCCGGCTGTCGCATGACCGCATCGAGCGCATGCACACTGTCCGCAAGTTGCCACATGGTGGAATGCAGTTGGTCACGGGTGATGTACTGGAAGTTCGGCGGATAGGTGTGACGTCGGACCAACGCGGCGACATTCGCGCAGGCGACCAGGGCGCTGCTGACGAGGAGCGTGATCAGAACCTGCCGTGCGCGTTGCATCTCACCTGCCATCGGTTCTCCCTCCGCCTGACTCACGGACGGAGTATACATGATTTTCGCGAGGATGCTCGGATGGTGACCGGCAGATGACAGACGCACAGAAAAAAACGGAGAGACGACAGATTTGGAGGCAAGAGTAACAAATGCTCGCTTCTGTGGTCTGTCGTCTCCGAGTCTGCTGTCCGCCAGTTCTGAGACAATCGCCTATTGCCCGTAGCGCTCTTTGTAGAAGTCGAGGATCTTCTGCCGTGCGTCAGGGCTGAGGCCCTTGCGCCAGGCGTGCTCTGGCCGGTCCAGAATCTCGTCGATGACCTTGTTGATCTCGGCGTCCGTGTGGGCCAGTTCCCGGGCCTCGGGTATGAGCTCGAAGTAGAAGCGTTGGGCGACCTCGAAGAAGCCGTGCCATTGCGTATAGTCGGGGCCTTGCATCGAAACGCCCATGCGCGCCCGCCGGCCCTCGTGGTGCCAGAGCAGATAGAAGGTCCACTCGATCTTGTCGTCAAACGGGTCCGGTGTGATCTTCTTTTTTGCCCGCAGGACGTCCATGATCTGCTGCGCCGGCTTGGCAAACTTGTCGTTGTAGAACTCGACGCTCTTATCGTACTGCGTGTAGAAGGCCTCGATGAACTCGCTCCCGTGGCAGTGGGTGCACACC
>JAGDMS010000585.1 GCA_017860575.1 Deltaproteobacteria bacterium | reverse complement strand
AGGCTCAGCGGCAGAACCCACTGGACCGTGATGGCGACCTTTGTCCCATTCGACCCTTGGCGGGGTTCCTGCCGGGAGTCGCCCCTCGGCAACCGACCGGGACCCCTGTTCGCGGCGGCCGCTAGATCGGTGGGCAGGCAGGACCAGCCGATGAGGCTCCGAATTGTCCCTCCGTCCTGTTCTGGTACCTGGGCTGCGGCCGAATCGTCAGGTCGAGCCAAAGAATTGGTATTCTGTCTGGCTTCTGTCGGCGCACTTGCGCCGGATTTGGAAATCCTCTGGGGCGTTGCTCTTGAAACACTGTACGCAGAAGATGAGGCCCCCGAGGGCGCGGACGGCAGCATCGATGTGGAACTGGCTGGCCCGGCCCGCGTCCCGACGCGCTATCGCTGAGCGCGTTCGGGGCGGGGCTGATAGCGCAGGGCCGCGGCGGCTCCGCCCGTATACGGTGCGTCGGGGGGTGCGTCGGGGGTGCTTGGCGCACCGATGACGCGGGCGGGTAACGTCCGAGCCTTCCGGAAACTAGGCCGTTTGTCCCGCCTATCTGCCAAGCAGAGGCGCAACATCTCGCGGTCGGGCCGCCCCGCGTAGCGGACCCGCCAACCCGCGAGGTGGCGTTCGAACTCCCGCTAGATCTCGCTCACTGACCCCTCAGCAACGCCGGCAGTGTACCCGTCGAATCGCCCGGACCCAAGAACGGTCGTCCCTCGACCTGCGCTTGGGGATCGGCCGGACGGTGCAGAATCCGGCTCCACCGCAACCGCAATGCACCGGCCAGCGCGATTCCCCAGGGGCGCTGAAGGGGGTTGGGGCGGACCTGATCGGCGCGCGTCACACCTACCGTACCCCGTCCTTCGTCGGAGTGAGAATCCGTCAGGCGCCCGTCAGGACCGTCCCTCGATCAGGGCGTCGGGAGGTCGTAGCGGATGACCACGCCCTTGATGCCCAGATCCGGGCCTTCGCTCCCGGTGTCCCATCCCGGCACCAGCGGCTCAGGGGTCACCTCGACGAAGTAGTTGTGCGTCGTGTTGTCCACTTCGGCAGCCAACCCGGTGCAACAACTCCGTTCGACGGCCCCGGCGTCCGTCTCCGACTGCGTTCCACCGATGTTCGACCATGTGCCGGTCTCAAAACGAATCATGCGCATACCGCACTTCAGGTCCGCCGCAACGCTCGTGTCGTAGTAGTAGCAAGTGAACTGCTTCACCACCGATCCGTGGGGCAGATTGACCGGCGCGACCAGCGAGGCGCTGTGTTCCGAGAAGGCCCCGACAGTTATGAAGCCCAGTTGATACTGTCTGGCCTCACTGGGCTGAAATGCTATTTGCCCGATCGACAGGTAACTCGTCCCAGGGACGCGGGCCTCGAGATCATCGAGTTGCGCTTGCAGGGCGGCATCGCCGGCGATTCTCGCCGCTTGTTCGGCGTCGATGTTGCTCTGCAGCGTCGTGTCGGCCGACAACCGTGCCGCCATCTCACCGTCGATGCTGCTCTGCAACACCGTGTCGGCCGCTTGCCGCGCCGCAGCCTCCGCCGCGTCTGCTTCCATGTGGTGCTGGTGCTCAGCTTGATCGCCGGCGATGCGCGCGGCCGTTTCGGCCGTCAGCTGCTCCTGCAACATCGTGTCCTGCTCCTGCGCCTGGTCCATCTGCTCTTCGAGCTGATTGACCTGCTCCTGCAGGTGCTGAAACGGTTGGCCGCTGGGGGCGCCACCTGCCGCGCACGGCTGCCGTACGAGCAGAAGGCCGACACACAACACCAATCCCGCTGTGACTCTGATGGCCATGGTATGATTTCCTTTCCCCTGGCGTTGGGCGGTGCAACAAGCGCGCCACGGCGCATGGCGCTGGGGCCTGCGCATTCCCCGCGCACACGCGGCCGTCGCGCCTTTGCAGGCGTGAGAACTCGACTCACTCTCGGGATCGTCCGTCGCGTCCGCGTCCCCAACCTCGTGCTTCGGGTATCCACGTGAACCGTCGCGCTTCGCGCGCGGCCTCGATGCGGCGTACGGGCAGTTTGGCATCAACGCGATGTACGCGATGGTGGCGCGGCGCCACATGCACCTGTTCGGCACGACGAACGACCACCTCGGAGCGATCGCTGTGGCCGAACGGCAGTGGGCGAATCGCAATCCGATGGCGCAGTTTCACGACACGCCGATGACGATGGAGGAGTACCGCGGCTCGCGCTGGGTGGTGGAGCCGTTTCACCTGTTCGACTGCTGTCTGGTGTCGAACGGTGGGCTGGCGGTGATCGTCACGGCGGCGGACCGGGCGCGCGATCTGGCACAGCGGCCGGTGTACGTCTGGGGCATGGGGCAGGGGCATCCGGGTGGCGATCCGGCCGAGACGTTGACTTCCGGTGCGGGACTGGCGAAAGAGGCGGCGTTCCGCATGGCGGGCACCGGCCTCGCCGACATCGACGTTGTCGAGCTGTACGATTGCTACACGTTTACGGTGTTGGTCTGCCTGGAGGACTACGGGTTCGGGGGCAACTGTCGGCGTTCTACATGTGGGGGATGACCCCGGTGTCGGAGGCGGTGCTCCAGTTGCGCGGCGCGGGCGGTGCGCGCCAGGTGCCGGAGGGGAAGCGAACTGGACAGGTCGGGTGAATTTGGCTAAGCGCTCAGCGCTCGGCGGCGACTGGAGGGTCGTCCGCTGCGCCGCTGTGCTGGCGTAGCTCAGTCGGTAGAGCAACTGATTCGTAATCAGTAGGTCGGGGGTTCGACTCCCTCCGCCAGCTTCAAAAACCCACGTAACCTCAATAGGTTGCGTGGGTTTCCTGTTTCTAACCGAAGCGGGCCAAGGCGACGGGTAAGCACTAGGTAAGCAAGTGGGGCCGAAGTGCTCTCGGCCATTTCATTCACCGGGCTACGGCGCGACCTGTCAGCTTTCTCAAGTTGCAGGGACAAAAACGACTCAATCACCTGCGGCCCGCCGAGCAACCTGTTGGGGGCGTCCGGTTTTCCGGCAGATTCGTGCGCGTCCAACGGCAACGACTCGGATTGTCGGCCAACGATCTTGCCAAGCTGGTCGGGGTATCGCTGTTAACGATCTGCAACTGGGATAACGGTAAGGCGCGTCCGAAGGCGGCAGGGTTTTCGGCATTTGTGGGCATGCGAAGTATGGGTAGGCGGGAGACCGTGAAGAAGCTGGACG
>JAGDMS010000308.1 GCA_017860575.1 Deltaproteobacteria bacterium | reverse complement strand
CCGGAAGCCTACGAGTCCACCATTCTGGAAGTGAAGCGGCGGACCGACCGGCCGTTCGGGGTCAAATTTATGATTGAGCAGCCGGGGGCCACCGACATCGTCGCCTTGATCATCCCCCACGGGGCCAAGGTGGCAAGCTACGGGCGCGCGCCCAACGCCGAGATCATCGGCCGGCTGAAGAAGGCGGGCATCCTGTGCATTGCGACCGTCGGCGCCGTGCGCCACGCGCAGAAGGCGGTGCAACTCGGTGCGGACATCCTCATTGCGCAAGGCGGGGAGGGTGGTGGTCACACCGGCTCGGTGGCCACGTCGATCCTGGTGCCTCAGGTGGTCGACGCGGTCAAGGTCCCGGTCGTCGCCGCCGGCGGTTTTCGCGACGGGCGGGGCTTGGTTGCGGCGTTGGCCTACGGCGCCGCCGGCATGGCCATGGGCACGCGCTTCCTGCTGACGGCGGAGAGCCCATTGCCGGAGGAAACGGCGAAACGCTATTTCGCGGCCACCGTCAATGACATCTTCGTGACCAAAGAGGTGGACGGCCTGCCCCAGCGGGTGATCATGAACGAGTTCGTCGGCCGGTTGGAAAAAAGCAACACAGTCATGCGGCTCATCCGGGCCCTGCGCAGCGGGCTGGAATATCGCAAGCTGAGTGGCGCCTCGATCCGCGAGCTACTGACGGCGGCATTGGCGATGCGGCGTAGCGAGGGCCTTACCCGTTCCCAGATGCTCATGGCGCCCAACGCACCGATTTTCATCCGACGGTCGATGGTCGAGGGGCATCCGGCCGAAGGGGTGCTGCCCAGCGGCGTCGTGGCCGGGCTGATCACCGATCGCCCCACATGCGCGCAGCTGATACAAAACATCATGAGCGAGGCGGAACAGACGTTGTCCCGTCTCGCCAACTAGGCAAGGAGTCTACCGTGTACGTCAAGACGAACGTCGATGAAAAGGGTGTCGCGGAGGTGATCCTCGACTACCCGCCCGTCAATGCCCTCGACAGCACCGGATGGGTGCACCTGGCGAAAACGATTCGCACCCTGGGCGAGAACGAGAATGTGCGCGTGGTCCTCCTGTCCGGTGCCGGGCGCGGGTTTTGCGCCGGTGTCGACATCAAGGAGCTGGCCCGCGACGGCAGCTTGATCACCAAGGTGAACCGAGGCTGCTACGACAGCTTTGCGGCCGTCTATGATTGCCCCGTGCCCGTGATCTGTGCCGTGCACAGCTTCTGCTTGGGCGGCGGCATCGGCCTGGTCGGGTCGTCCGACATCATCCTGGCATCCGAGGATGCTACCTTCGGGCTTCCGGAGATCGATCGCGGGGCCATGGGCGCGGCGACGCACCTGATGCGGATGTTTCCCGTGCAGAAGGTGCGGCGCATGTTCTACACCGGCCAGCCAATCACGGCCGCGGAGGCCTACCGGCTCGGTGCGGTCGAATCGGTCGTGAAGCGCGACGAACTCATGCCGGCGGCACGGGCACTGGCCGAGAACATCGCAGCGAAAAGCCCGCGCGCGGTCCGCCTCGCCAAATGGGCCCTGAACGGTATCGAGCTCATCGACATCAAGAAGAGTTACCGCTTCGAACAGGGCTTTACCTTCGAGATGTACACGTCACCCGACTCGCAGGAGGCCCGCTCCGCCTTCGTCGAAAAGCGCGACGCGAGCTTTACAGACCAGGGCAAGGGCTAGGGTCGCATGGATCTGACATATACTCCGGAAGAGGAGGGCTTTCGCCTCGAAGCCCGCACGTGGCTGGAAGCTCACGTGCCGAAGACGCCCCTGACGTCATTCGATACGGCCGAGGGCTTTCAGCAGCACCGCGAATGGGAGCGCACGCTGAACTCAGGCCGCTGGTCGGCGGTGAACTGGCCGGTCGAGTATGGTGGCCGCGGCGCCAATCTGATCCAGTGGCTTATTTTCGAGGAAGAGTATTTCCGCGCCGGCGCGCCGGGGCGGGTGAATCAGAACGGTATCTTCCTGCTCGGTCCGACACTGATGGAGTTCGGTACCCCCGAGCAGAAGGCGCGTTATCTGCCGCGCATGGCGTCCAGTGAAGAGGTGTGGGCGCAGGGGTGGTCGGAACCGAACGCCGGCAGCGACATGGCCGCCATCCGCGCCACGGCGCGGCGCGACGGCGACCATTACGTGCTCAACGGCCAAAAGACGTGGGCTTCGCGCGGCGCGTTCGCCGACTGGTTGTTCGGCATCTTCCGCTCCGATCCGAACTCGGAGAAGCATCGCGGCCTCACCTTCATTCTGGTGCCGCTGAATCTGCCCGGCATCACCGTGCGAGCCATCGCCCAGCTCGACGGGGAGACCGGTTTCGCCGAAGTCTTCTTCGATGACGTCCGGGTTCCGGTGGAGAATCGCCTGGGCGCCGAGAATCAAGGGTGGAACGTTGCGATGGCGACGGCCGGTTTCGAGCGCGGCCTCATGCTGCGCAGCCCGGCGCGCTACCAGGCCACCGCGCGCAAGCTGATCGCGTTGTACAAGATCTACGCGAAGACGGCCGACCCGTGCCTGCGCGATGCCGTGGCGCGCGGCTGGATGAACGCCGAGGCGTACTCGCTGAACACCTATTGGACGGTGTCACGCCTCCTGCAAGGCGGCAGCATCGGCGCCGAGGCCAGCCTCAACAAGATCTTCTGGTCGGAGATGGACGTGCAGATGCATGAGACCGCCCTGGCGCTGCTCGGCCCCCGCGCGGAGCTGTTGCCGCACGCGCCCGCCGCTGAGAATGCTGGCCATTGGTTGGATGGGTTTCTCTTCGCCATGGCCGGACCGATCTACGCCGGTACCAACGAAATCCAGCGCAACATCATTTCCGAACGCTTGCTCAAGTTGCCCAGGAGTTAGTGATGTATTTCCAGTTCACCGAAGACCAACGCGGGTTCCAGGATAGCGTCCGCAAGTTCCTCGCGAACGAGTGCACCCCGGTGCACATCCGCGCCAGCTGGACCACGGAGACCGGCCGGTCGCCCGAACTCTGGTCCAAACTGGCGGAGATGGGCCTGTTCAGCCTGCTCGTGCCGGAAGAGCACGGCGGCCTGGGGAGCAGCGAGGTCGACCTGGTGTTGCTGCTCGAAGAAACCGGCCGCGCCGCGTTACCGGAACCTGTGGTCGAGACGGCGGCGATCGGTGTGCCGCTGATTGCCGGTCTGCAACGCAAGGCGCTGGCCGAAGCGTGGTTGCCGAAGGTGGCTGGCGGCGAGGCAATCCTGACGGTCGGGCACGAGGTCAACCCGTTCGTGACCGACGCGCACGTCGCGGATTTGTTGCTGCTGCAACGCGGTAACGAGATTCACGCGGTTCCGCGCGATCAGGTAACGCTCGAGCACCAGCCCTGCAACGATCCGTCGCGGCGCCTCTATCGGGTCGAATGGACGCCGTCCGCCGCCACCCGCGTCGCACGGGGCGAGGAAGGCCGCAGCCTGCTGGCGGCGGCGCTCGATCGCGGGGCGCTGGCGTGTGCGGCGCAGCAACTGGGCATCGCGCAGCAGATGGTCGACATGGCCGGGCGCTACGCCTGCGAGCGCGAACAGTTCGGCAAACCCATCGGCTCGTTCCAGGCGATCAAACACATGCTCGCCAACGTGGTGGTCCGCATTGAATTCGCCCGCACCATGGTCTATCGCGCCGCATTCTCGGTGGCCGAGAACGCCGTCACGCGCGCGGTCGATGTGTCGCAAGCGAAACTGGCGGCGTGCGAGGCCGCGGTGTCCGGCGCCAAGACGGCGCTGCAGGTGCACGGCGCCATCGGCTACACGTGGGAGCAGGATTTGCAGATCTGGATGAAACGCGCCTGGGCGCTCGATATCGCCTGGGGGACGGGAGCATGGCACCGCGCCCGGCTCGCGGCCACGGTCCTCGACGGAGATGTCTTGCCGGAGACCTTCTCCGTCCGCCGCGAAGCGAGCCCGGCCTGAGGAACGGACGGCGGAGCGCGCGCGCGGGCGGGCATGCCGCCCAGCCTCGTTGGAGGGCGCACGGATACGGTCGGGAGCACGCCCACGGTTCAAACAGAGAGGTGAAAGACATGGGCCAAACGAAAACACAGGTGCCTGCGGTGCAGGGCTGGTTCACCATGGACGCGAACAAACCGCATCTCCTGGGGAGCCAATGCACCGCATGTAAGAGCTACTTCTTCCCGAAAGAATCGTTGTTCTGTCGCAACCCCGGCTGCGCCGGTACCGCGTTCGAGGAAGTGCCGCTGAGCCGTACGGGGAAAATCTGGTCCTACACGACCAACTACTATCAGCCGCCGGCTCCGTATGTGTCGCCGGACCCGTTCGTGCCGTTCACCATCGCCGCCGTCGAACTGGCAACGGAGAAGATGGTCGTCCTCGGCCAGGTCGTCGCCGGTGTCGATCCCAAGGACCTGAAGGTCGGCATGGAGGTGGAACTGGTGCTGGAGACCCTCTTCGAGGACAAGGAGGCGGACCACCTCGTCTGGAAGTGGAAGCCGTTGAACGGCTGATCGCGATGTTCGAGTGCGGAAGCATTGCTTCATCTCCCTCCGGGAGACTGTCGATTTTCTCCGAAATCGTGCTTCGACAAGCTCAGCACGAGCGGTTTGGTTATAAATTTCAAAAGGGAATTCCGCTCACCCTGAACTCGTCGAAGGGTGCTTTTTTCGTTTGTCGACAGCCCTCCGGGCGAGGCGGGGCACTTTAGGAGATCTATATGGCAAGAGAAGTCGCCATTCTTGGTGTCGGAATGCACCCCTGGGGGAAATGGGGGAAGAACTTTGTCGAGTACGGTCTCAAGGCCTGTCGGGATGCGTTGAAAGACGCCGGGCTGGAGTGGAGCGACATTCAATTCGTCTCCGGCGCCGATACCATGCGGTGCGGCTATCCGGGGTATGTGGCGGGTGCGACGTTTGCCCAGGCCCTGGGGTGGTCGGGAGCGCGGGTCGCCAGTTCGTACGCTGCCTGCGCCTCCGGCGCGACCGCGATGAACGCGGCACGCGCGCAGATCCTGGCGGGTTTGTGCGATGTCGCACTGGTGGTGGGTGCCGACACGACGCCGAAGGGGTTTCTGGCGCCGACGTCGGGCGATCGCCCGGATGATCCTGACTGGCTGCGGTTTCGCCTGCTCGGCGCCACCAACCCGAGCTACTTCGCGTTCTACGCCCGCCGGCGCATGGATCTCTACGGCGCCACCACGCGCGACTTCGCCAAGGTGAAGATCAAGAACGCCAAGCACGGGGTGGCGAACCCGAACGCGCGCTACCGCAAGGAATACAGCGAGGAGGAAGTGCTCAAGTCCCCGATGGTCTCCGATCCGCTGCGGCTGCTCGACATCTGTGCCACCAGCGATGGCGGAGCCGCCGCGGTGTTGTCGAGCCTGGAGTATGCGCGCAAGCGCACTACCGCGCCGGTCACCATCGCCGCCATCTCCACCGTCACCCCGCGCTATCCGAATACCATCATCGAAATGCCGAACTTCGCCACCGATTCGGGGTACAGTGCGCCAGCGCCCCGCGTCCCCTTCCGCGATTCGATCGCGGGGGCGGCGTACGAGGAGGCGGGCATCGCGCCGGAAGACGTGAACGTGGCCGAGGTCTACGATTTGTCGACGGCTCTCGAATTGGACTGGTACGAGAACATCGGCCTGTGCAAGGCCGGCGGCGCCGAGCAACTGCTCAATGACGGCCACACCACGATCGGGGGCCGGGTGCCAGTGAACCCGAGCGGCGGTCTGACGTGTTTCGGCGAAGCGGTGCCGGCGCAAGCCATTGCCCAGGTGTGCGAGTTGGTCTGGCAACTGCGAGGGCAGGCGCAGGGACGGCAGGTCGACGGGGCAAAGATCGGGATCACCGCGAATCAGGGCTTGTTCGGACACGGCTCGTCGGTGATCGTGAAGCGGTAATCACACGGACGAGCGGAAGGAGATTTCAGAGATGGCGGAGGCATACATTGTCGATGCGGTACGTACGCCGGTCGGCAGAAGGAAGGGTGGGCTGGCGGGCATCCACCCAGCGGATCTGGGCGGGC
>JAGDMS010000307.1 GCA_017860575.1 Deltaproteobacteria bacterium | reverse complement strand
TACCCTTCGCGTGCAAATGCCAGCACCGCGTTGGGGCCGGCCTCGATGTCGCCTTGGATACGCTTGGTGAAGTGTACCCCGAGGAACGGGAACGCCGGGTCAGGGACTGGATAAATCAGGCCGCGCACGATGTCTTGCTGCCGCCGCAGGGTGTAATATTCGCCACGGAAGGGGATGATGCGGACGTCGGGTCGCACGCCCATCATGCGAGCCACGGTGTCGGAATAAAGCCCCGCGCAGTTGACCAGGTTCCGCGCCGCAAACGTATCGGCAGTGGTTTCCAGGTAGAGCCCCTCCGCTTCCCGGATCGCCCGGACCCGCGTGCCCGTGTGGAAGGCGACGCCGCGCTGACGCAGGCGTGCCGCCATGGCCTGCGCCACCTGGGTGTAATCGACGATGGCCGTCGTCGGGGAGTACACCGCGGCGACCGCACGGGCGTGCGGCTCGATCTCGCGCAAGCCCGCGGGATCGATGAGGGTGATGTCCGGCACCCCGTTCGCCACGCCGCGTTCGTAGAGGGTTTGGAGGCGGGGACGTTCGGCCTCGCTGATGGCGACGATCACCTTGCCGCAGTTCTCATAGCGCACGCCATTGGCATCGCAGAACTGCTTCAGGAGGCGCACGCCCTCGACGCACAGCTGGGCCTTGTACGAGCCGGGCTTGTAGTAGATCCCGGCATGAATGACGCCGCTATTGTGCCCGGTCTGGTGGCTCGCCAGCGCACGCTCCTTCTCGACGATGCCGACGACGGTTCGCGGAAAGCGATCGGTGAGCGCCAGTGCCGTCGCCAGTCCCACAATGCCGCCGCCGATGATGGCGATATCGAAGCGTTCGGATGCCATGGCCCTGTCGCGGTTCCACCGCTGTTCCCCCTTAACACGCTTGGACAGGGACCGCACAGCTCGTGCGGGAGCACGAGTTGTGCAGGACGCCGTGGTGCGCGGGAGCGGACGGGGAAAGCGGATGCCGATCGTGCCTCAGGTCGAGAGCGCACGCACGGCGACAATGATTCCCATGCTGATCATACAGATCGCTTGCGTCAGAAAGAAGGCAAAGCGAACCCCGACCACGATGTTCGTCGGTTCGAAGGCAATGTGGGTCACCGTTTGGCAGATACGGGCAGCCAGAAGAATGATTGCCAGCGCATCGAGGCTCTGACCCTGGACGCCGGTGGCGAGCATCGCCACAACCACCGCCCCGTAGACGGGTAGGTTTTCAACGCAATTGGCGTGGGCCCGCATCGCACGACGGTACCAATCGTCCCCATGCACGACGTCGGCCCGGAACTCACTCAGTTGCGCACGCCGGGTCAAGATGCGGCTCCATCGGTACCAGCCTACCGTCGTGAACAATGTCACCAAGGTCCATGCTGCGAATCCGAGAAGTACCCAAACCGGAACTGACACGGTTGTAGCTCTCCATTCTGCCGCCCTCCTACTCGGTGGCGGCGGCGTGTTTCCTGGCCCGGCGCAACAACCCAGGAACGATGGACACCACCGGAGGTGGGCAACTCCATGAACCGCAGAGCACCGCAGACGTAACGCGGGTCGGCTGCAAGCCGGTGTTCGGCACACTGTCCTCTCTCAGACCGGTTTGATGTTGCGGTTGGTGCGGAACATGTTCTGTGGATCCCATCTGGTCTTGACCTCGGCAAGCCGCCGGAGTGCCTTTCCGAGCGCCGCCTCGGTGCGCTCGGAGCCGTCGTCTTCGGTCAGGAAGTTGATGTAGGTGCCGCCGGTGGAGAACGGCTTCATCTCCTCCCAAGCCTCACGTGCCCACTCGATGTTCGCCCGGTCCTCGTCCGCCCGCTCCCACGCGCCCGCCACGTTGAGCACGTAGCGCGCGTCGCGATTGCCGACAGGAGAATGATCCTCGTTGAGTTGGTTCAAGGCCCCTTCGATCTGGAACAGGATTACGGCTGAGTGCGGCGACCGGATTCTCGCCGCATGCTCGATAACCCTCTCGCACAAGGCTGGCTCGATGCGCGGTAGGTACTCGCTTTTCCAATAGTAGCGCCGGCCCTTTGGTTGCGTCGCGTCGAGCAGGGACTGCAGCTGCGCATAAGGCCGGCGCACGAGCACGTCACCGATGGGGTTGCCGAACGACTTGATTGGAGCAACGGCCTGTTCGCCTGCCTCAGGTCTCCCGCTGTAGCAGGCAAGCAATGCCACGATCGGCGTTCCATGCCGGTCCTTCGGAAGCCACGGTGCGGGAGGCGCCGGACGCATGAGCGCGATGAGCGTGAGTTCGGGCGGAGCCTTCTCGGCGAGCGTCCGGTACAGCTCGAGCACCCTGGGTGCCTCGCTGGCGGGCCACGCCACGAGGCCACCGACGATTTCCGGGCCGACAGGGTAGAGCGCGTAATCGATGCCGGTCACGACGCCGAAGTTTCCGCCACCACCCCGCAGACCCCAGAAGAGGTCTGTGTTCTCGTCGTTGCTGGCGCGCACCAATCGTGCCTCCGCGGTCACGACGTCCATCCCGACTACGTTATCCGAGGTCCAGCCCCAACGCCGCGTCAGGTAGCCGAACCCGCCGCCCAGGGTGAGTCCTGCGATGCCGGTGAGCGAGACGAAGCCGAGGACGGCCGCGAGCCCGTGCGCCTGCGTTTCGCGATCCACGTCACCGAGCAGACAACCCACCTGCGCGTGGGCAACCTTTCGCTGGGTGTCGACCCATACGCCGCGCATAAGCGACATATCGAGCATCAGCGCGCCGTCCGCCGTGGCGAGGCCCGCAATGTTGTGTCCTCCCCCTTTGATGCAGAGCAGGAGGCCGTTCTCGCGCGCAAACTGCACGCACGCGATCACGTCGGCGACGCCGAGGCAGCGAGTAACGACGGCAGGCTTTCTGTCGATCATGCCGTTCCAGAGGGTCCGGGACTCCTCGTAGCCGACCTCCCCGGGCGTCAACACGGACCCTTGGAGACGCGTCTTCAACCTGTCCAGCAGATCCTGTTTCAGCTCGATCTCGCGGCCGTCCACCGTTCTCGCTCTCATGGGCGGATTCCCTGCCGATCGATGTGTGAGGTGTGGGCGTGTGTCATTGTCCGCGTCTCCTTCTCGATTGGCGCCGAACGGGCGTTCAACGGCGACTCCGTTACGACGCCATGTTCGGCCGCGCCTCTTCCAGCATGTGGCCTTGCGTATCGGCATGTGGGCGTTCCTCCACGAAGCCGATCAGGCCTTCAGGACCCTTACGGTACGCTGCGGGAGCGTGGACGTCTATAGCCAACAGGGCTCTGCCGCCGCACGGATCCTCAGGCCCGCGCCTGTTCGTAACCTGCAGACCCCGCGGTCAGCAGTTGACCCCGAAACCCGGCGGCGAACTGCTCAATCTCCGCAGCGCGGAGAATGATCTCGCCATTGGTCAGCGATCGAATTCTGATGTCCGACCTACTGCACCTCCCGTCCCTGAGGACCAGCTTCGACACCGGCTGATCGAAGTCTTCCAGGAGCGGGGTCCTCTTCGGATCTCCGACATCGGCGACGGGCTTGGCGGCGATATCGAAGACAACGATCTTGCAAGGGAATCCTGTGCGGACATGTGCCGGGGAAATGGCCCGAGGGCATGCGATCGCGAGTCACCTGAAAAAGGACAGGAAGGGCGTGTCGAAGGGTAGGCTTGTTTTATCGCCTGGACCGTAGGACTACGGCTTCGTCGCGGAGGGGAATGGTGTGACCAGTCGCACCACTCCCACCGCGCCCCGAACCGCGTCGCGGGTGAGCGCTGTGTCGTGGTCGTTGGAAACCCGATTGCAGGCGTCGATCGAATCCGGCATGAACGTTACGGGCGGCAGGGATACCGACGGGGTTTGAAAGGGTCGATGAGCGATGGCAGCCGAATCGAAGCTTCCTCGTTACCGGATCGAAGGCGATCGAACCTGCATCGACATCCGGCTGCGCAACGCGCAGCAACTCTTCGACGGGCGTGACCCTGCGCCCTTCCGCGAGCGGGATCTCGATGAGGATGCGGTCGACTACGTCCGCTCCGCTGCCGAGGAGATCCCGATTTCGAAGCCACTGAAGCTCGTGCTGATCTTCGAAGAGCCGGCCACCTATCCCCTGTCCGCCGTGGAAATTGAGACGGCCATTCGTGCCCAGTTTGAACACGAGCGCGACCAAGTGACCCGGCGCCTCCGTCAGCAGCGTCAGTTCGGCCACGCGGCGCTGGCTGTCGGTTTATCGGTGCTGGTGGCGCTGCTCACGCTGGCCGAGATGACCCGCCAACTTCCGGCCGGCCACGCGCGCGAAATCCTCCGCGAGGGCCTTGTGATCACCGGCTGGGTCGCGATGTGGCGGCCGATCGAGGTGTTGCTGTACGATTGGTGGCCACTGGCTCAGACACGCAAGCAGTTGGCGCGAATTCTTGTAGCGCAGATCGAGGTTCGCGGTCGCGCCGGGGGGCTCTCGCAACCTGATCCATCTGCGGAAAGGGCACCCGGTCGCATCTGAGGGCCGAGCGCCGTGGGCGTGCGGATGCGGCGGTGGCCACGAAGCCAGGGGTGAGCAGGAGGAACCAGCGGATGGCGGCCTTCCGGCGCTCGATGAAACTGAAGTCCTGCAGGCGCACGACGAAACCGACGGGCCGGTCCGAATCGACTAGCGGGATGGCGCACGCGCACCGTTCCACCCGGGAGCGAGGTGACCGTCGTCAAGGCGACGGGAGTTGGTACAACCAGCCACGTCGCACCATCGACTTCTCGATCTCCACGGCGAAGAACACGACCGACGAAAGGGCGAGGCTGAGTGCGAGTTCGCCCCAGGTGAGCAGCTCGGTACGGAAAATCGGACGTGCAAAGGGTAGGTAGATGGTACCCAACTGCAACAAGAAGGTAAGCGCCACAGCACCTAGCAACGGCAAATTTGAGCTGAGGCCCTGGCGAAACAGCGATTCGCGCTCGGAGCGAATTGCGAGCGCATGTCCCATCTGTGACAGGGTCAATACCGTGAAGACCATCGTTTGCCAGTGCGCCAAGCCGGTGCGATAGGCCCAGGCTTGGGTCAACAGACAGACCGCCCCCATCAACAGTCCCACCCACACGATATGCTGCCACATCCCGTGCGCGAAGATGCTTTCCCGAGGTGGACGCGGCGGGCGTTGCATGATCCCCTTTTCCTCGGGTTCGGCGGCCAGCGCGAGGCCCGGCAGTCCGTCGGTGACCAGATTGATCCACAGGATATGGATGGGCAAAAGCGGAATGGGCAGTCCCAGGAAGGGAGCCAAGAAGATAGTCCAAATCTCGCCGGAGTTGCTGGTCATCGTGGACTTGATGAACTTGCGGATGTTATCGAAAATACGCCGGCCAGCACGGACCGCGGTGACGATGGTGGCAAAATTGTCGTCAAGGAGGATCATGTGCGCGGCCTCGCGCGCCACGTCGGTTCCTCCCTGCCCCATTGCGACCCCGATATCGGCGCATTTTAGGGCGGGAGCGTCGTTGACGCCGTCACCGGTCATGGCAACAAACTCCCCCTTGTCCTGGAGAGCCTTGACGATCTTGATCTTCTGCTCGGGTGCAACCCGCGCGTACACCCGCAGGTGCGCCACCCGTTCTTCGAACGCGTTGAGGGAGAGGCGGTCTAATTCCTGGCCGGTCAACACGGCACCGGTCTCGTTGATGATGTCGAGGCGTGAGGCGATGGCACGGGCAGTGGTCGGGTGATCCCCCGTGATCATGACCGGGGTGATCCCCGCCGACTTGCACAGCGCGACCGCATCCCGCGCTTCTTCGCGGGGGGGATCCAACAGGCCGACCAGCCCCACAAACGTGAGTTGGCGCTCGACGTTCGCAGGCGATAGATCGTGCGGTACCGCGGACCACGTCCGGCAGCCGACGGCGAGCACCCGCAGGCCGGCGGCCGCCATCTGCTCGGCCCGCGCTAGAATGACATCCGCTTGAAGCGGCAGCGGACCCGATGCGGATAGCGCGGTGTCGCACCGTGCCACGACGTGTTCGGGAGCCCCTTTGGTGAACGAGACCACGCCGGCCGTGTCTCGA
>JAGDMS010000115.1 GCA_017860575.1 Deltaproteobacteria bacterium | reverse complement strand
GAGAGAAGTGCGGCCGTGGGTGCTCCAGCAGCGGCTCGCACAGCGGGGAGAGGGCGCCTGCCTGATCGGCTTTCTGGTGGATGATCTGGAGGCGCACATGGCGCGGCTGGGGCGGCGGGGGGTCCGCTTCATGACCCCGGAGCCCAGCCGCAATCTGGTGGGACGGGCGATCTCGGTCGGGCCCGAGTTCGCGTGCGGAGTGGAAATCCTGTACAATCAGCACGACCCCGACGCCTACGATCGCTGGATCGCCACGGACCCGCACCGCGCGCCGAAGGACGTGCAGATTTCGCCGCGGCGTCCGCATGTGGTGCAGATCGCCGTCCGCCACTTGGCCGCGGCCACCGCAACATTCACCGAGTTGTTGCAATGCGACGCCGTTCCCATGGAAACGGAGTTGGACCGGTCGGGGAACCTCGTCGGTGTCCACTTCCCTGTGAACGGTCTCGAGTCCGTTGGCCTGGTGGCCCTGCGGGATCCAACCCGCCGTCACCCGGGGCCGGATGTCGATCCGACACAGCTTGGGCCGTGGCTGGTGCAGCGTCACCTCGAAACACAGGGCGAGGGCATCGTCCTTGTCGGCTTGCGTGTCGACGACCTCGACGCGCACACTGCCGCCCTGCGACACCAGGGCGTCGGGTTCGTGTTGGATGCGGCGGCGCACTACGCCGTGGGCCGCAACAACTTCGTCGACCCGCGGACGACGCACGGGGTGACCGTCATGCTTGCCGAACACGATCCGGACGCCTACCGCCGCTGGCGTGCGACGCCAGCGCCACGCTTGCCCGGGGGGCCGTCGGCGGCAGCGCCCGAGGGGTGGCCCGCCGACTCCGGTGCGAGCCGACAGGGCGGTTGAAGGGAAGCATCTGCGATTACGCAAGTGAGAAGAGGAGGAGTGTATGATCATTCAGGCCTATGTGCTCGACATTGCGGTGCGCGAACTTGCGACGGTGGAACCGGTGTTCACCAAGTTGCTCGGTGGACCGCCCGTGCCGATGCATCCGGACATGGATCCGTCCGGTGGGCAATTTGGCACCCACTATACGGTCGAAGGCTTGTATGCCATCGGCCTGATGGGGTTGCGCAATCTGGAGCAGCGATTCCCGCCGCCGAGCCGCGTGACCCAGCAGTATGCGGCGTGGATGATGCAACAGCGGCTCGCGAAACAGGGTGAGGGGCCGTTCCTACTCGGGTTCCTGGTCGACGATATCGACAAGCAGATAGCCGACCTGCGCCAGCGCGGCGTGCGCTTCCTGACAAAGGAGCCCCTGCGTTACATGGTCGGCCGTAACATCGTGGTGGATGCGAACACCACCTTCGGTATGACGGTCTACTATGGCCAGCATGATCAGGATGCGTACGAGCGCTGGATCGCGACGGATCCGTCGCGGGCGCCCAAGGAGGTGAAGCCGGCACCACGCAAGCCCTACGTCGTGGCGGCCGCCGTGCACGACATCGATGCGGCGACGCCGGTGTTCGAGACCCTCCTCGGCAAGAAAGGCGTTCCCATGCAGCCCGAGTTGGATCCCTCCGGGCAGTACCTCGAAGGGGTGCACTTCGCGGTCGGGGGGCTGCAGTCGTTCGCGCTCATCGCGCTACGTGACACGACCCGGCGCTACCCACCACCGAGCGTCGATCCGAGCCAGATGAGCGCCTGGCTGGTTCAGCGGCATCTCGACACCAAGGGCGAGGGCCTCTTCTTCCTCGGATTGCGGGCCGACAATCTCGATGCCGAGATCGCGAGCGCCAGCAGCCAGGGTGTCCGCTTCATGCTGCACGAGCCCTGCCGGTACAAGGTCGGCCGGCTCAACGTGGTCGATCCGCACATCACGCCCGGCGTGACCGTGGCCTTTTCGCAGCACGATCCCGCCGCCTACCAAGCGTGGCGCGACAAGGGGTGAGCCGCCCGCGCCGGGCGCCGGCGCGAGAGAAATCACCGCGTGTGAGGAGAGTAAGGAAGGGAGATCGTCATCATGGCGAAGCGAAAAGCTGCAGGGAACGGACACTTTCCCCACTTGTTGTCCCCGGGACGGATCGGGTCGATGACGTTGCGCAACCGGATCCTGATGTGCCCCATGGGGGACAATCTCGCCAACGAGGACGGGACGATGAGCGAGCGCCAGATCGCGTACTTCGAGGCGCGGGCGCGCGGCGGCGTCGGGCTCATTCTCGTGGGTTCGGTGCCGGTCATGTGGCCGGCGGGTGCATACAATCCGCGCCATCCGGGGATATCCGATGACCGATTCATTCCCAGTCTGGCGGAACTGGCGCGGCGGGTACACGCGCATGACGGCCGCGTGGCGTTGCAGCTGGTGCACGGGGGCAAGTCCTCAATGCAGGACATCGCCGCGAAGCGGCCGCTCTTCCTCCCCTCCATACCGACGGAGCAAAGCGCGCCCGATCCCCTGGGTGCGATGAATACCGGCGAGGAACTGGCGGCCATGAGCGAACCGTTCATCGCGTGCGGCGGCCAAGTGAACCCGCATGCGATGACGCGTGAGGAGATCGCCGATGTCGTGGCGGCGTTTGCCGATGCGGCGGACCGCGCCAAGCGGGCGGGGATCGACGGCGTCGAAGTGCACGGCGCGCACGGCTACCTGCTCGACAACTTTCTCTCGCCCGGCACCAATCATCGCACCGACGAGTACGGCGGCTCGCTGGAAAACCGCGCCCGCTTCCTGCTCGAGGTGCTGCGGGCCATTCGTGCGCGCGTCGGTCCGGGGTACCCGATGTGGGCCCGGATCAACGGCACCGAATTTTTCATGAACGGCAACACGGTGGAGGATGCGGAGCAGGTCGCTGCCTGGATGGAGGCGGCGGGTGCGGATGCGGTGCACGTGAGCGCACACGGCGACGGGGGCCGCCTGATCCTGTGGACCGAAACCGTTCCCCAGGTTCCCGGCCACCTGGTGCAGTATGCCGCCGCTGTTAAGCGCCACGTGAAGATCCCAGTGATCACGGTCGGCCGCATCGATCCGGAGATGGCCGAGGACATCATCGCTCGCGGCGATGCGGATTTCGTCGCCATGGGGCGCAAGTTGATTGCCGACCCAGAGCTGCCGAACAAGCTCGCCGAGGGCCGCCGGGAAGACGTACGCCCGTGCATTTACCAGTACCGCTGCATCGAACAGATCTTCCTGCGCCGGCCGTTGCGCTGCAGCTCCAATCCGACCACGGCGTACGAGCATGAGTTCGAGCTGAAGCCGGCGGCCACGCCGCGCAAGGTGTTGGTCGCCGGCGGCGGCCCGGCGGGTATGGAGGCGGCCCGTACCGCGGCACTGCGCGGGCACAAGGTGACCCTGTGCGAGGAGAGCTCGCAGCTCGGCGGCACTACCCTGTTCTCGTCGCTGGTCAACGAGGCGAACGGTAGGCTGGTCGAGTACTTCGAGGCGCAGCTGCAAAAGCTGCCGATCGAGGTACGGCTGAACCAGTCGGTCACGCCGGATCTCGTCCGCGAACTGCGTCCTGACGTGGTGGTTGTGGCGTGTGGCGCCCATCACGATACCAGCGGACTGCGGGGTACCGAGCGCCCCAACGTCTTCAACGGGCACGATCTGCGTGCCTTGATCACCGGCCAAGATCCGGCGCTCGCGGCAGCGAAGCTGTCGCTGCCGCAGCGGGCGTTGTTGCAGGTGGGCCGGCTCGTCGGCGCGGCGGGCTCGATGGACCGCCTCCGCGATCTGACGCAGCGCTGGATGCCGCTCGGCAAGCGCGTGGCCATCGTCGGCGGCGGCCTCGTCGGCGTCGAATTGGGTGAATTTTTGGTCAACCGCGGCCGCCAGGTCGCCATCCTGGAACAGAGCGCCGGGCTCGGCAAAGAGATGGCCATGCCGCGGCGCTGGCGCGCGGTCCATGTCCTGCGCGAGCACGGTGCCGAGATCCTTACGGAGGTGCGCGTACAGGAAATTACCGATGTGGGCGTGGTGTACGTGGACAAGGACAATAAACAACAGACCGTCGCCGCGGACTCGGTGATCCTGGCGTACGGTATGGTCGAGAACCGCGCGCTGGCCGACGCGCTGCGCGGCCTGGGACCCGAGGTGCACGTCATCGGCGATGCCCACGGGGTGGGTTACATCGAAGGCGCCGTTCGTGATGGTGCTACGATTGGCATGGCGATCTGATCGCGCAGCGAGGATACAGCAATGCTCAAGAATGAAAAGATCCTGATCACCGGCCCGGCCAGTCAGGTCGCGTTTCCGATCGCGCGAGAGTTGGCCAAGTCCAACCGCGTCTATGGGCTAGCGCGTTTCAGCAATGCGAAAGACCGCGCCAATCTCGAGGCCGTCGGCGTGACATGCGTCGCCGCTGATTTGGCTCAGGATTCATTCGAACAAGTGCCCGACGATTTCACCTATGTATTGAACTTCGCGGTCTTGAAGAGTGATAGCTTCGACCGGGACCTGGCCGCCAACGCTGAGGGGCCCGGCCGACTCATGTACCGCTGTCGGAAGGCCAAGGCGTGGTTGCACTGCTCGTCCGGCGGCGTCTACCAGCTCAATGGTCACCAGCTGTTGAAGGAGACGGACCCCCTCGGTGACAACCACCGCAACACGATGCCGACCTACAGCATCTCCAAGATTGCCGCGGAGGTCATGGCCCGCTTCGGTGCGCGACAGTGGAACATCCCAACCACCATCGCTCGCCTGAGCGTACCCTACGGGAACAATGGTGGCTGGCCCGCGTACCACCTGGAGGCGATGCTGGCCGGCTCGCCCGTTCCGGTGCACGTCGACAAGCCGAGCGTCTATAATCCCATTTACGAGGACGACTACATCGCGCACATCCCGAAGCTCCTCGCGGTCGCCTCCGTTCCCGCGACGGTTACCAACTGGGGTGGGAGCATACAGGTGAGCATCGAAGAATGGTGCGCCTGCATCGGGCGGCTGATCGGTGTCGAGCCGAAGTTCGTCTACACCGACCGGACGCTGGCCAGCATTCCCATGGATTTGACGCGCATGCACGAGTTGATCGGAGGAACCAGGGTGCACTGGCACGATGGCATGCGCCGCATGATCCGGGCCCTGCATCCTGAGCTGTCTTTGCGAGAATAGCTGGTGCCGGCCATAGGAGTCGGCGTTTGCCGAGGTGGAAGAGAGGCGGTGCCGGCTGTTGGCGAACCGATTCCCGCACCGCCCGTCCGGAAAGGGGTGGGGAGAGCTCTCGTGGCGCGCGGTTGTCGGGTTGAGAGACGTGGGCAAGAAGCAGTCTTGTTGTAAGCAGTTCGGGATTCTGTCCATCAGAGCATGCGGTTGAATCGGCCGTCAGCACAGGCTACGCGGTGGCGCCATGTCAGCGTCCAAGTCCACGACCACTTCGGTAATTGAGCGCACGCGTCGGCGGCGTCGCCGATTCGACGAGGGCGAGACGCGTGAGGCGCTCTTGGACGCAGCCGAAGAGCTGTTTGCGACGATTGGCGTCGAGGGGGTCTCGATTCGGTCGATCAATGCCGCTGCCGGTCTCGCGGCACCGTCGGTGCACTACCACTTCGGTTCCAAAGATGACCTCTTGCTCGCGGTGCTGCGGCGGCGCAATGCGGTCGTGACCCAGCGCCTGGACGAGCTCCTGGACGCGCTGGAAACGAACGGTGGCGTGCCGAGCCTGCAGGAGTTGGTGCGAGCAGTGGCCGGCTCGTATCTCGCGTTACTGAAGCGCGAACCGGTCAAGGGCATGCGATGGCTCCGGCTCATGGGCCGTTTATGGTTGGCGGAGGATCCACGGCTCATCCCGCTCAACGCCGAGACCGGTCACCTGACCGAACGGCTCCTCGGCTTTGTCCGCCGCATGTTCCCCGACGAGCGGGAACATGTGCTGGAGTCCGGTTGGCGCCTGGCGGTCAGTACATTGACCCAGATGCTGGGGAACATGGACACACAGGGCGCGACCCGTCCGAGACGTTATGGGGGCCGCGCTTCCCAAGCGTATGTCGCCATGCTGGTGGAGTTTGTGGCGTCGGGCGTTGCCGCGCTGATGACTCCGAAGCGCACCACGACCTCGCGCGCAGCGAGGCACGGCGTGACGAAGGCTACGGCAGGCGCCCTGCCGAAAGCGGTGCCGGGGTGTGACAACGCCGCTGACCGGCTGCAGCAAGGGGAGGGTGCCAGCCGGGAGGCGCTTATGGATGCAGCGGAAGAACTGTTCGCCGCGTTCGGCGTGGAGGGCGCGTCGATTCGGTCGATCAACGCGGCGGCGGGACTCTCGGCACCTGCGGTCCATTATCACTTCGGCTCAAAGGATGAGTTGCTGCACGCGGTACTGCGACGCCGCGGTCAGGTGGTCACCGACCGCCTGGGTGAGCGGCTTGACGCGCTCGAGACGGGCGGTCGGATCCCCAGCGCGCACGAGCTCTTCACGGCGATCGCTAACTCGTATCTTGATCTGCTCGAGCGGGAGCCCGAGAAGGGACTGCGGTGGTTGCAACTGCTTGCCCGCCTGTGGTTGGCGCAGGACCCTCGGCTGGTACCGTTGGATGCCGAGATGGGCGGGTTGCATGAGCGGCTCATGCGCTTGCTCTCACGCGCCTTTCCCCGTGTGCCCAGGGTGAATCTGGAAAAGCGGTGGCGGCTCGCCGCCAGCACACTGCTGCAGATGCTGGGCACTAGTGATGCTCGCGTGGCTGCCGGTGTCGAGGAACAGGGCCTCCGTACCTCCAAGGCCTATGCGGCCATGTTGGTGGATTTCGTCGCTGCCGGTTTTGATGCTGTGATGGGTCAGCAGAGGTCCGCGAGACACCTGAGCAGGGCCCGTCGCCGGACGGTCTCGCGGTGAGCCGTGCCTCGCTGGCCGGTTGCGGCGCGTGTGGGGGTGGCACGCCCTCGCTTGACCGTGATGGTCATCGGAAACGAGCGAAAGGAGGGCTTCCGCGATGGATCGTCTGCTCGACCGGGTCGCGATCGTGACCGGTGCCGGCGCCGGGATTGGGCGGGGTATTGCCCGGCGCTTTGCCTCCGAGGGGGCCACGGTGGTCGTCGCGGAGATCAACGCTGCTGCAGGGAGCCGCGTGGCAGAGGAGATCCGTGCCGAGTTCGGCACCCGCGCTGAATTTGTGCACACCGACGCGGCAGACAAGGCTAGTGTCACGGCGATGGTCGACAGGGCCGCGCGCACGTTCGGCGGCGTGCACATTCTGGTGAACAACGCCTGGGGCGGAGGCGGTTTCTGTCGGCTCGAGTACAAGACTGACACGGCCATGAATCACGCGGTGCAACTGGGGATCCTCGGTGTGTTTTGGGCCATGCAAGCGGTCTTCCCGCACATGCGCCGGCTGGGTGGGGGACGCATCATCACGATCTGCTCACTCAACGGACCGAATGCCCACCCGTATTCGGCTGACTACAACGCGGCGAAGGAAGCCGCGCGCGCGCTCACCCGGACGGCGGCGCGTGAATGGGCACGCCACAACATCTTAGCCAACATCATCTGTCCATTCGCTGTTACGGACGCCTTTGAGGGGTTCCGCACGAGTTCGACCGAAAATGCCGCGAGTGCCGCCAGCTTGGTCGCACAAATCCCGATCGGCCGTATGGGGGACCCGCAACGGGATATCGGCGGGGTGGCGCTCTTCCTCGCCTCCGACGATGCCCGCTACGTCACGGGGAACACGATCTTCGCCGACGGTGGCGGTCACATCAACGGCGTGTCCTGGGTGCCGCCGGTCGCGGACTAGCGCGGCAGGAGGTCTGGTAGCCGACGGCTGCCCGCCCGGCTCATTCCGCCGGTGCGGGTGTCGGTGTGGCGGGTGGTGGCTTGATGCCGAATTCCAGCGCCAAGCGTTTGTTCCGCTTGTTCAAATCCACCTGCCCCAGATACTCGAGTTCGTGATTGGCGCGGGCGATGTACGCGCCGCCCACCTGCGCGGTGCCATTGCTGATCTTGAGGTCCTTCGTGAGTTGCTCGTCCAGGTCGCGGATGATGAGGATGTTCCCGGGCCGCAACGGGTCCGGCTGTTCAGCGTTTTGGCCCTCTTCCCCGGCCGGGGCCGCATGTAATTGCCCGAGCAGTACCGGTGACATGACGCCCTCGGCGTTCTTCTGCAACACGACGACGGCTTCGGGCTCTTCGCCTGCGGGCAAAAGGGGACTGACCTCCACAACCGGCATGGGTGGCGTCGGTTCTGGTGCGGCGACCCGTACCGTTGTTCCCGGTAATTGGTGCCACAGCGCCAGCACGAGGGCGGCGCCCGCAATCGAAAGCGACAGGCTGGCCCAGTGGATGCGGGTACCCGATTGCGGTGCGCTGATGACGCTTCCGAGGAAGCCGCCCGGCAGCGCACCCAGGATACCGAGGGCGATGCTGGTCAAGAGGGCGACCCAGCTCCCATCTGATGTCAAAAGGTGAGCCGTGAAACCGGCGACGCCGCCCACCACGAGGGCCCAAACGACCTGCACAATGCTCATGCGTAACGCTCCCTCATCCTGCTTGGTGTCGTTTCGCCGCGTGCCGGCCTGCGTTACGGCCGGAGAAGACGCAATCGGCGATCGAAAGGCCACTGATGTACGAGTGGGAGGCGATGCCGACGGCGTTGCGCCCGGCGGCGTAGAGCCCCGCGATGGCCGATCCATCCTGTCGGAGCACCTGCCCCGAGAGGCCGTCCACCCGCAGACCGCCGAGCGTGATGCACGGGGTAATGAACGTGGAATTCCCCAGATCGCAGTTGATGGCGTAAAAGGGTGGTGTGCGGAGCGGCCGGCACATCTCGGCCGGCTTGCCGAACGCGTCGCTGCCGTCCTTGGTCGCCTGGGCGTTGTACGCTTCCACGGTGGTGGCGAGCACGTCCGCAGACATGCCGCAGCAGCCCGCGAGCTCGGCGACTGTCATTGCTTTCTTACGGTTCATGCGGAGGTTGATGAACGCGCTGAGCTTCTGAAAAGCGGCGCCAGGTTGATCGCGAATCTGCTCGCGGGCGGTGGCTGCCATGGCCGCATCGATGACGAGAAAGGCATGGCCGCCAGCGCGTTCCGCGATGTGTTCCCCCAACGTCGCTCCATACAGCGCCTCGTTGCAGATCCGCCGCCCCTGGCGGTCGACGAGGAGGCCATACGTCAACGCCTCGGGCGGGTTGATAAAGCGCCATGCACCACAGCGGTCCATTTGGCCGACCGCGCCGCCCACGCTTTGTCCCAGCAAAATCCCGCTGCCGTCGTCGCCCGCGGTCCCGAGCGGTCTTGTCTGGGCCAATGCTGGGGCATACGTGTTCATCATTTGTGCGTTGAAGACAAACCCGCCGGCGCAGAGAATCACGCCGTTCTTGGCCGTGACCGTCCAGCGCTGTCCGACTCTCGCCTCCAAGCGGGCAAGTGCCCGCTGGCTGGCCGAGGCGAGGCGACGGCCACCCAAGATTGCGGCAGCAGCAAGATGGAAGAGCGCGCTTTGCCATTTGGCCCAGAGCGAAGACTCCGGCACAGAGACAATCTCAGCGCCGCACACGCCTCCGCTCGCATCCGTCAGGAGCGCCACGGCGCGGCTGCGGTACCGTATCCGCGCGCCGCTCCGCTCCGTGGCGCGCCGCAGGGTTTCGAACAACGCCGCACCGGTCAATCCCGCGCCGGCGACGCGCTGCCCTCGCGGCGCCGGCCGCGCCACCGTGTTGTACGGGGGCATCAACTCGTTGCCCGAGAAGTAGAGGGTGCATTCATCGCTCGGATACGACGTCTTCAGGGCCGCGCTCCGACTGGGAGGAAAGGCGATCCCCTGACTTTCCAGCCAGGCGAGGTTGGCGAGGCTGTCTTGGCAGAAGCGCCGCAGCGTTTCCTCACTCACCGCCTCCTTGACCTCGAGCGCCAGGTAGCGAACCATCTCCTCGGGATCGTCATCGTATCCCACGGCCTTCTGCTGCGCAGATCCGCCGCCGAGGTAGACCACGCCGCCGCTACGGGCGGTTGCACCTCCCCCGTGAAATCGGTCGACCACGAGCACGTCGGCACCCTGGCTCCTTGCCTCGATGGCGGCGCAGCTCCCGGCGGCACCGAAGCCGATGACCAGCACGTCGACCTCGGTGTCCGACGCGACGGAGCAGTTGACGGCGGTGGAAGGCGCGGGCGGTGGCATGCGGGGCAGGAGACTAGCTTGGCGGCGTCAAAAGGCAAGCGCAGCGGAGCGTTTGGTTTCCAGGCGACGTGACAAGGCGTACGTGCCGACGATAAAGAGCATCGTTTCTGGAAACCCGCCGACACCACCCTGACCGCGACGGTTGCACGATTTCGGTCGGCAGGTCGAGTGTTCCAACTCGGCGTCCACGTCGAGGATGCGAGATGATGATTCAACCGTCCAAGAACCGCGCGTTCAATTATTCTCTTTTTCGAGAGTAAGGGGCTGCGCCCTTCGGATGCTTGCGGGGCAGCAGTACGGGCACACCTCTTGCTTCTGTAGCCACGGGAAGAGGGCAAGCGATGAACGCAGCACTCAGGAGGAGAAACCGCACAAGCGGCTGGATCATGGCAGCGGCCTTCGCGGCAGCGTTGACAGTGGTGGGATGCGGCGACGACGACGACGAGGATTATACCGAGACATATCAGAACTGTCAGGTCGCGGATTACGGGGGCGGTGAGCAGTACAAACTCTGCTGCACGGTGACCTGCAACTACCACTACGACGACGACGAATATGTGGCGCAATGCGCGGAGAGTCGGACTTGTACAACAGCCACGGGTTCTGCGTGTCCCACTTGGGTGGTCCAGGAAAACCGCTATCCTCCCTGCCCGTATTGATGCCGCGTGACTTGGGCGCACCATGCGCCGGTCTCAGTGATCGACGGGCCGACGATGGACGTCGCGGATCAGAAGATCTTCGCCTCGCAGCGGTACGCGTCTCCCGCCCGTGACGAGCAATCCGACGCGCTCATCGGGGGCGTGAAGGCCGAAGGAATTTCGTAGGGCAGTGAGCTGTCGGTGCTGAACGAATGCCGACTGAACCATCGCCGCGGCGGCTACTGCCGTGCCCTGGACGGCCACACCTTCGAGCGGATGACGTGGACCTCACGGGCGGGTATGGCCCGGACTCAACCCTCAACGGGAAGCCTGGCCGTCATCAAGTCGTCGAACCTCCACGGCCGTTGCCTTTAGCTAACGTAGCCCCACTTGAGTTTGTTTGCGGCGATTTCCTCCGCTGCCGGCTTCGGCTTGGGCTCGTTCTTGGCGACCTCAAACTCCGCGCTATGCTCCATCATGGCATAGTTCAGCGGTGTGTCCGCGGCGAAGATCGCGGGCACGCCGACCTCCTCGAAAATCGCCTGCCATGGGCATTCGGGTTCGCACGCACCGCAATCGATGCATTCATCCGGATGGATGTACAGTTGATTTGGGAAGGTTGCCGTGTCGGTGCCGGTATAGCGGTAGATGCAATCGACGGGGCAAACGGAAACGCAGGCCGTATCAACGCAGTCTCTGCACAGGCGGCTGATAATGTAGGCCATCCGCGTGGCTCCAGAATTGTATCAACTATAACCCGCTGACGTGCCTGATACTAGCGGGAACCGCGCGTTGCGCCCGAGGGTATAGATCCCGGCGGGCGAAGCGGTCCGCCTGATCCAAGATCTCTTGCTCGTCGGTCGACAAGCCGCTGCAGACCTGCGCCACGTTGCCGGTTCGAGCCGGCGCGTCGCTGTCAGTCATCGCCTGCTCCGTCCATGCCACCGGGCGGGTGGATCTCCAGGCTCGCACGCCTGGCGCAACTTTTCTATTTGACAACCGGGCCGAGAACGGATTATTAGTGAGAAAGACTCAATGCAAGCACAGGGCAGCGCGTCCAAAGGCAATGAAGGCTGTTTACATTCCACCAAGCGATAGGAAGGTCGTTCAATAAGGGATCTTTTGTGCATGGAGCGCAGGCGTCAGCGCTCTGGCGGTTTCCCCGCACGGGCGGCAACCGCCACGAGATGGAGACCAGTTGGATGATGGTGAGTATAGCTCACCGCAGGGTGGCAGGGGATCTGGGGACGTTCAGATAGCCGACAAGGGGGCGCTACGAGACCTCTGAACGCACGCGTACGGACCGACGGCGAGGAATCGAAAACGAAGAGGAGAGGTGCCATGAGCCAGAAAAGGACCATACGATACGGGGAAGATGCCGGCGGCGCGCACGACGAAGCGGAGCGCCAGTCAAAGGGGCATCGCAATGAGTAACGCACCGCAAGCTCCCCGTCTGGCGCTGCTTTCAATGGACGAGGTGTCGCGGATCGCTCCCGAGGCCGGCATTCCAGCGGAGCTGACCGACCGCAACCTCTTCCGCATCTTGCTCCACAGCCCGCGTGTCGCCAAGGCGATTCAGGAGTTGCTCTACGCGCAGCTGTTCGGTGCGACACTCGATGGCCGCCTGCGCGAGCTCGTCATTATGCGCATCGGCTGGGCCACGGGCTGCGACTACGAATGGGCCCAACACTGGTGGACGGCACAGAAGGCCTTCGGCTGCAACGCGGACGACCTGCTGGCCGTGCGCGAGTGGCAGACCTCGCCGCGCTTCGGCGCAGTCGAACGGGCCGTGCTCGCCGCCACGGATGAAACACTGGCCACCGGCACGATCTCTCCCGAGACCTGGGCGCTCTGCCAAACGCACCTGGGCAGCCCGCAAGCGTGCCTCGAGCTCGTTACCGTGATCGCGACGTGGCACCTGATCTCGCTAGTGGCCAACAGCCTGCAGATCCCCGTCGAGGGGGACACCCCGTCCTGGCCACCTGACGGGCGCATTCCGTCCGACGGGATGACGCGGAGGTCTTCCCGATGATCAACAAGGTGGTTGCCAGCGCCGCAGAGGCGGTAGCCGACATTGGCGATGGCGTGACGCTGCTGGTCGGCGGCTTCGGGCTATGCGGGATTCCCGAAAACCTGATCCACGCTCTGGTGGACAAAGGCCCAATGAACCTCACGGTGGTCGCGAACAACTGCGGTGTGGACGACTTCGGCTTGGGGCTTTTGCTCGCGACCCGCCAGATCAAGAAGATGGTCTCCTCGTACGTCGGGGAGAACAAGATCTTCGAAAAGCAGCTCCTGAGCGGTGAGCTCGAGGTGGAACTCAACCCCCAGGGAACGCTGGCGGAGAGGCTTCGGGCCGGAGGGGTCGGCGTCCCGGCCTTCTACACGCCGACGGCCTACGGCACGCAACTCGCCGAGGGGAAGGAGACTCGCGAATTCAACGGGCGCCGTGTGGTCCTGGAGTGCGCCATCACCGGCGACTTCGCGCTCATCAAGGCCTTCCGGGCCGACCGCCATGGGAACCTCATCTACCGCAAGGCGGCGCGTAACTTCAATCCGCTCTGCGCGATGGCGGGCAAGGTCTGCATTGCCGAGGTGGAGCAGTTGGTCGAGATCGGCGAGCTTGACCCCGATCTCGTTCACACGCCTGGGATCTTCGTCCACCGCGTCGTCGTCGGAGAGCGTTTCGAGAAGCGCATCGAGCAGCGCACGACGCGGCCGCGCGCTTGAAGCCCACACGGAGGCCCGCGATGTGCCTGGACCGTCAAGAAATCGTTAAGCGCGCCGCGCAGGAGCTGCGCGAGGGCTACTACGTGAACCTCGGAATCGGCATCCCGACGCTGTTGGCCAACCACATCCCGAAGGGGATGGAGGTGGTGTTCCACTCGGAGAACGGCATCCTCGGTTACGGGGCATTCCCGTTCGAAGGTGAAGAAGATGCCGATCTCATCAACGCCGGCAAACAAACGGTGACGGAGTTGGCGGGAACGTCCTACTTCGACTCGTCGCTCTCGTTCGGCATGATTCGCGGCGGACACATCGATCTGGCCATCCTCGGGGCCATGCAGGTCGACGCCAGTGGCAGCATCGCCAACTACATGATCCCCGGCAAGATGGTCAAAGGGCCCGGGGGCGCGATGGATCTGGTGGCCGGCGCCAAACGCGTCATCGTCACCATGGAGCACGTTGCGAAGAACGGCGAGAAGAAGATTCTCGAAAAGTGCAACCTCCCGCTCACCGGCGTCGGCGTCGTCACTCGCATCATCACCGACTACGCCGTGATCGACGTCACCCCCATCGGGCTCGTGCTGGTCGAGAAGGCGGCGGATCTCACCGCCGAGGACATTCAGCGCGCCACCGAGCCGCAACTCATCATTTCTCCGCAGCTGCGCGACATCGCGGTGTGATGGCGGCTCTACGAGACGAGACTGGCCAAGGCTCGCCCATGCTCACCCGCATGGGCATGCGCATCGCGGCGGCCTGTGAGCGCTACTTCCCGGACGCGTTCGTCTTTGCCCTGGCGGCGGTCTTCTTCGTGCTGAGCGGTGGGCTCTTGCTGGGCGAGGCGCCGCTGAAGCTGGTCAGCGAGTTTGGCCATGGCTTCTGGGTGCTAGTGCCCTTCACCATGCAGATGGCCCTGGTCATCATTGGGGGCTTCGTGGTCGCGAGCTCGCCGCCGTTCACGCGGCTCATCCGTTACCTGGCCGGCATTCCCCGCACGCCGCGCGTGGCCGTTGCGTTTGTGGCGCTGTTCTCCATGCTCGCCTCGCTCCTCTCCTGGGGGCTCTCGCTCGTCTTCACGGGCCTGCTCGTCCGCGAGGTGACGCAGCGGGTTCGCGGCGTCGACTACCGTGCCATCAGTGCGGCG
>JAGDMS010000584.1 GCA_017860575.1 Deltaproteobacteria bacterium | reverse complement strand
GGCTCGATGGCCCTGGCGCACTCATCGATACGCTCGTGGAAACTCAGCCCGGGCTGATGGATGTCCCGCCGGCCGCATTCGACAAAGTTCGGTTGCTCCACGACGCCCCAGCGAACCTCCGCGAGACGTGACAGGAACTTCCGATTCTGAAAGTAGCTGCTGCCAAGTGACCCACCGAAGTCGAGTACGCTCAACACGCCATTCGCACCAGCCGCAGAACACATCAGCCCAGCAGTTGTCGGCCAGTAATACTCAACCTCATTCAAGATCACGCCATCCCGTTCGGCAACCGCGGCTCCTGCCTGGACCTGCAGGGTGCTCGCACGCACTTTCTCCAGGATACGGCTGTCGTCGTAGCCGGTGACATGTCTGCGTGCCTCGGCCCAGGAAGCATGCGGCCCTTTGAAGCGGATGACACGCCTCGCCCGGAGGTAATCGATCAACCGCTTAACTAGCATTTGAGGTCGCGGGCCATTCGACCGTCGCAGCGGCCTTTCCGAAATCCCTGCGAGGTACCGCCCGTAGTCGTTGTCCGCTATCTCCGCAGCCAAGGCTGCAAGTTTCTCTCGGGTGATATAGCGTTATTGGGAGGCAATTGGCTACGTCCTCCAGCGCAACCAGGTTACCCGCGTACGTCAGGGTATCAATGTTGACAAGCTGATACTGGGTACGCCGCATGCAATGACGAACAAGGGCCGGGCCCATGAGGCCTGCACCACCAATTACGAGAATTTCTCGCGCCACCGGATCACTTACGCACGGCTAACGCGAGCCCGCCACTGGCTTCAGCGTTGCGTTGACGAGGCCGCAGATCCTCGCCCTCGTTCTCTCATAGACAGACAGCGCCCCATATTTGACTGTTGTGCACCATACGACAAATCGTATGTACGCGCTTCCTCGTCCATCCATCCGGGTGTAATCATCAAGCCATGCCAGGAAGGGCCAAAACTGGGCGTAAAAAGACCCCTGCTGACGCGCGACACTGCATGTTTGCTTATCGTGCTGCCTGTACTTGTAGTCACAGTCCGACTGGACATAGACGGGATATCTCAGACATATCTTTACGTATAGCCCCCAGTCCTCACACATTTCAAACGAGACCGGGTATCCCCCTACCGCATCCATGGCCGATTTTCGGATCAGATAGCCCGCCGGATCATTTTTCCCGGACAGCAGGAACCGGAAGAATCTTGGCGGCTCCAGTATCGTCTCCAACGGACAGGTGAACCTTTGCACAGCATCCTTGCCCCCGGACCAACTGTGCCAAAGGAGCATCCTGCCGAAGACCATGGCCACTCCTGGGTTCGCTTCAAGGACGTCCAATTGCTTCCTGATCTTGTCCGTTGAATAGACATCATCCGCATCGAGGTGCGAAACAAACTCTCCCCTTGAATGCTCCAACCCGAGATTTCGCGACGCCGCCATCCCGTGGTTTGCCTTATTCGGGTGCGAAACGTAGCGGATCTTGTCCGGATACGCCGCCGCGAAGGTCAGCGCAATATCAACACTGCAGTCGCTCGAGCCATCGTCCACCAGTATGAGTTCCCAGCTTTCGTAGGTTTGCGCAAGGACGCTCTCTATGGCCTCACGCAGGAATGGACCCGGATTAAGGAACGGAACCACCACGGAAACTCTGGCCACCGTTTGAATTCCCTGTCTAGACGCCTGGCATCATATAGCGCCCGGCACTGGCAAGTCTGCGTCGGACCCAGCCTTCGACCTTCTCGATCAGCACAATCGGCTTCGGTGCCCGTTCCATTTTGGTATACGGCCATGGGTGCGCGCCGCGGAAGCTCGAACTCGTCAAGAAGTCATCCGCCGTCGGATAGTCGCCACGCAAAGAGAACAGTCTCTTGACGTCGGCGTCACTCATGGGGTCAATTGGGTAGAGCCCTGCTCGATATCGCTCCCAGATACGCTGGACCCAGGTCTTTCCGCGGAAAACATAAGTCGGCGGAGCCGGGAGATGCGCAACGAAGGGGCAACGCATCAACCGCATTGTGCCAAAACGTTCGCGCGCTTCAAGGGACGCGGCCAGCTCATTGACGAAACGCCACCTGGCGTCATGCAGCCGCCGCACATGTGCAATACAGACATCGAAGAGCCGAAGTCGACATGGCCCCTCGTGCACGCACTTCGGTTTGCGAGAAATGCCGGATATATGAATGCGGACCGCGGGTACTGCGTGAATATCTGGTCGATATCCTGCCGATCCCGCGGCGTAACCGCCCGCACGAGCTGGGTGTCGTCCTGAAGAAGAAGCGCCAAAGGGCATCGTGCATTTTCATCGATGAAGCGCTGCATGTTTTCATGCAGACCGCCATTCAACAGGGGCTTTGAGTTCGAGCCCCGGGACGATTCCCGGGCGACCAGTACATTCACTGCGCCCTCCTGACTCAGATCAGCCAGGACAGCGCAGGTTTCCCCGTCGGTACTTCCATCATCAAAGACCGTGACTGCAGCGTCCGGCATGAACTCGCGCACTGAGCTGACGCAGTTGCGCAGATGCCCACCGCGATTGAACGAAAATATCACGACTTCAATTGAATCAGCCGGCAACACTTACGCTCACCGCTTCAACCCGCCCGTCTTTCAGCGTGACAATCTCGTCGCAAGCGTCCAATGAACCGCGATGATGTGCGATGACTATTACCGTCACATCGTCCCCAATGGCTTCGATTGATTGGGTGACTTTTTTCTCGGTTTCATGGTCCAATGCCGCCGTGGCCTCGTCGAGGATGATTACATCGGCATTCTTGTAGAGTGCTCGCGCGATGCCAATGCGCTGTCGTTGCCCCCCCGACATCCGGACGCCTCTTTCTCCGACCAACGTTCGATATCCGCCGGGCCAGGTCTCAATCAGGTCGGAGATCTGAGCCAGCACCGCTGCCGTTCTGACCCGATCATGGTCAATGAGATCGGAGGGCACACCGAAGGCAATATTCTCCTCGATGCTGGTGTCCGCCAGGAACAAAGCTTGCGGTACATGGGCGATGCGTGCTTGCCAGGCACGTTGGTTGTCTTGCGTGACCCGCTCGCCATCCACTTCGAGGGCGCCAGTCGTAGGCTGCAACAGCCCCATGATGATGTCTGAGAGGGTGCTCTTTCCACACCCGGTAGGACCCTCGATGCCAATCCGCGACCCCTTGCGGATTGTCAGATTGATGCCCTGGAGCACCCACGGCGCCTGGGACCCGTATCGGAAGCAAACGTCCTTGAGGGCGATCGTCTCGTCGAAACGCAGGGGCTCGAACGGCAAACGTGAGGCGTGCTCTGGCACCGGCTGATCCAGCAGGTCCAGCGCCTCCTGCAGAGACGCCCG
>JAGDMS010000114.1 GCA_017860575.1 Deltaproteobacteria bacterium | reverse complement strand
GAGGCCAAACACCAGACCACCCACCGTGTTCCACTTGTCGTGCGGCAGATCTGTGCCCAGTATTTCGTTGAGCTCAGGGATCGGGACTGCCGCATTGACGCGGTAGCAACCCGCACCCAAACGGACGATGTCCGATACCTCGCGATCGTACTCGTCGCGGATCTTGCCGACCAGCTCCTCAAGCAGGTCTTCAAGCGTCACGAGGCCGACCAGCGAACCATACTCGTCAGTCACCAGGGCGAGATGAAACCTCTCCTGTTGCATTTCGCGCAGGAGTTCGACGAGAGGCTTGAAGTCCATCACAAAGTGAACCGGTCGCAACACGTCCGCCAGAGCGGCCTCGTGTCGGCCCTGCCGGAGGACGTCGAGAACGTCTTTGGCGTAGACGAGCCCCTCCGTGTGATCGAGGTCACCGCGGTACGCAGGGATGCGCGTGAAGCCGGAGCGGACGATGAGATCGGCTGCGGCGTCGATCGAGCTTTCGAGATCAAGCGCAACGATATCCGGACGCGGCACCATGACGTTGCGCACGATGAGATCGCCGAACTCGAAAACGGAATCAATCATTTCCCGCTCGTGCGCCTCGATGCCCCCCTCCTTGTGCCCGACCTCGGCCAGAGAACGAATCTCGTGCTCGATCACGAACGGCCCCTGGGGCAACCCCTTCCCCGGCAACAGCACGTTTCCCATGCCGATCAATGCACGGGTTGGAATCGCGAGCGTGCGGCCCAGCAGCCACACGAAGGGAGCGAGAAACAGGGCCACGCGATCGCTGTGCAAGATGGCGAAGGTCTTCGCCATCGCCTCGACGATCACAAAGTAGAGGAGGGTGAAGCCAATCGAGAGGGCAGTGATACCGACATCTCCAAGGTAATGTTCGGCCAGGATCGCCACCAGAATCGCGGACCCGTTCTGGGTGAACATGACGCAGAGGTACACGCCGTTCAGATACCGTGCCGGCTCGCTCTCGATCTGCTCGAGGAGCGCGGCGTTCCGCATGCCCTGTTCGTGCAGCGCCATTGCCCGGCTAACGGTCATGCGGCTGACGGAGGCTTCGGCCAGAGCGAGAACGACGGCGAGAATAACGAGGAGAACGATGACCAGGACGAGGGAGATCATTGCCGCAGGCTTAGCACGGTATGCCGACAGGTACGTACGGCGGACCCTAGCAGACTTCGGGGCGGCCTGTCAGCCGGCGGTGCCCGGTAGGCGCGGAGCTCCGGCGAGGCCCAAGCACCAACGATGTCCACCGTAGGCCGCTATCCCGGCGCGGATGATAGGCAGACGCACCCTTTCCGACCGCGACCGCACTATTTCGCCACCCACTTCTCGGGGCGATCCGCCAGTTGCTGGAAGCCGAGTCGGTGGCACAGCTCCTGATACGGGCCGCGTGGCACGCCGCGCCATTGGAGGTCGGAGCAGAAAAGAGGGACAGGCTGCATTTCGGTACGTAACTGATTGATTTACTGAGCGCTACGTTCCGCTAATCCAGCCTGTCCCCTTTATTGGGCCTCGTTAAGGAGAGGACTTGCGCAGCCCTGGATTCCCCAGCTGGCCGCACGCACCCATGAGATCGCGTCCATGAGTTAGACGCCGCTTGACGAAGATACCGTTCCGTCTCAGCTCGGTGAGAAAGCGAAACGTGACTGCCTCGTCGGGTGTTTCGTAGGTTGCGTCCCGCTGCGGGTTGTACGGGATCAGGTTGACGACGCAGCGCAAGTCGCGACACCACGCGGCGGTTTCGCGCGCGTGCTCGGGCGAGTCGTTGACGTCCTTGATCAGCACGTACTCGATCAGGAACAGCCCGCGGCGCGCCAGCGGGTAGGCCATGAGCGCCCGGTGCAACTCCGCCAGCGGCATGCCTTTGTTGAGTGGCATGAGCTGGTTGCGCAGTGCGTCGTTCGGCGCGTTGAGCGAAATCGCCAGTCGCAGGTTGGGCCAGTTCAGGGCCGCGAGTTTACGCAGGCCGTCAATGCGGCCGACGGTGGAGAGGGTGATCTGTGCGTGCGGAAAGGCGATACCGTTGGGTTCGGTGAGAACGCGGATCGCCTGGGTCACCTCTTCGAAGTTGTCGAGTGGCTCACCCATACCCATGAAGACGATGTTTTGGATGCCGCTGAGAAAATAGCGGTAGGGCTTGGAGGGCGCGAGTCCGCGCTCCGCCATCAACTCGCGCGCGACGAGAAACTGGCTGACGATCTCGGCGGCCGAGAGGTTGCGTAGCAAGCCCATGCGCGCGGTTTCGCAGAACGTGCAGCCCATGCGGCAGCCCACCTGCGATGAAATACAGAGCGTGTGCCAGCTGCTGCCGCGATAGCTGTTCATGGGGATGATGACCGACTCGGTCTCGAACGGCGAGCGGCCGGCAGTCCCCGGGACCTCCAGGCAGAATTTCAGCACCGCGTCCTGCTGCTCACGGCGGACGATGCTCGGGAGCGCGAGGCCTGCCGCTGTGCGCATGGTGTGGCAATACGCCGCACGCGCGGCTTGCACACTGGTGCGGTTCACAGCGGCGAATTCGCGCAACGTTTGGCTGCAAATGTCGGCTGTGGGACGGTGCCGGCGATCCAACGCCACCGGTCCAGTAGGAGCGCCGGCATCGCGCCGACCGAGGCCGTCAGTTCCCGCGGCGATCTTTTCTTGCAGCACCGGACGTAACTAGCGCAAAACCTGGTTCGATGCACTGGGCAAAGGCTGCCTCTTGAGGTCAGGCAAAGGGGATACCTCCAATTCCCCGCGCAGCCCACGCGGCGTCACCGGTGCTAAGCTCCGGAAATCGGACGTATCCCCTTCTCGCGTCCTATTCCGCTGCCCACCGTGTCGGCCGCTCTGCCAACTGCTGAAAGCCGAGTCGGTGACACAGCTCCTGATACGGGCCGCGTGGCACACCGCGCCATTCGAGGTCGGCCAGCTCTTCCCGTAACGGTACGTCGGTGCGCAAGGTGGCGAGTTGTTTATACAGCAATGCCTCGGGCCGACGGGCGCGCAGCGCCGCGGCGGGTGCGGCGGCGTTGCGTACGCGGACATTCCACTGCGTCGCCTCGTCGGGAATGTGCTCGATAATTCCGTGCGCCCGCAAAACCGTGGCGGCCGTCTTCATCCCCCAACCCGGAATTCCGGGAATGCCGTCGGCCGCATCGCCGACCAGCGCCAGCAGGTCTGGGATGAGCTGCGGCGGCACACCGAACTTCGCCTGGACGGCCGCCGCGTCGAGCGTCGTCCCTTTGCGCCGGTCGTGCACCACGACACGCTCCCCACGCACACACTGGCAGAGATCCTTGTCCGGCGACAGGATGACTACCTGTTCGACCTGATCCACAAAGTGCGCTGCGCCGGTCGCCAACGCATCGTCAGCCTCGAACTCGATCATCGGCCAGACCGTGACCCCAAGCGCACGCAGCGCCTCTTCCGCCAAAGAGAACTGCGACAGCAGCTCCGGCGCGACCCCCGCTCCGGACTTGTAGCCGGAAAAAAGATTGTTGCGGAACGATTCGATGACATGGTCGGTGGCGGCCGCGATATGTGTGACTTCCGGCTGCCGCAGCAGTGCCAGCATGGTGCCGATCAGGCCACGGATCGCGCCGACCTCCCGGCCATCGGGCCCCTGCTCGCGCGGCATGGCGAAGAAGGCGCGGAACAACTCGTAGGTGGCGTCGAGCAGGTGGAGCTTCTGCACACAATCCCCGTGGTGGCGTTGGTTGCTCAGTAGCCCTCGAAGCCGTACTTCGGATACTTGCCCGAGATGACCTGCTCGATGATGCCGTAGCCGATTTCATCGCCGCACCGTAACTCGCACGCTTCTTCGTCGAAGAACGACACTTCGCGCAGGATCTGGGGGTCTGTCAGATCGAGCTTGAAGCCGTCGATCCATTGCGGCCCTTTCCACTGCCCGTGGACGAAGTCCCGGTAGCCGAAGTACCCCGCCGGCCGCAGACACACGTAGGTCATGGGTTTGAAGGAAATCTCCTTCTTGCTGCCGTCGCGTGCCGAGAGAGTGATGCGGCCGGACGTCAGCTTGCGCATGTCGGGACGAAATTTGAAGTCGTGGTCAATGCTGGCAATGCGGACTTCGTCTTTTCCGCTGCCGTACGGATAGAAAATCGCGCCGCTCGACACGTACGGCGTGCCATCCCACAGCTCCCGGCGAATATAGCAGGCGCCCCACTTCTCGAACTGGATGACGCCCCAGCTGTGGAAATGGCCGATCGGCACGTCCGTCGGTTCCTCGTGCTCCGAGACACTGGCACCCCACCTGACGCCCCAGGAGTGGTCGCGCTCGACGCAACACGTCTTCTTGTCCAGGACGATGGTGTCGCCGTCGAATCGGACCCACCCGCTGCCGCGGCCGACCTGGTTATAGCGCCGCATGTTCTCCACCATGCGGCCCTTCAGCCGGTGGAATTGCGCGTCTTCCTCGCTGCCCGGCATGGTGCCCTCAACCTCGACGTCGTAGCTCAGGCCGTACGGGTTGTCCTCCAAGCGACAGCGCAGTTTCTTCCACGGCTCGATGATCTCGTAGGAGAACGGTCCGACCTTGACCTCGTCGGGTTGCGGCCGCAGTTCACGCGAGGCGCGGACGTTGTACTGGACCTTCTGGTCCACCGTGAGCAACGCAAACGTGTCGATGACATTGCGGTTCGGATACACGCCGAAGCCATGGCACAGGTAGAACCTGCCCGTGGTGTCGTGGATGTGCACAATGATGCGCTCGGTCCACTCGCGGGCGCTGGTCACGACGTGATCGAACGTCGTTTCGATCTGATGGCACAGGAACTCATCGTATTTGGTCAGCATGGGTACTCCTCCGTGCCTGTCTGAAAAAGCGTGTGCGTGACAACCGACGACGCGTTACACCCACGTCCGAACGGTTTGAGAAGTAATTGTACGTATTCTTCATTGCTCCTGATCGCGTCTATCACAACTAGGGCGGTTGGCTGCAAATTGTCCGGCCGCGGCCTCAACTTCCCGGTGGTGGCAACCGCAAGAGCTTGGACAAGTGTTGTGTCGGGAAGTTGTTCCGGATCATTTCGGCGGGGATGTTCATCCCCGTGGCGCGCATGTCCTTCATGATCCGGATTTGGACGAGTCCGCGCCACAAGGTGGCGAGGACTTCATTGTACAGGAAGTGCTTGACTCGGCGTCCGGAGAGTTCTTCGTAGCGGTCGATGAGTTCTTCGGCCGTCGGTGTCCCTTCCAGCGGCGCGATGCCATGGCCGCGGTGGGCACGCAGATCCGAAAAGTACAATGATGCCAGGTCTTGCTCCGGATCGGCAATGCACGCCCCCTCCCAGTCGAGCAGCGCCAGCACATCGCGCTCCGGCCGGCTGAACAGCACGTTCCCGAGCTTGGCGTCGCCCCAGTTGAGTGCGACGGATTCCGGTTCGTAGCGGTTGGCCTTGAGCCAGGCGAGCGCAGCTTCCATGGTGGGATGAGATTCCTGCGGATCCTCCTTTTTCACCCAATGCGTCAGGTAGCTCTCCCAGTGCGTCAGCAACCGATCCACGGCGTCCGTGCCGCGTGTGGGCACGCCCACGAATTCCAGCCCGCAGTGCTTCCAGTCCACCGCGTGCAGTTTGACCATCGCGTCGAGGCATCCCCACCACATCTTCCGGCGCATCGCGGGCGTGGCATCGTGGTACACGCCCGCAGTGTGATACGAGGGAAAATCCTGCGGGACGTCTCCTTCCAGCCTTTGCATCATGAAAAACGGTGCCCCGATGATTGCGGGGTCTTCCTCCAACCACAAGACCTTCGGCACCGGCACGCCGGTGTGATCGTGCAACGATTGCATGATGCGGAACTGGAACCCGAGGTCGTATGTTGGAAAAACACCGGGACGGCTCGGTGCGGCGCGCAGCACGACCGGGACCGACCGCGGGTTCCCCGCCTCGTTCCAGTGCACGTCGAAAAGCCGGGTCTCACTCGAGGCGCCCGTGCCGGGTCGCTGCAGCTCCACGACGCCAACGTTTTGCGCTTGGGGCAGCCTCGCGCGCAGCCAAGCCTCCAGCGCGGATAACACCGGGTTCACGTCAGGCACCGTGTGCCTCCTGCGGCTGAGGATCCCATCAACATCAGCGGCCGAGCTTCGCGCGGCGGAAGCGGCGAATCGCTGCCGCGGTCCAGTTGTCGCGATCCTCACCCCAGGCCGTCAGGCCGCTGAGGCGCCACTCGGTCAGGGAATTCCAGCCAAAGAGGTTGGGATTCATCAGCAGGTGGAGGCGGTTGACGCAGCGGCCCTCAGCCTGCAACTCGCGGCCGAGTTGATCCCGGGCGTCAATACGAACCCGCACCGGGCCGTCGTCGTGGCGCTCCAACACCTCGCGCTGCCCGGAGGCGAGCGGCGACAGCGTCCCGTCGCGCAGCAGATAGCCGCCGACGACGGTGGTGTCGAAAGTGATGGCATGGAAGCCGTCGCGGTCGGACGCGGTGGCGTAGTCCCAGGCATTGTGGCCCGGCCCGCCAGGGTAGATGGCGATGCCAAACTGAGGGCGGAGGCTCCACGAGCGGTCGCGCATGCCATAGCTGCTGACGGGAATCGTCTCATCCTGGATGCGGATGGTGCCGGTGAAGCGTCCGGGCTGATCGAAATGCCCCTGCCCCATATAGTTGGGCTCGCGCACGGCCTGGAACATCAGGTTGACGTCGATCTCCCCGTCGTCGGGATCGAGGTAGCGAACCGCGTACTGCGCGAGCGGCTCGACGCAGCGGAAGTGCATGCCGTTGGCCAACCGGATCTCGGACAGATCGCCCTCGGGGAACGGCAGCTGCCAGAGGACACGCGAGTAGAGGCAGTTGGACAGCTCACTGCCGGTGTCGTCCCACAGATACGCAGCCGACGCGACCACCTTGAGGTTCGGGCGGGCAAAGACGTAGAGCTGCCCCGACAGCTTGCGCTCGGGGACGATGAAGTCGAACCACCACGTCTCGGTCCAGAACGGATCGTCACTACCTGGGGGGTGCAATCTGTCATCGGGATGTGGCTCCATGCCGATCCTTTCCCTCGCTCCCTCCCATATCAGAATGGAGACGACCTTGCGCATGGAATTCTGCCTTGCTGCCGGGCATCTGTGAATCAACGCCGTCTGCTGGTAAGACGACTGCGGCACTCCCGTTCGTTACGGGGGTGCGCGGTGAACGGCAGTGAGGATGCCGGAAGACAGGAGTGAGATGGAGGCGGTGGTGGTGCCGCCGATGAATGTCGCGCGCCGCAATCGTGTTGGCACGTGGTCGTTGCTGCTTGCCGTCGCCGGCGCGGTGGGGTGCCGCGTGGCCCTGCGCACGGCGCCGCTGGCCGACGCCGTCTGGCTGCAGGTGGTTGCCGCCGGGTTCGAGGCGGCGGTGGTGGGCGGGTTGGCGGATTGGTTTGCGGTCACCGCCCTGTTCCGCCACCCCCTCGGCCTGCCGATCCCGCACACCGCTATCATCCCGGCACGGCGCGCCAAGATCATCGAGAGCATCGTCTCGATGGTGGAGCAAGAATGGCTGTCGGCGGACGTGATCTGTAAACGACTGGCGCGCATCACTCCGAGCGAAGCCATCACCGAGTGGCTGCGAGACGCGACGCACGTCGAACGGCTGGGCGCGCCGCTGCGCGATCTGCTCCGCGGGCTGGCGCGGTTGTTGACCGCGGCCGAGGTGGTGGAGTTTGTCGACCGTGCCCTGCAGCGGCAGTTGCGGGATTTGCCGATCAACGCGTCGGCGGGACGCTGGCTCGCCCGGGTGGCGTCCAGTCCCAGCACCGGCGCGGCGTTTGACAGCGTGGCACTTTCGCTGGCCAATTTCGCGCGGCGGTCCAGCACGGCGACGCAGCTGTATGCCTGGCTCGACCGTTCGGCGCGCTATCTGCACGCCGAAGGCCAACGCCTTGTCCCGCTGGTGCTGCGCCGGCGGATCGTGCAGCGCACCATCGTCGAGGCTGCATGCGGCTACGCCTCTGCCGAACTGCGCAGCGCGGCTCGCGATCCGCAGCATCCGCTGCGCGGCTATGTGTTTGGGGCCGTGCAGCGCTACGCCGAACGGTTGGCGGAAGGGGATCCCGAGGCCATTGAACAGGTGGAGCGGCTGCGCACGGCGCTCATTGAAAGCCTGGAAGCATCACCGCTGGTAGCGGAGATGCTTGCCCGTGTGCGCAGCCAACTGGAAGAGGACCTGGGTGAGGCAGACGGATATCTCGCCCGACTGATCGAGCGCGAACTTCGCAGCGGCATTATCGACCTCCTCCAGGATCCGGAGCGGCGGGTTTGGTTCGACCAGTGGGTGCGCACGACAGCGATCGATCTGCTGCACCGCCATCATGATCAGATTGGCTTGACCGTGCGCGAGAATCTGGAAGCCCTCGAGACCAGTACGCTGGTGGCGCGGATCGAGGAGCGGGTCGGTGCCGATCTGCAGTTCATCCGGCTCAACGGCGCCGTCGTTGGCGGATTGATCGGTGTGCTGTTGGCGCTGGTACACCGCTTCCTCGGATGATCTCGTCGACAGTTGCCAGGAGAAGGTCGAGAAAGGGGTCGCTCAGCCGCTAGCGCTTGACTCGAAACCGTAGACGGATGTGGTAGCTTCTATGCGAGACCGTATCTGCATCGTGGGTGTGGCCGAGTCGGATTGCGGCAGTGTGCCGGACCAGAGTGCACTGCAACTGCACCACCAGGCGGCGAAGGCGGCGTGCGAAGATGCGGGGTTGGAGAAACGCGCGATCGACGGCCTGTTCAGTTGCGGCAGCGACGGCATGCATCCGTTGCAGGTGGCCGAGTACCTCGGCCTGCGTCCGACGTACATCGATGGCACCCAGGTTGGGGGCTCCTCATGGGAGTTCTTCGTGGAGCACGCGACCGCGGCGCTGCAGGCCGGGTTGTGCACAGTGGCGTTGCTGGTCTACGGCAGTACCGCGCGTTCCGATTGGCAGCGTCGTCTGCGTGTTGCCGAGACGCCACCTGCCCGGGGGCCGGCACAGTTCGAGGCACCGTACGGGCTGACGCTGGTCGGCAAGTACGCACTCGCGGCCCGGCGCCACATGCACGAGTACGGCACGACGCACCGCCAACTGGCCGCGGTCGCCGTCAGCGCCAATCGCTGGGCGCAGTTGAATCCGCGCGCGTTCAATTACGGTAAGCCGCTCAGCATCGACGAGGCGCTGAAGTCGCGCATGATTGCCGACCCCCTCCACCAGTCGGATTGCGGGCTGCGGACGGATGGCGGCGGCGCGGTGATTCTCGCCACGGCGGAGCGCGCGCGGGATCTGCGGCGTAAACCCATCCGGGTTTTGGGAACCGGGGAGGCGGTGTCGCATGTGCATCTGTCGCAATGGCACGAGATGCCCAGCTTGGTGGCGGCCGAATCCGGGAGCCGCGCGCTCGAGCAGGCGGGTCTCACCGTGCGCGACGTCGACGTGCTGCAGATCTACGACGCGCTGACGATCATGGTGCTGTTGACGCTGGAAGCGCTCGGGTTCTGCGAGCCGGGCGAGAGTGGTCCACTGGCGGAAAGTGGCGCGCTGGCGCCCGGCGGCCGCCTGCCCACCAACACCGACGGCGGAGGTCTGGCGGCCAATCACCCCGGGATGCGGGGCTTGTTCCTGCTCATCGAGGCGACGCGCCAGTTGCGCGGCGAGTGCGGCGCACGCCAAGTACCGAACGCGCGTGTAGCGCTGTGCAACGGCACCGGAGGCTACCTCTCGTCCTGCGGCACGGTGGTGCTGGGAGAATGAGATGAACCGTGCCGACGTTTTGACCGCACATCTGCCCGTGATCGATGCCGAGAGCGAGCCGTTCTGGGCGGCCGCCCGGGAACGGAAATTCTTGATCCGGCACTGCGAGGCCTGCGGCCGCGACCACTTCTATCCTCGGCGGTACTGCCCGCATTGCTGGTCGGAACGGTGCGTGTGGCGGCCCGCTTGCGGGCGCGGACGCATCTACTCCTATACCGTCATCCGCCACAACGAGGCGCCACCGTTCCGGGACATGGTACCGTACATCGTGGCGTTGGTGGAACTGGACGAGGGTGTCCGTGTCATTGCGAACCTCGAAGAGTGTACGCCGGACGTCGTGCATGTCGGCATGGCGGTCGAGGTGATCTACCAGCGCATCACCGACGAAATTACGTTGCCGCAGTTTCGGCCGCGCAGTCCGTTTTGAATGCCACCGACTCCGGTGCCGTAAGCGCGGGAGTCGCATGGCGGTGTGTTTCGGCAGGTTACGACTTCTCAGGGCCTTTGGTGTTGCTCTCCACCTTCTTGATGTCCTCCTCGACCCCTTCGAAGGACTTCTTGAAATCACGGATTCCCTTGCCCAGGGCGCTGCCGATTTCCGGGAGCTTGCCCGGTCCGAAAATCACCAGCGCGATGACCAGGATGACGACCAGCTCTGGCACGCCTAAACCAAACATTCGTTATCCTCCTCTACGACCATAGCACCCCGCGCAAGCACGCGCACCCTGATTCGTCTGCCGAGCTGGCCGGAGAGTGGGACGCCACCAATGTGGCAGAAGGTGACAGACGGCGTGTCGGTGTTCTCGGCGTCGCCGCGATTACGTCTCCTGTGCCTGAAGCGTCAAATCGATGTGGAGTGCCTGCGCGATGCCCTCGAGTTCGCGACGTAACCCGCTCTGATCCACGTCTTCCGGCACTTCCATGCGGATCTTCATGCTGTAGATCGGCGTGCCGGTGCCCGGCTCCGGGCGTGACAGGGTCGACATCTGGGCGACGTTGATCTGGTGGTTGGCGAGGCAGCGTGTTACGCGCGCGACGATGCCGGCCTTATCGACCCCGACGGCGTGCAGTTCGACGCTGCGCGCGCGGTGGGAGACGCCATAGGGGACGGGTTCGCCCTCGAGCGGCCGGAAAAACACGGTGAGACGCTTCTCCCACTCCAGCCGCTTGCAGGCGGACGAGAGCCGCTGTTCGATGTCCTCTCCTTCGCCGGTCAACAGAAGGAGTACCGCGAACTCGCTGCCCAGGATGGTCATGCTGGAGTCTTCGAGGTTGCAGTCGCAATCGTAGATCAGTTCCGCCAGGTCAGCGACGATCCCGGGCCGATCCCGTCCAATGGCAGATAACGCGAACCAATGCTTCATGATACGGCGAGATCCTACAGCCCGGGCGGCCTTGCGGTCAACCGTTTAGCGCGGGCTGCGCCCGCGGTCCAAAGTCCAAGGTCCAAAGCTGCCCTAGAACCACCGGGAGTCCAGATGACAGACGGACCGACAACAGATCCAGCCCCAACGTTTACAAAGGCTCGCGTCTGTTGTCTGTCGTCTCCAAGTCTGTAGTCCGGGAGTATTGAGACAACCGCCTACGCCGGCCGGTCCGGGGTTGGGACGATCATCGTCGGCATTGCTTCAGGGGCCTGCCCGAGAACGATGGCGATCTTGGAGAAGCCCATGCATAGGGCCAGGCACGCCGTGACCTCCACAATTTCCGGCGGTGTGAAATAGCGCTGCATGTCGGCCCGCACGTCGTCACCGAGACTTCCGGGGTCCACTAGGAACGCATCTGCAAAGCGAATCAGCGCCTTGTGACGCGGGCTCAAGGCAGACTCTTCGAAGCCCTCATCGATCATGGCGACGAGATCTTCGGTCAATCCTTCCTGCCTCGCCACGGCGAAGCGGATGTTCCTTCAATAGCCGCAGTCGGTGATGCGCGCGTTACGGATGCGCGCGATCTCCTTGGTTGGGTGGTCGACGACGCCGTGGCTCCACAGGGTGCCGTAGAGCCGCAGGAAGGCATGGAGCAACTCGGGCTGATGGGCCAGGGGGCTGCTCTGGACGGCGTCCCCTCCCGCGACCGCAGGCGGTGCAATACGTGGGCTGGCCGCCATGACGTCCTCCGTCAGTCGTCCCCTTCGATGCCGAGAATGATGCGAAAGCGCGTGAAACCATCGAAGACCGCGAGCGCCTCGGTGAAGGCGACCATCTCCTTGTCGGAGAGGTGCTCCCTGACCGCTGCGGCATCCTCGTCCGTCACGCCGTGCGGCTGCAGCACGAATTTCTCCACGAAGGCCAGACAGGCACGCTCCCCCTCGGAGAATGCGACTGCCTCCCGCCACTGCTCCAACGCCGCGATTTTTTCCGGAGGCGCTTCGCTGACGCCGGTCGATCCTTGTCCGATTGGTGGAACGGCGCCTCCGCCGAGGAGTTGTGCGACGCGACGTCGGCACAACTCGAGAATCACTGGATCAATCGGCCGTAACGACCAGAACAGTGAGAGAAAATTTTGAAAATCGTCGTACAGGGCAGGACGCAGGCCAAAAACCCGATCGAACTCGGTTGCACCGGGAGCCGTTGCCGTCAACCAGGTCATCGCTACTCCAGTGCTTGCTGCCTACCATGCTGCGAAACCTCTGTCCATCGCGCGTATTGTTCGGTGGCGGCGTCATTTCGGGCCGCATTCTCAAGGAGTTGAAAGGAACGGTTCAACTTTTTGAGAATGTTGAGATTGACGGCCGATCTTTTTTCCCAGAGATCGGAATCAGTTGTGCGGATACTTTGAGCGGGCGAGCATTAGCCCGTGGCGTGTATTTTGCGACGCCATTACAGGGATGGGCCCTGACGTGAGCGTGTCGGGTGTGGTATCGGGGAAAAATACAGGAAGACATTCTATGAGCGTGAACCAAGCGACGGCACTTGGAGACATCTTGGCCGGCTATTCGGCAGGTGCCCGCGGTGTTGGCCCAGAGAACCTGATTCCGATCCTGCAGGAAGTGCAGGAGCGGCAAGGGTATCTCTCGGAGGGGGCGGTTGAGGCGCTGGCGCGCGTCATCGGCATTTCTGAGAACGAGATCTACGGCGTTGCGAGCTTCTACGCTCAGTTCCGGTTTCAACCACCGGCCGAGCACACGATTCATGTCTGCCAGGGCACTGCCTGCCATGTCCGTGGTAGTCATCAGATCCTGTTCGATTTCGAGGAGCGTCTGAACATCAAAGCGGGGGAAATGACCGCGGATCAGAAGTTCGGCTTGGAGCGGGTTGCCTGTGTCGGGTGTTGCGCGCTGGCGCCTGTCGTGCTGGTTGACGGGCAGGTGCGTGCCGGGATGAAGCCGAAATTTGTAACCGGCTTGCTCGCGAAACTCGGCTACAAGCCCTTCGCCAAAGCATCATGAACGGGCTGCAGCAAGCGTACGCCGCTGCGCGGGAACGTTGGCAGGCGTTGGAAACGAGTCGCGTCCCCATTTTCTTCGTTGGTGCGGCCACCTGTGGCCGGGCCGCCGGGGCGGGCGAGACACTCGATCGGCTGCGTGCGGAGATCCGCGCGCGCAACCTTGCCGCTGAGGTCATCGAGACCGGCTGTCTGGGGCCGTGCTCGCTCGAACCCTTGATGATCGTGCACAAGCCCGATACGCCACGCGTGTGCTTCGGGAGCGTCGGGCCGCGTGAGGCCGCGGAAATCCTGCAGCGTCATGTGCTGGGCCATGATCCGTGTGCCGAGTGGGCGTTGGGAGCGCTGACGCCGGGCAAGGTCGATGGCATCGGTCCGTTCACAGAGCACCCGATGTTGCGTGGCCAGGTGCGGCGCATCCTCGCCAATTGCGGGCTCATCGATCCCAACAACGTCGAGCATTATCTGGCCCGCGACGGCTACCGCGGCTTTCTGCGGGCGCTCGGACTCGGCTCTGATGGCGTGGTAGAAGCGGTCAAGGGCGCCGGTTTGCGCGGGCGCGGCGGCGCCGGCTTCCCGACGTGGCGCAAATGGGACGTCTGCCGTACGACGCCGGCCGACCAGCGCTACCTGATCTGCAATGCCGACGAGGGCGATCCCGGCGCGTTCATGAACCGCTCGCTGATCGAGGGCGATCCGCACGCGATCCTGGAAGGGATGCTGATCGCGGCTTTCGCCCTCGGCGCCAGCCAAGGCTACATCTACTGCCGGGCGGAGTACCCGCTGGCCCTCGCGCGCCTCAAAGCCGCCATCGGCCAGATGCGCGATCTGGGCCTGCTCGGCGAGAACATCCAGGGCTCGGGTTTTGCGTTCGACCTGCACATCAAGAAAGGGGCGGGGGCATTTGTCTGTGGCGAGGAAACCGCACTGATCGCCTCCATCGAAGGCCGGCGCGGCATGCCGCAGCCGCGGCCGCCGTTCCCCTCCGTCAGCGGCCTGTGGGGCAAGCCCACTGTGATCCAGAACGTCGAGACTCTCGCCAATCTGCCGCTCATTCTACGCAATGGGCCGGAATGGTACGCCGAGCTCGGTACCGCCGCTAGCAAAGGCACGCGTACCTTCGCTTTGGCCGGCAAGGTCAAGCGTACGGGCCTCATCGAGGTGCCGCTGGGGACGACGCTGCGCCAGATTGTCGAGGAGATCGGCGGTGGCAGCTCCGACGGCAAGCCGATCAAAGCCGTCCAAACCGGCGGACCATCGGGCGGTTGCTTGGGCGCCGAGAAACTGGATCTCCCGGTCGATTACGAGTCGCTGGCGCAGGCCGGCTCGATCATGGGTTCCGGCGGCATGATCGTCCTGGATGAGGAGACCTGCGCCGTCGACCTGGCGAAGTACTTCATCTCCTTCACGCAGAACGAGTCGTGCGGCAAGTGTCCGCCCTGCCGGGTGGGGACGCGCGCCATGCTGTACCTC
>JAGDMS010000306.1 GCA_017860575.1 Deltaproteobacteria bacterium | reverse complement strand
CGTTCCCTTCGCCGCACTGCACGGCGCGTTCGAGGTTATCAATCACCGGGAGGATCTCGCGGATCAACGGTTCAGAGGCAAAGCGCAGCGCCTCGACCTTTTCGCGTTGCATCCGCTTCTTGAAATTCTCCAACTCCGCGCGTTCGCGCAGGAAACGATCCTGGCTGGCACGCGCTTCTTCTTCCTTCTCGGCGAGTTTGAGACGCAGTTGTTCGCTCTCGCTCTCCGGCGAGACGGCAGCCGCGTCTTCCGCTGTCGCCGGCGTCGGAGCGGCATCCTCCGCCCGTGGGTCCTTCACGTCTTTTTTGCTCATTGTCCTCCCCGAAGAACGACGGCGGTAATGTGGGGCAGCGGCTCAGGTAATGACGCACCAGGGCCTTGTCAAGGTCGTGATCCAATGTTTTGTTTGCGGGAGTATGGGGCCGTCGCAAGCCAGTGAGGCGATCATCCTGCGCACCCGGGCGTACGGGGAAGCGGATAAGATCGTCACCTTCCTCACCGCGGACATCGGCAAGCTGACTGGCATTGCCAAGGGGGCCAAGAACTCGCGGCGGCGGTTTGCCAACTGCTTGGATCCCTTTACCCGCGTGCGTGTGCACTTCCGCACGAAACCGGGGGCCAGCTTGGCGTTTATGGAGAGCTGCGATCTGCTCGAATCGGTCGGCGCACTCGTCGATCCGGCCAAATTTGCCTACGGCAGTTATCTGGTGGAGCTGGTCGATCAGTTGACCGCGGAGGGGCAGCCCATCCGGGAACTCTACGATCTGCTCGCGGAAGGTCTCGACGCCGTGCGACATGGGCCGGCGACCGCGACGTTGCTGCGCGGGTTCGAGTTGCGATTGTTGCATCACGCCGGCTACGAACCGCAGTTGCAGACCTGTGCGCGTTGTCACCTTCCACTGTCCTCGGATGCGGGTGTGTACCTCGACCCCGCGCACGGCAGCGTCGTCTGCACCCGCTGTCGCGATGCGGCCGAGTCGCTGCTCCCCATCGGCGGCGCCACGCTGGCGGCGCTGACGGCGTTGAAGCCGTTGCCATTGGCCGAAGCCCGTCGCCGCCGGTTTCCAAACGGGGCGGCGGCGGAGGCGGCCCAGGTGATGAGCCGACTTCTCGCCCTGCACCTGGCACGGCCGTTGCGCTCGGTAAAGTTGATCGCCGCGCTGCGCTGACGGGTACCCGGGATTGCCTTCGAACTGACAACAGATTTGGAGACGACGGACAGCAGACGTACGCTTTCGGTAATGTCGGATCTGGATCTGTCCTCTGTTTGTCTGTTGTCGGTCGTCGAAGGTGGTGAGACAGCCTCAGGCGTCCCTCGCCTCGGTGGCCATGCTCGGTTAGGATGACAAATCACAGATGCAGATGCGGGTCGCGGAACCGATCATTGCCATCCACCACGTGTCGCGCCGCTATGTGCGCGGGGTGGACGAGGTGCATGCGTTGGAGGACGTGTCCCTGTCGATTCCGCAAGGACACTTCGCCGGCTTCATGGGGCCTTCGGGATCCGGAAAGTCGACCCTGCTCAACCTGGTGTCCGGCATCGATCGGCCCACCTCAGGCGAGGTGATCGTCGCCGGCCAACGGCTCAACGATCTCTCCGAGGACGAGCTGGCCCACTGGCGCGCCCGCCACGTCGGCTTGATTTTTCAATTCTTCAATCTGATCCCGGTGCTATCGTCGCGCGATAATGTGGCGTTGCCGCTGCTGCTCACCCATCTGAGCAAGGCCGAGCGCTTGCGCCGCGCGGAGGTCGCCTTGGGCATTGTCGACCTCGGGCACCGCCTGCACCATCTTCCGCGCACCCTGTCCGGTGGCGAGCAGCAGCGCGTCGCGATTGCCCGCGCCATCGTCACCGATCCGGATCTTATCGTTGCGGATGAACCCACCGGCGATCTCGACGCCCGCAACGCGGAAGCCATCCTCAGCCTGTTGCGCCAGCTCAAGCAGGATTTCGGCAAGACGGTGGTGATGGTCACGCACGACCCGCGGGCGCTGCGGTATGTGGACGATGCCTACCATTTAGATAAAGGCCTGCTGCTCGAAGGCGAGGATGCGGAGCGAGCCCGGGCGGCGCTGCTGGTGGCAGCAGGGCACGGCGCAGCGCCAACCGGCGCTGCGGCCGGCGTGCGAGCGCAGCCGTGAAATACCTGGGCCTGGTGTTCGCCAACCTGCGGCGGAGCAAACTGCGCAGCGCGATGACGGGTGCCGCCATCATGCTGGCGGTGCTCCTTGTTTGCTTGCTGCTGACGATGCCGGCCGGTCTCGATGCGTTGCTGGACAACCTGGCGAGCAACACCCGCATCTCCGTGCACAACAAGGCGGGCATCGTATACAGCATGCCGCAATCCTTTGTGCGCAAGGTCCGGCAGGTCGATGGCGTCGCCGCGGCCGCCGCGATTACCTGGTTCGGCGGCGCGTACGAAGAAGCGGGGCGGGTGACCTTCCCCAATTTCGCGGTCGAAGTGGAGCATGTCGGGGCGGTGTACCCCGACTATCCGATCTCGGCGGAGCACCTGGCCGACTTCAAACGCTACCGTGACGGCGCCCTGGTGGGGCGGCAGATCATGCGGAAGTACCGCTGGAAAATCGGGGACCGGGTGACGCTGCGCAGCACGGTGTGGCCGGTGAACCTCGACGTCCGCATCGTCGGCGAGATCGCCGATGATCACTCCCCGTACTTATGGATGAGCACCGAGTATGTCGATCAAGCGCTCAAGGCCCAGGGGCGTGAGGGGCTCGGGATTGCGAACGTCGTCTGGGCACGCGCCAGCGACCCCAGTCGCGTGAACGCGATCATGCGCGCGGTCGACGAGTTGTCGCGCAATAGCGAAGCGGAAACGGCCTGCGAAACGGAAAAAAGCTTCTTTTCCAACATGTTCGGTTCCCTGCAGAGCTTTGTCACCATCATCCTCATCGTGACCGCACTGGTGTCGCTGTGTATCGTGTTCATTGCCGCCAACACGGCGTCGATGGCCGTGCGCGAGCGCGCCGGGGAAATCGCCGTCCTCAAAGCCATCGGCTTCGGGCGCCGCGTGATCTTCGCTACGCTGCTGGCGGAGACCCTGCTCCTGTCTGCCCTCGCCGGCGGCGCCGGCGTGCTGCTGGCCGTCGCACTCACGCGGGCCTTGCGCATGTTCTCGGGGTGGAGCGAGGCCCTCGGTCCGCTCGCCGTCTTCATCATTACTGGACCGGTAATTGTCCAGGGCATCGTGCTGTCGCTGTGTGTGGGCATGCTGGCGGGGGTCGTGCCGGCCTACGGTGCAGCCCGCAAGTCCGTGGCCGAGACCTTGCACGAGATCTTCTGATGCCGCTGCCGTTGTCGTACAGTCTGCGCAACCTGCAGGCGCGTCCCGGGCGGAGCGTCATGACCGCCTGCATCATCGCGCTGGTCGTCGTTGCCTGCGCGCTCTTGCTCGGCTTGATATCCAGTTTGAAGCAAACGTTCGTCCGGAGCGGCAACCCGATGAACCTGGTGGTGATGCGTAAAGGGTCCGACAATGACGGCGCCAGCCAGCTGGCCGTCCAGGCCTTTCAGGCCATCCGCTTCTTCGACGGTATCGCCCGCGATGCGGCGGATCAGCCGCTGGTGTCGCCGGAACTGGTGGTCCAACCGTTTTTCCGCACACGCGGCGGCGGCCGGGAAAACGTACTGGTCCGCGGGGTCGAACCGGTGGCGTTGGCCGTGCACGAGCAGGTACGGATCACCCAGGGCCGCATGTTCACGCCGAGCGCCCATGAGGCGGTCGTTGGCCGCGCGGTCCTGGGCCGTTACGCTGGAGCGGAACTGGGCAACGAACTGGAGTTCGGACGCGGCAGGTGGAAGGTGGTCGGGATTCTCGAGGCGGGTGGGGCGTCGTTCGAGAGCGAGGTCTGGGTCGACGTCCGCGAACTAGCCAATGATGCCAAGCGGCCGTATCCGTATTCCGGCATCCGCCTGCGCGTCGCCACGCCGGCCGATTTCGAGCCGCTGCAGCGGCGTATTGGCGACGACCCGCGCTACGCGTTGGAGGCCCTCCGGGAAACGGACTACTACGCCAAGCAGGCCAAGTCGGCCAACGCGCTGTATGTGCTGGTCGTCGGCATCGCCGTCCTCGCCGGAATTGGCGCCGGCTTTGGCGCCTCCAACACGATGTACGCGGCGGTGCAAGCGCGGACGGCGGAGATTGGCACGCTCCGAGCGCTGGGGTTTTCCCGTGGTGCCATCTTGTCGGCCTTTGAGATTGAAGCGGTGGCACTGTCGCTGGTTGGCTTCCTGCTGGGCGCCGTTGCCGCACTCGCCCTGTCCCGCCTGCTGGAATGGTGGCTCGGAAGCCTGGCCTTCGGCGCAAGCACCTTCACCACGAATGTGATCACGCTCCATCTTTCATCAGCGGACCTCGCCGGCGCCTGCGGACTGGCGCTGACAATCGGCATTGGCGGCGGGCTGGGCCCGGCTTGGCGCGCCGCCCGCTTGCGTCCCATCGAGGCGCTGCGCAAAGCTTAGAGCCTTGAAACAACAGGGATGAAAGGACAACCCGGCCCAGTGGTATGACGACCCCCGAATCCGAGCTTCAAGACAAGCGCCGCAGTGACCTTGCCTCGCTGCGGATCGACCGCGATGCGCCGCCCAAGCCGTCGGGGGTGGGAAAGACCCGCCGTTTGACGTGGACGTTCGCTCTTGTTGCTGCGGTCGTCGCGCTTACCGCTTGGGCGATCGCCGGCCGACGGCTGGCGGTGACCGTCGCCCCGGCGACGCGATCGAGCCCAGGCCAGGACGGACCGCTACCGGTGCTGTCGGGATCGGGGTACATCGTGACCGGCGATCGCTACGTCTCCGTTGGCGTGCGCGTCCCCGGCCGCATCGATCGGTACTTTGTTGAGGAGGGGCAGAGCGTCCGCAAGGGGGATCCGCTCGTCCAGATTGATGACCGCGATTACGATGCGGCGGTCCGTCGCGCCGAGGCTGGGCTGGAGTTGGCACGCGCCAATCTCAAGCTCGCCGAGGCTGACCTCAAGCGCGGCCGTGAGCTGAGCGACAAGGGCTTCATCGCGAAGCAGGAACTGGACGTTTGGGAAAACAAGGCGGCGGTGGCCCGCGCCACCGTTGACCAGCTACTGGCGGAACTCAAGCAGGCCCGCGTCAATCTTGATTACACGTTGCTGCGCGCGCCGACCGATGGTGTGGTGCTGGCCAAGACCAAAGAGGTCGGCGAGATTGCGGTACCGGGTGGCTTTTCGGGCTCCGGCGACCTCATTCGGCTGGCGAATTTGTCGGACATGCGTGCCCAGGTGGATGTCAATGAGGCGGATCTCAGCCGGGTCCGTATGGGCCAGCCGGCCGAGGTGGCGCCCGATGCCTATCCGGACGCGCATTACGCCGCCGACGTCGTCAAGTTGTATCCGCAGGTCGACCGGCAGAAGGGGACGCTGCGTGTCGAGGTGCGGATCCGTGAGCCGGATGCCCGGCTGCTACCCGACATGAGTGCACGGATCACCTTCCTGGCGGAGCCGCCGCCGAGCGGCGACCCTGGTGCGCAGAGCCCCGCGATCTTCGTGCCGGCGGCGGCCCTGCGGCGCGATGCGCAAGGCAACAATGTTGTCTGGGTGGTTACCACCGATCGCGCCCACCGCGTCATGGTCGAAACTGGCGGTGACGTCGGCAACCGTGTGCGCATTGCCCGCGGCCTCACGGGTGGCGAGATGGTGGTCGTCGGCGATCCGCCAACCCGCGACGGCCAGTGGGTGAAGGTGGTGCCGTAAGACGGGATGGTGCCGCTACCTCAGGGCAGAGCGGCGGCGTGCGCGCCGAGGCCGACGTCCACAAACTGCCGTAGATAGCGTGCCGTGTGCGAGCGCGGTCCGGCGGCCACGACTTCCATTGGTGTTCCCATCGCTACCACCTCGCCCCCCGCATCGCCTCCCTCGGGACCAAGATCGATGAGCCAGTCCGCCTCCTTGATGATATCGAGGTTGTGTTCGATCATGACAATGGTGTTGCCGCGATCGACCAGGCGGTGGAGGACGTCGATCAGTTTCTC
>JAGDMS010000113.1 GCA_017860575.1 Deltaproteobacteria bacterium | reverse complement strand
TTGCCTCAGGCCCAGTAAGACGCCGGCGCAGATACGGCCATGGATTTTCTCCGTGAGCGGAGTCTTCCATTTGCCGGATCAGATAGCCGAAGGGGCTATTCTGCACCATCTGCTCATACTGGTAGCCGCGGCCAAATTGGCCTGGCTCAATGGCATTGAGATCTCGCCGCCAAGTGTAGCTGTAGCCGCCCCACTGCGGATGCAATGTCGGCATCCCCGCGAAGGCGCGCCACAGCGGCACGCCAGCGATCACGATGCGCTGACAGAGACTGTCGAATAGCGCATCGGCGGTAGCGCCGCGAATTCCTTCACGCACGACCCACGTGTGCAATTCGACGATCTGCCGTTCGAGCGCGCCGTCGAAGCTCAACGAGCGCGACGGCACTCGCGGCGGGCGTGACGTATCGGGCATAAAGCTTCCGCCATGATACTTATTAGAGTCTAACTCCGCCAGACGAAATTCAGGGTTAACGCAACATCAGTGGTCGGTGAACGCCTCAGTGACCCAGACGCGCGCGGAGCCGGGGTTGCGGCTGAAATGCAGCCGCACGTCGCCTTGTTCGATCGCCGCGATGCGTGCGGCGCTGCGCAGGACCGCACCGACCATGCGCAGCGTCCGCGGCTCGTCGACGTCCACGAGCGCCTCGATGATGCCGGCGGGCGGGTCCCCCACCTCGGCCACCTTCCCCTGCCGCACAACCGCCATCCGTCGAGTCACGCAGCCCCTCACTTTCGCTGTCACGCCGCGTATTTGCTGTGCCGAGCGAACCGTTTGTTGAATCCGCGCATGAACCGCTCGACTTGTTCGTGCAAGCGCCCGTGGTCCCGCGGCCAGCAATCGAACAATGCGCTGAATGGGTGCGGGTGAGGCTGCCGTCAGCTACAAGCGCAGTCCAAAGTCGAAAGTCCCAAGTCCAAAGTGGGCTGGGCAGAATCTTCGCGTGCAGCGACGATTGCCGAACCTCGCAAATCAGGAAGCGCGTGACAGCGCGCGCTCAACTGCGGCGGGAAGATCGACGAGCATGAAGTAATCGGCGGGATACAGGTAGTCCTCGCCTTCATTGTCGATAACACGGATGAACCGAGCCCGTTCCGCGGCGGTATCAGGCAGGACCCGATACACCATACGGGGTGTCAATAGATCCGGGTCGCCTGTGCGAATGCAGATCGCGAATTGCGGGGGTGTGGTGCGCCGTCTTGCCATGTGGGTTAATCAAGAAACCGTTTAATCCTCACCCGTTCATGCCGGCAATCGCATCCGCGAGCGCTACCAGGCGCTTCGCGTTGTCGACGTGCAGGTTCTCGATCAATTTGCCGTCGACCACCACCACGCCCTTTCCCGCCCGCTGCGCCTCCGCGAAGGCCGCAATGATCTTGCGCGCCTGCTCGACGTCGGCGGCACTCGGGGCGAACACCTCGTTGCACGGTTCCACCTGGCTCGGGTGAATCAAGGTCTTGCCGTCGAAGCCGAGTTCCAGCCCTTGCTGGCAGGCGGCGCGGAAGCCCTCGACGTTCTGCAGGTCGAGGTACACGCCGTCGACGATCGCCAACCCGAAGGCGCGGGCGGCGAGCAGGCAGATGCCCAGCGATGGCAGCATCGGCAGCCGCATCGGCGTGTGCAGGGCGTGCAGATCCTTCGTCAGGTCGCTCGTGCCCATGACCAGACACGCCAGGCGCGGCGAGCTGCCGGCGATCTCCTCGGCGTGCAGGATGCCGAGCGGTGTCTCCATCATGCACCAGATCGCCGTCGAGCCGGGGGCGCCGTGCCGCCGCATCAGATCTTCGACGGTGGTGACCTGTCTGGCGCTTTCGATCTTCGGCACGAGAATGGCGTCCGGGGCGGCCGCACACGCCGCCGCGAGGTCGTCGTGGAACCACGGCGTGTCGAGGCCGTTGACGCGGATGATCATCTCCTTGCGCCCGTACCCGCCGCCGCGCACGGAGGCGCACACTTGCTCGCGCGCCGTCGCCTTGGCGTCGGGGGCGACGGCGTCCTCGAGGTCGAGGATCAGGCCGTCGGCCGGCAGGCTCTTGGCCTTCTCCTGCGCGCGGGCGTTGGAGCCGGGCATGTACAGCACACTGCGACGGGGACGAGCGGTTGCGGCCATGGAATCACCTCGATATGTTGAACAGTCGGATCTCGGGCGGCGTGGTATATAGCCCGAGTCGCAGCCCCTGAAAAGGGGCGACATTCCGCAGGAGAAGGAGAGCAGGAGTTTCCATGAAGCATCCCCGCGATTTCTTCAAACCGCTGGCGATCGGCGCGCCGGAGCCGCTGCGCGAGATCCCCGTCCGCCCGTCGCGCATGATCCACTTCTTCGACCCGAGCAACACGAAGATGGTCGCCAAGGTTCCCGAGATCGCCGCTAAAGTGGACATCCTGCTCGGCAACCTGGAGGACGCCGTGGCCTCCGACAAGAAGCTCGCCGCCCGCGAGGGACTGGTGCAGGTCGGCAAGACCGTCGACTTCGGCCAGACGCAATTCTGGACCCGGGTGAACAGTCTCGACAGCCCGTGGGTGCTCGACGACCTCATCCGCCTGATCGGCGAAATCGGCGACAAGCTCGACGTCGTCATGATCCCCAAGGTCCAGGGACCGTGGGACATCCACTACGTCGACCAGATCCTGGCCCAACTCGAGGCCAAGCACGGCGTCAAGAAGCCGTTGATGGTGCACGCGCTTCTGGAGACCGCGTCGGGGGTCAATCATGTCGAAGAAATCGCCGCCGCCAGCCCACGGATGCAGGGCATGAGCCTCGGCCCGGCCGACCTCGCCGCGTCGCGCCGCATGAAGACCACGCGCGTCGGCGGCGGCCATCCCGGCTACCTCGTGCGCACCGACCCCGACCCGCAGAACGCCGAGACGCCGCGCACCACCGCACAGCAGGACCTCTGGCACTATACCATGGCGCGCATGGTCGACGCCTGCGCCGCCAACGGCATCCTGCCGTTCTACGGCCCGTTTGGGGACATCGCCGACCTGGTCGGCTGCGAGGACCAGTTCCGCAACGCCTTCCTGATGGGCTGCGTTGGCGCCTGGTCGCTGCACCCGAACCAGATCGCCATTGCGCGCAAGGTCTTTAGTCCCGATCCGGCGGACGTTGCCTGGGCCCGCCGCGTCGTCGACGCGATGGGCGACGGCACCGGCGCGGTCATGCTCGACGGCAAGATGCAGGACGACGCGACGGTCAAGCAATGCAAAGTCATGCTCGACCTTGCCCGCCTCATTGCCGCGCGCGACCCGGAGATGAAGGCTGCCTACGGATTTTGAGCCGCCCGCACGCGTGTCGGCGCCCCGCCGGCGGCGACCTTGGAGATGAAGGTGCGGAACTTGAGCGCACCCTCTTCGATCGCGTCCACCACGTCGATGTCGAGCGTCACGGGCTCGCCCAGATGACTCAGCAGCTGTCTCCGGAGTGTCGCTAGCTTGTGGTCAGCGATCGGACGGGCGAGCACGAGCTGCAGCACGAAGTAGTCAGAGCGCTCCTGGGTGAGACGAAACTGCTGCAACGAGTCCAGTTCGCGCAGAAAGGGGTTGATGCCCCATGGTGAGAGTAGCTTGCCGCTCGGCAGTTTCACGACGTCCCAGTCTCGTCCGCGCGGCGGCTTCATCAGCGGAAGCGCGACGCCGCAGGAACACGGTCGTTGGATAAACTCGCAGCGATCCCCGAGGCGGTAGCGAATGAACGGCATCGCAAAGGAGTTGAGATTGGTCACGATCACGGAGCTGCCGGCATCGGGCAGTTCGGTGTCCCCGGCGAGCTCGAGGATGACACAGTCTGCGTTGATGTGAAGGCCCTCGTGCGCGGCGCACTCCCACGCGATGCGACCGCTTTCGACGGAGCCATAGAAATTCAAGAACTCGACGTCCATGTCGGTGGACACGCGCTGGTGGAGAACGGGATCAAGTGGCTCCGCCGACGTGACGATCGTCCGGGGATGTGCAAGCGAACGCAGAGAGCCGATCCGTCCTAACAGCGCGCGCAGGGCGGTCGGGTATATCCACAGCACGTTCGGTTGTAGCTGCCGTACGCGGGCGATCTGCTCATCGACGGGCAACGACGGAGAAACCAGAGTCAGGCGGTAGAGGCCGAGATACCTCAGCGGCGATGTTGGAATGGCGTGCGTGGTTCCCACATTGACGATACGATCCCGCGGGCGAAGCCCCGCCCATCGCATCGAACGAAACTCCAGGGCTCGGCGGAGCCGGTCCTCCCCAGGCGTTCGAAACACGGCAAGCGGTTTCCCGCTCGAGCCGCTCGTACGTGCGACGCGGCCGTGGGCAAGGTCGACCCCGTAGGCGCGCCCGTCGGCGCCCGCCGCGCGCAATTCGTCCCGCGTGAGCACGGGTACGTGCCGCAGATCGCTGACGCCGCGCACGTCGTCCGGCGTGATCCCCGCGGCGATGAACCGTGTGCGGTAGAAAGGAACGTGTTCATAGGCGTAACTGATCAGCGCGCGCAGCTTGCGTTCGCGAATGGCCTCCAACTCGTCGGAAGACGGCAGGCATCCGCGCAACAACCGCGCCAGCTCGCTCACGTAGTCGATCATGCGGACGTCCGGCAACGCGAGATCACCGAGCGAACTTTGCCGCCCGGCTCTCTCGGGATCGAGTCGACGCGCTCGATTGCGACGTCGAGCCCCTCACCGAGCAGACGCCGTACGATCTTCCCAAGCTGTGCGCGAATCGTCTCCCAGTGGCTTCCCGCCGCACAGACGGCCCGCAGGGAGAAGCGCTCGAGCGTGTCCTGGACGAGCTGGACTTCCACGATGCCGCGAACGGCCCGGAGGTCCTGCAACAGGACGAGCGGGTGGCGCATCTCGCCGCCGCGCAGCAGCACGACGTCCTCCGCGCGCCCCTGAATGCACCGGATCGTCGGCAATGTGCGCCCGCACGCGCACGGACTCGCCCCCATGGTGACGATGTCGCCGAGCTTGTAGTTCAGCAGCACGGTGGCGCGGTTGGTGAGAGTGGAGATCACGATCTCACCCGTGCCACCCGGCCCGACTGCGTTTCCGTCTCGATCGACCACCCGCACCGCGACCGCGTCGAGGCTGAGGTGAAACCCCTCGCGCCGCTCGCACTGGAAACCGAGGCGTAGCACTTCATCGCATTGATAGGTCGATACCACGGGGACGCCCAGTTCGCCTTCGATGAGGGTGCGATCGCGATCGGCCATCCGGTCAGCACCGTACCACAGCACGGACGGCCGCCACAGCGGCCGACCGTGCTCCCAGGCCCAGCGGAACAGGGCCCCCAGATGAGAACCGTAGCCGAAGATGACGTGCGGCCTGAACTCGTTGACGGAGGCGATGGCGTCGTCAAACGACGCGTCGAGGCGAAGTTCGCGACGACCAAGCTCGACAGGGCGTGGCACCCACGCATGCGATTCGTAAAAGCGACGAAGCTGATGAGAGACCGAATCCGAGCGCGCCGCAAGCATCTCGCGGTAGCCGAAGCGGCGCCCGACGAAGTGACCGAGGACGACGCGCTGGCGGTGGCCGTGCGCCAGGGCCATGAACAACGCGGCGTGATCGTAGTGCACGACTTTCGGCCGGCCGCTGGTTCCGCTGGACTGCAGCGGCACGGCGTGCGCCGGCGGGTGCCGGATGGATCTGAATCGCTTCGGATCCGCCGCGAGATCGGCACCGGAGATCAGGGGCAGGAGGGCGAGATCATCGGCACGCCGTATGTCACCGGGGGACAGCCCCGCACGGTCCATGGCGTCGCGGTAGTGCGGCACGCTGGTGTATGCGTGATCCACCATCTGCTGCAGACGGCGCCTCTGAACGGCGAGAATCTCCTCGATCGGACGATAGGGCAACGTCTCCTCGGCGCGTGCCTCCCAGAGGGTAAAGGCACTCCAGTATGCCTTGGTCAGAGCGGTGGTCACGGCCCGGCCAGCCACGCCCCAAAGAAGTGCTCCAGGCTTGTCTGCGCCGCGCTCTGCATGCGTTGCAACGCAAGCATCTGCGCCAGGGCACCGGGGTGCGTGGCGACGTAGCGGATGACGTTGCGGACGTTGACTCCGCCGGTATGATGATCCACTAGGTCGGAGGCGGCCGGCAGTTCGGTCTCGGCTGAATCGAGGATGGCACGTACGGCCGCGAACGGGATTCCCGCGTCGTGCGCGAACGCCGCGATCGCCGCCCCTTCCATTTCGACCGCCACTGATCCCGTGGTTGCTGCCGCATCGCGTTTGGTGGCGGCGGTGGCGAGCACGTGCGGGCTGCACAGCAACGGGCCGATGAACGGACGCAGCGCGGCCTGCAGCGCCGCGGTGCGCGCCCCTTCGCGGTGGTCCGGATCGGTTTCGAATCGTCTACCGGAGGAGTTCCCAATGACCGCCGTCGCGATGGTGAGATCACCGGGGCGCATTTCCGGCAATAACGCTCCCGCGCAACCGGTTGAGAGCACCAGGTCAAAGGAGGTGGAGCCACACACGGCGTGCGCCGCAGCGGCGGCGCGTTCCTCGCCCACCGCCGTCTTTATCAGCCAGACTTCACGGTGCGCCGTCTGTCCACGCCAGAGCGTCGAGTGCGCGACACGGCTTTTGCGGACGCGACGGATCCGCCGCAGGATCGGGGAGCACTCCCAGCGCAGTGCTGCGAAGATGGCGACCCGCTCCATCCGGGACCCCTAACGTCCAACACGGGCCACAGACAAGCCGGAATTCACGCGACGAAGTTCCACTTTGCCATCGTCAACAGGTCGCGCGGACTGGCACCGAGGTGGCGGACGACCGACGGCTCGAAGCCCGAATGCATCAGGCAGTCCTGGCACTTCGCATCGACGCGTTTCTCCCAATAGTCCCAATCCACGCCAGTCCAGAACTCCTGCCAGGTCTTGTAGTAGCCGCCCTCGATCAGGTAGCAGGGGCCTTTCCAGCCTTTCGGTGTGCGCGTCGGGTTGCCCCACGGGGTGCACGGGTAGTCGCGCTGTCCCGCGGCAAATTGCAGGAACAGCGGCGTCGAGTACAGCCGGTATTTCTTGGACAGCTCCAACACGCGCTTGAACTTCTCGTGTACCTCATTTTTGAAGAGGAAGTGGTTTTCCTTGAGCTTCTCGTAATGGTAGCCGGGCGAGATGAGGATGCCGTCCACCCCGATGCCCTGCAGGAAGCCGCACATCTCTTCGATCTCGTCCATGTTGGTTTCGCGGTAGATGGTGGTGTTGGTGCACACGTGGTAGCCGAGCCGCTTGCCCTCCTTGATCATCTCGATGGCTTTGTCGAAGACGCCGGCGCGGTCGGTCACCATGTCGTGGGTGGCACGCATGCCGTCGATGTGCACGTTGATCGACAGGCGCTTGTGCGGCCGCCCCTTCTTGAAATAGCGCTCGAGTAGCAGGCCGTTGGTACAGAGATAGATGTGGCGCTTGCGCGCGATAATGGCGTCGACGAGTTCCGACAGTTCGGGATAGATCGTCGGTTCCCCGCCGCAGATCGAGACCACGGGCGCACCGCATTCATCGACCGCCTGGAGACAGTCCTGCAGCGGCAGCCGGTCCTTCAGGTCCCCGTTGTAGCGCTCGGGCGAGCACCCGATGCAGGCCAGGTTGCAGGTGTGCAGTGGCTCGAGCATGAGCACGTACGGATAACGCGTGTTGCCGCGCCGCCAGTTGCGGAACTGCCACCCGATCATGTCGGTCATGATATGTAATGGAAATCGCACTATTCACCCTCTACGTTCCGAACCGCAGACCCCTAGGCTGCGGCGCTACGCGGCACTTGCAGATTCCTCACGACCAGCGCTGCGGCGCGCTGGCCACTGCAGACCGCACTCTCAATCGTTGGTGGTAATCCAGTATTAATCCAATCACCGGCGAGGAACAAGTTGGTTACCGACGTGGTGCTGGGAGGGCGCAGACGCTCGGCAGCCGGGGTGACCGACACCGTTGCGCGCTTCTCCTTGACGACGACCGATTGCACCACATTTGCGGTCCGCGCCGCCGGTAACAGTGTCCGCAGATCGGCCACCACGGTGTTGACGATCTGTGCCGCTGGCCATTCAACCACGTCGCGGCCCGCGCTAATGACGGCGCTGATGCCCTGTTGCTCGTCGTTGATGGCGCCGACCAGTTGATTGCGATTGAAGGCCCACTGGGTTGTTGTGCCGAGCAACCCCAGGAATGCGCTGCTGAGGATGGGCCGGTCAAACCATAGATGCGCCGACACGATCGGGCAGCTGTCGAAGGTGTCAATCGCCCGGAGCGCGGCGGCCTTCCGCACGGCGTCCGGCAACAACGTGGCCAAGGCGGGTGGCGGCACGGCGCAGATACAGGCGTCGGTTTCGATCTCGCTGCCGTCGCGCAGCCGCACCGCCGTCACCATCCCTTCACGCAGCGACAGCGTCACCACCTGCGATCGCAACATGACCGCGCCGCCGTGGCGCGCCAGATATTGCCGTGCATCATCGGTGTACAGATCGCTCAGGCCGACCGTCGGCAGAAGGAACTGCGAGTCCTCGCGCGATCGGAAGAAGGCGCGCGCCAGCACTTCGGCGAAGGGTCCGGCGGCGGCACGGTCCGGCGATTCGTTCAGCGTAGCCACGGTCACGGGGTCCCAGAACACGCGACGCGCGTTGGCCGACTGACCGAGCACGGCCAAGAGTTCCGTTACCGTGCACTGCCCGAGCCGCGAGTCGTGGCGCCGGCGCATGGTCATGATCCGCATGCCCGCCAGCAGGGCACGAATCTGTTCGGTGCGCGTCAGAAGCGCGTAGCGCAAAACGCCGCTGAGCAGATGGAGGGGGCTGGGCAAGGGCGCACAGGCGATGGCGCCGGCACCGCGGTGCACGTCGATCATCGGCACATAGAGGTTGGGCTGGCGTGCTAACTTGTGTGCCGCGCCGATGCGATCGAGGAAGGCAAGGGTGTGGCGATAGCAGCCCATGAGGGCGTGCTGTCCGTTGTCGACGATCTCGCCGCTGGCGTCGTCGCGAAAGGAATAGGCGCGGCCGCCGAGGCGCGCACGAGCCTCGAGAACGGTCACGCGATACCCGCGCGCCGCCAGCTCGACTCCGGCTGCCAGTCCGGCAAAGCCGCCGCCGATAATGGCAACGCGTCTCACGATGTGCGCACCGCCAACTGCGACCGGCCCCACGCCGCCAACGCCAGCGTGACCTTTTCATAGCGCGGCAGGGTCACCTTGGGGCCGAAGACGTTGAAATGCCGGGCCTCGATGCGGTCGAGCAGCCGTTCGTAGATCGAGCGCATGGCTTCGGCGGCGACCAGCGAGCTGCGATCCCCCGCCGCCAGTGCCGTGCGCGCGCGCCGGTAGTAGGTCCGTGCACGGCTACATTCGAAGGCCATCAACGCCTCCACCCGGGGCGAGAACCGTCCGCTGAGCAAATCGGCCTCCGTGCAGTCGAAGCGGCGTAGATCTTCGAGCGGGAGATAAATCCGGCCTCGCTGGGCATCTTCGTGGACGTCGCGCAGAATGTTGGTGAGTTGGAACGCAATGCCCAGGTCCACGGCGTAGTCGCGCGCACTCGGCTGTTGGTAGCCGAAGATCTCGATGCATAGGAGCCCGACCGTGGATGCGACGCGGTAGCAGTACTGGTACAGCTCGTCGAACGTTTCGTACCGGCGGCGGGTGAGATCCATTTCGACGCCATCGATGAGGTCGAGAAAGGGCTTCTGTGGCAGCCGGAACCGCCGCACCGCGTCGGCGAGTGCGCAGCCGATGGGGTGCTCGGCCGTGCCGGCAAAGACGCGGGCCAACTCGGCGCGCCAGCGCTCGAGCAACAGGGCCGGGTCCCGGCGCCCGGCATCGTCGGCGATGTCGTCGACGAAACGGCAGAAGGCATAGACTGCGCACAGGGCCGCCCGCCGTTCCGGCCCCAGCAGGTGGAAGGCGTAATAGAAGTTGCTCGAGCTGCGCCGCGCGACCGCCTGACAGTAGGCGTACGCCTGACGCAGGTTACGTGCTGACACGCCGATGACCGCGGACGTTGCGCCACCGGCGACCTTCTCGTCCGCCACCGACCCCCGGCCATGGCGCACCGCCGGAGTGGCCAGCGCCTTCAAGACCAGCCCGAACTTCGTCCACCCGGACACGGTCGGGCGGCGGCTGAAGACGTCATAGCCAACCGCCTCGATCTCCTGCAGGATCGCCAACCCGCCCCAGGCGAACAAGCTGACTTCGCGCGCGAGGCGCTGGTTGACGCGGGTGGCCAACTCGAGGCCGTGCGTGAGCATGGTGCGCGCCCGGTCGACCTCGAAGCGCAGGAGCGCAAGGACCTCCGGGCATGGAGTGCCGGCCATGACGTCGGCTGCGGAACAACCGAAGCGCACGAGGTCTTCCCGCGGTATGTACAGCCGGCCTTTGGCTGCGTCGACGGCGACGTCTTGCCAGAAGTTGGCGAGTTGAAGTCCCGTGCAAATCTGGTCGGCCAGCTGTTGCCGTTGCGGATCGCGGTAACCGAAGAGGTACAGGATCAGGTGTCCGACCGGATTGGCGGAATTCCGGCAGTACGCGAGCACGTCGTCGAAGGTGTCGAAGGCTTTGAAGTCCGCATCGGTGCGGAAGGCCTGCAGCAGCTTGCGGAAGGGCTCGATCGGCAGATCGAAGTGCCGCACCGTGTCCTGCAGGGCGATGAAGATCGGGTGCGTTGCGTCCCCGTCGTAGCAGGATTCGAGTTCGCGCTCCCACAAATCGAGTTTGGCCAGACGCTCTGCCGGTGTGTCGCGGCCCTCATCGGCCAGATCGTCGGCGGTGCGTGCGAACGCGTAAATCGCCGCGATGTGCCGCCGCAGCCGGCGCGGCAGCAACCACGAGCCGAGGGTGAAATTCTCGTAGTGCGTCGTCGCGATCTGCCAACAGTGGCGATACGCGTCGGCGATGCGTTCCGCTCTCTGCTGTTCTGGCCCGGACAATTGATCACCCGGTGATGCCGTTGCGTTCGTAGAAGCGCTTCTCGTCGCGGACCGCCGCCAAGTGACAGAACGCGGCGTCGCCGCTGGGCGGGACGCCCCCGTTGGTTCCGTCACGCGCCAACCGTTCGTACTCCTCTACGGTCAGCTGCTGCCGTGCGGCCAGCAGGTCGGCGACCCCGATGCGCGCCGCCGTCTGGGCGCTGCCGGGGACGAACGTGCCGGTGAAGAATTCCGCGCAGCAGCCGGATCCGTAGGAGAACAGCCCGACACGCTTGCCTTCGAAGCGATCCGCCGCCCGTTCCGCCAGCCAGGCGAGGCAGAGATACAGGGATGCGGTGTAGATGTTGCCGACTTTGCGGGACGCTTCCAACCACGGATCGACCAGTTCCGCGTACGAGCGTGCCGCGGCGGCCGCGGCGTCCGCCGGCTGCGTGCCGGTACGCTGCCATTCGCTTTCGAGCAACCGCAAGTGCGCCTTGTACGCCATCTTCGGGAACGGGGTGTGGTAGAGGAGGGCGGCCAACTGGGTGTACAGCGGGGCGGTGTTCTTGTCGCCCGTCCGGTTTCGTGCGGCGCAAAAGTCTGCAACCGCACCCGCCAGCGCGTCGAGATAGCAGTCGACGGAGAACTTGCCGTCCACCAGGGCTTCGCGCTTGTCCAGCGGCCGCCAGAAATCGTAGACGTTCTTGGCGTACACCCCGGAGATCGGATCCAATGCCAGCAACCGCGGCTGCGCGCTGACCGCCACGGCGGCAGCCCCGGCGCCCTGCGTGAACTCGGCGCTCGACTGCAGCGGATAGCGCGCGATATCGGTGGACACTACGAGGGCTTTCCGTCCCGCTGCGGCGCCGGAGCGGATCCAGTCCGCCGCCATCATCACGCCCGCCGTGCCGCCGTAGCAGGCATGCTTGAGTTCGAAGACCCGGCAGTTGTTCGGGATCCCGAGCAGGTCGTGCAGAAAGATGCTGACCGGTTTGGCGTGATCGACCGCGGTCTCAGTCGCCACGATCAAGAGCCCGATCTCCTCCGGCTTCACTTGACCTTGGGCGAAGAGGCGGGCAGCGGCGTTGGCTCCAAGCGTCACCGCATCTTCCCAGGGAGCGGTGACGGCCATCTGGTAGGCACCCAGACCAATGTGGATCTTCTCGGTCGGTACCTTGCGGGCCGCCGCCAGGGTATCGAGTGGAAGAACACGATGCGGCAAGTAGATGCCAATTTGATCAACCCCAACCGTTCCTGTCTCTGCTGTCATGCACACCCTCCGTCGTCTGTGCGTTCAGTTGCGCGCTGCCGGTGTGAACGCCGGCAGGTCCTGGGCGTGCATCGGACGCCCGTTTCGATCATGGCCTGCGCCGTTGCCTCCCGCGACCTCGGCGATGCGCGTACGAAAACGCCCGAGCGCCATCAGTGGGAAGTAGTTCCGGTACATGTGGTAACGCAGGTAAAAATGTCGGGGAAAACCCGTGCCGGTGAAATGCAATTCGTCCCAGGAGCCGTCTGGTCGTTGCTGGTCGAGCAGGTAGTCCACGCCGCGGCGAACCTCGGGACTCAACTCTTGCTCGCCCGCCAACAGGCCCAACACCGCCCACGCGGTCTGCGACACCGTCGATGCCCCCTGTCCGGCGATGCTTTCATCGTCATACGTACGGATCGACTCGCCCCAGCCACCGTCCGCGTTCTGGTGCGCTTTGAGCCAGGCGACCGCCCGGCGCACATAGGGCGCGTTCAGATCCTCCCCGATCGCCCGCAGGCCGGATAACACCGACCAGGTGCCGTAGATGAAATTGGCACCCCAACGCCCCCACCATGAGCCGTCCGGCCGTTGCGTGCCCACGATGAACTCCCGCGCACGGCGCGCCCGCCCGAAGTGTAGGTCGAAGCCGTAGGTGCCCATCAGTTCGAGCATCCGGCCGGTGACGTCCTCTGACGGCGGGTCGATCATGGCTTCCATGTCGGCGAAGGGAATCTGATTGAGGAAGTGCGAATCGTTGTCGGTGTCGAACGCCGCCCAGCCACCGCTGCGGCTCTGCATGCCGAAGGTCCAGTTCATGCCGTAGGCAATGGCCCGTGCCAGGCGTACCGGGTCGGCGCCGGTCGTGCGCTTGAGCACCATGAGGATGACCGCGGAGTCGTCCACGTCCGGGTACCAGTCGTTGGCAAACTCAAAGACCCAGCCGCCGGGCTCGAGGTCGGGATTGTAGATTTGCCAATCGCCGGTCTTGAACACCTGGTTCGCGATCAGCCACTCCGCGGCGCGCGCCAGTGCCGGATCGTTGCCTGGAACGCCCGCATCGAGCAACGCCTTTACCGCCAGTGCGGTGTCCCATACCGGGGACACACATGGTTGGAACATCAGGTGGCCTTCGCTCTCGATCAAGAAATCGTCGATGGCCTGGATGCCTTTGGCGATTACCGGTTCGCTTTCCAGATGCCCGAGAGCACGCAGCGCCATGACCGAGTTGATCATCGCAGGCTGGATGCCGCCCCAGCCGCCGTTGACGTCCTGATGCGACAGAATCCACTGCTCCGCTTGGCGCAGGGCACGGGCCCGCAGCGGTTTCCATGAACTGCGGCCGAGAAAAGTGAGCAGACGATCGAGGGCCAGAAAGCCATTGCGCCAGGTGAGCCAGTCTCGGCTCGGGGAGAAGGCGAGATCCGCAGGGGTCGGCGGTTTGAGCCACAGTTCACCAATGTGCGCGGCAGCCGGAATGTCGATGGCCGGTTGTTTGGCCATGAGGATGATCATTGGCACAACCGTGCCGCGCGCCCAGCTCGAGAGGGCATAGATGTTGATCGGAAACCACGGCGGTAACAACATCAGCTCCACCGGCATGGCCGGCAAGCCCGACCACGGGAACTGACCAAAGTAGGCCAGGAAGGTGCGCGTGAACACGCCGGCCTTGGCCAAACCGCCGCGGGCCATGATGAATTCACGAGCACGCTGGAGGGCAGGGTGATCGGCGTCCAGCCCGCACAGCTTGAGGGCAAAGTACGCTTCGATGGTGTTGCTCAGGTGGCCCGGCCCGCCGTAGTACAGCGGCCAGCTGCCATCCTCCGCCTGCGTGGCGAGCATGCGGTCGGCAATGCGGCGTTCGATGGCCTCGGGCCGGCGCCCCATGAAGCGGTTGAAGAAGATGTACTCCGTCTCCATCGAGACATTGGCTTCGAGCGGTGCGTGCCAGAAGCCCTCCGGCCGCTGCTGTGCGAAAAACCAGGCCTGGCTGCGCGCCACCGCCGCATCGAGACGGTCCGTACCACCGCTCAGTTGCCGTTCTTCACCCGCAGGCGTGATCGCGCTGCTCGAAACGACCTGCATCGTCTCCTGCATTCAGCCCGTGCTCCTGTCCTGTGATATCTGTTGCAAACGCGTCCCAGCCGGCATTGACGAACGCGTTCACCAACGGCTCCCGATCGCCGTCACACAACGCAATGACGGCACCACCGCCGCCCCCGCCGGTCAACTTGGCGCCCAGGGCACCACCGGTGCACGCCAGCGCCACCATCTGATCCAACTCCTCCGTGGAGATGCCAATGCGTTTTAGCAAGTCATGATTGGCGCTCATCAGGCTTCCGAGACTGCGCAGATCCCCCGTGCCGATTGCGGTTTCGGCCCCACGGACCAGGCCGTCGACTTCATCGAACAGCGGCTCATAGCGTTCTGGGTTGGCCTCCCAGCGCTGGCGCAGACCGCGCACGGTCCTTTGGG
>JAGDMS010000305.1 GCA_017860575.1 Deltaproteobacteria bacterium | reverse complement strand
CCCGTCAGCGTACGCGGCTCCGGCGAAGGCAGCGACCAGTGCGATGGTAGCAAGGTACTTCATTGCGATCTCCTCCCCTCTAGGATGGCGGTATCACTTCGACGCGCTGCGGAGAAGGGCACTGCGCGTCACCCAGCCCGCTCCCGCAGCGCGAAGCTCCATACTCCGCTTCCCGCCCCAAGGTCAACTGGCACCTTCGAGTCGAGCTGGCCGGGTGCAAGCGGGGACATGGGTAACAGAATAGACCGGGCACATGGGTGACACAGTTCATTCCTTTTCGTGGCGTCGCTCTGGCGGTTGTGGAGAACGTAAGGAGCCCGAAGGGCGACTGGAGTTTTCCACAACCGTGCGCGCGGCGGCCAGGGCACGGCGGGTGGGCCGCTGGTAGGCCAGCAGCTTGCGGGTATGGTTATCGAACAGCCCCAGCTCGATCGGGCCGAAGGAGATCTGCCAGTGCCGATCGCTGACCGCGTCGAGCCCGACGGGCTCTCCCACCAACGCTTCGCTCAGGTACACACAGGCGCCCTGCCATTTGATCTCGCCGGTGGTGCGCACCCGCCGCACTTCGAAATGCCCAGGATACTCGACCGCGGGCACCGTGGTCGGGTACCCACGGACCGAGGGACGATACCACTGGGCGGGCACCGTATCGTTCAAGGCCTCGTGCGGGCGCTCGGTATTGAAGATGGTCCGGAAGCGGTTGAAGCTGCGCTGCTGAGCCGCCGCATTCGCGCACGGGGGCAACGCGGTTTCCCGCTTCAGGGTACGATGCATGCGCTCGTGCCGTCCGTTTTGATCGGGGCGGCCGGGGACGATGCTCGAAGACTGGCCACGCACACTGCGTGGTGAGCCGCGGTACGCGCCGACACTCCAGCAAGTAGCGACTGAACAAATCGGAGATCGTCAACGGATCACATCGCTCGCCGTCGCCCGTCCGGAACCATCCTTTGTAATCAACTCCCCACACCTGGTTCGCATGCGTGGGCGTGCTCAATGCCGTCCGCACTGTGCTGATCGCGCCACGGCGCCGACACCGTGCCACGACCAGTCCCTGCCGCTTGAGGATCGCTCCCGCCGTGCTCGCTGCCGGCCATGGCAGATCGGGCGCCGCGCGTTTCAAGCGCGCCACCAACTTGCGCGGTCCCCAGAACCGATGCTGTTTACGCGCCGCAATCACCTTGGCCACCAGCTCCGCCGGCGTCGCGTTCGGATGATGCAGCGGTGCGCGCGCACGATCCCGCAGCCCTTCGAGGCCGCCGTCCCGATACCGTTGCCGCCATTTGTAGCCACTCTTGCGACTGACCCCGAACGCCTCACACAACTCCCTCATGTTCCAACCGCTGTCTTCAGCAAGCCAGGCAGCGATGAATTTCATTCGTTCCTCTTCCACACGGGTCTCCTTCCACGGCATCGACACCCTCCTGTTGCCGATACCTGTAGGTGTTACCCATGTCCCCGGTCCACTCTGTTACCCATCTGCCCGGTTTGTACCCCGGGACTACCCCTCCCTCGATCCCTCTCCCCAGCTTGCGATTGGCGATGAATCGGCGGCGGCTTGATGTCCGTCCCCCTGGACCCAAACCATGCGGATCGTTCGTGACGGAGGCGCCGTCTACTTTTGCTTGCTCTCAAAGGCGGCCAAGCGCGCGGTCATCTCCTTCTCTTTGCGCCAGCGCTCGGTGACATCCCGCATGATGGCAGCTACGCCAATCAGTGTGCGGTTGAGGTCGTACAGCAGCGCGATGCTGAACTCCACCGAGATGCGCTCGCCGTTCTTGCGCATCGCCGGTACAGCGAGCAATCGCCGCCCACTGTACCGTGTCTCCCCGGTCTGCATCACGCGCCGATATCCTTCGTTGTGGCGGGCGCGCAGCTGCTCAGGAACAATCAATTCGAGCGCCTGTCCGACGGCCTCCTGCGCAGCGTAGCCAAAGATCGCCTCGGCCCCGGCGTTCCAGAAGCGGATCACGCCACCCCGGTCGGCAAAAATTACCCCATCGGGTGTGCAGGCAACGATCTGTTGGGAAAGCCTTTCGTCCGGGTATACGGTCATTTCATCGCTCTCTCCACTTCAACGGCGCGACGTCCTCCGGCACGTCGCACATTTTCGGCGCACCGGCCGGCCGATTGAGGATGCGCCGCACGCCCGCCTCGACATCGGCCCGCGCCGCCTGTGGCACGTGTCCCTGATATTGCTGGAACAGTTCGCGCTCCTCGAAGCGGATGTGGCGCTCGAGCAGGTTGGCAAATGCACTCAGCCGCTGTGGGCTCCCATCCAAGTCGCGCGCCAATCGCTCCAGCATGCGGTGGTCATCGACCAGCATGGCCAACAACGGGTGCTCCGCTCCCAAGGCCGTCCGCAGGACCGGCAGCAGTACCTCCTCCTCCGCGCGGAAGTGCGGAACGAGATCACGGGCGAAGAACTGTCGGGTCGCCGTCGCCGCTGCGTCCAACTCGGCACCGGCGCGCAGCGCCTGGCGGATGTGGAACACCCGCAAGAGAGCGTCGTGATGGTCATGCGACAGCGGAACGAGACTGGGATCGCGTTGCAGCGGCACGCGTTCACGCTAGATCATCGTCACGGGCCACTCAACCGGCCACGCGTCACCCGCGCGATTGCGTGAGCTGGGTCTTTCACCTTCCGTTCGCGGACTGGTACACTTTATCGATGCCACTCGATCCGCAGGTGCAGGCGTTTTTGGATCAAGTTGAAGCGATGGGGATGCCAGCGTTTGACGCCGTTTCCGTCGAGGAGGCGCGCGCTTCCTCTGCGGGGTTTACCGGTTTGCAGGGTGCGCCGGAGGCCGTCGGCAGTGTGGACAATCTGGTCGCCCCGGGTCCCAACGGGGAGATCGCCCTACGGGTGTACACGCCGGAACAGGACGGTCCGCTGCCGATCCTCGTGTATTTTCATGGTGGCGGCTGGGTGTTCGGCGATCTCGAGAGTCATGACGGGGTGTGTCGTGCCCTCGCCAACGCGGCGAATGGCCTGGCGGAGCACGCGGGCGGCCTCGGCGGCGACCCGACGCGGATCGCCGTCGGCGGAGACAGTGCCGGCGGCAATCTTGCCGCGGTCGTCGCCTTGATGGCCCGCGACCGTCAAGGCCCGCAGCTGGCGTATCAGCTGCTCGTTTACCCCGTGACCGACACTGCGTGCGACACCGTGTCCCGCCAGGAAAACGCAGAGGGGTATCTCCTGACTCTGGAAATGATGCGCTGGTTCCAGAATCAATACCTGCGCGATGCCGGCGATTGGCAGCACCCCTACGCCGCGCCCCTGCGGGCCCGCGATCTGCAGGGATTACCGCCGGCGCTGGTACTTACGGCGGAATTCGACCCGCTGTGTGACGAAGGGGAGGCGTACGCGGCCCGGTTGCGCGCCGCAGGCGTTCCGACGACCCTGAAGCGCTACGACGGCATGATCCATGGCTTCTTCAGCATGGGCGCCGTTCTGGATCAGGCGCGCGTCGCGATAGACGACGTCGCGGCGGCCCTGCGGGATGCCTTTTCGCATCCGGTGCCCACAGCGCCGCAGGCGCCGGCGAACCCGCTGAGAAAGCTGTTCCGGTCGCTACGCACCTCGCGCTAGGTTCGTCGCGCCTGCACGCCGGTCACCCTGCCGGCGAACCACAGCCCCGGCCGGTGAGGTTGCCGAGACGAGTGGGCTTGAGTACCGCCTGTATCTCTGGAATCCTCACGTCAAATACATTTTGCGATTGCCCCGCACGCGTGCTGTCGAGGCCGAGGAGGGCTCGAATGGGCAATGCGGCGGAATAGGAGGAGCGATGGAACGAGCCCTTACTGCGTCTCTTGCCGTGTGGGTTGTTTTCGGTATGGGAGTGCCTGCCTCCGCGTACGCTCAGGCCAATGAGCCGGGGCCTCCGAAGATCATCCATCGCACCAACCCGCACGGCGTGGGCCTCAGCGCCCCGGCCGGCTCAACGACGGCCACCAGTCCGATTCTCAACCACGGAGGGCCGATCATTTTGACCCCGACGATTTACATCATCTGGTACGGCAACTGGAACCAGAGCAATGGCTCCGACACTCCTGCCGGCCAACAAATCGTCCATGACTTCGCCGGTACCCTCGGCGGCTCACCCTACTTCACGGATATCAACGGAAGCTACGGCGTCGCCCAAGCGTTGCTCGCGAAAGAGACGACCGACTCCTACTCCCGCGGCACTCGTTTGCGCGACGCCGACGTGCAGCTCGTCGTTACCAGTGCCATCTCATCGGGCAGGCTGCCGTACGATGCGAACGGGGTCTACTTTGTTCTCAGCTCGTCGGATGTGAGCGAACTGTCCGGCTTCTGCAAAATGTATTGCGGCTGGCACACCGCGGCAACGCCAACGGTGGGGCATATTCGCTACGCCTTCGTCGGCAATCCGAATCGCTGCCTCAACGCGTGCGCGATTCAGACGGTCGGGCCGAACGGCAATGCCGGCGTCGACGCCATGGTGTCGGTGATCGCCCATGAACTCGACGAGGCGGCCAGCGATCCCGACCTCAATGCCTGGTACGACAAGAACGGCTCGGAGAACGCGGACAAGTGCGCCTGGACCTTCGGTCACGCCCAGTACCAGGTCGCAAACGGCGCGTGGGCGAACCTTCCGCTCGGATCGCGCAACTACCTCATCCAACGTAATCTGTTCCACAATTTGCTACCCCCGAGCGGGCCCGTGGGCGATTATTGTATGATGGATGGTACCCAGAATTGATAGGGTAGTGGTGCGGATTCCTGCGGCGCGGCAGGGAATCGGGCATCAGAACCGGAGAGTTACGGAGCATACGACGTGATTCGAGGAATACATCACACCGCCATCTCGACGGGGGACCTGGACCGGGCGCTGGCCTTCTACCGTGATCTCCTGGGTTTCCGCGTCCTCTCGGAGGGCTCCTGGCAGCAAGGTGCGGAGCAGATCGACCGCATCGTCGGCCTGAAGGACTCCGCCGCGCGGGTCGCGATACTCCAGGCGGGCAACACCTATATCGAACTCTTCCAGTACGAGTCACCGCGACCACGCTCGGGGGACCCCCGACGCCCCGTGTGCGACCACGGGCTCACGCATCTGTGTCTCGACGTGCGCGACATCGACGCCGAATACGAGCGTCTCACGGCGGCCGGCATGACGTTCCATTGCCCGCCCCAAGCGGTCGGGGGGGGGATCAAGACCACATACGGCCGGGACCCGGACGGTAACGTCATAGAACTGCAGCAACTGCCGGACGACGATCCGTTGGCCCTGCGGCTCTCGTGCCCGGGGGCCGGTTGATTCCGCCACCGCGGGTTTCGATTCTGCTGCCGGCATACAACGCGGCGGACACGCTGCCCGCGTGCTTGCACAGCATCCAGCGGCAGACGGAATCGCGCTGGGAGTGTGTGCTCGTCGACGACGGCTCGACGGACGGAACGCTCGCCTGCGTCCACCGCTTCGCCGAGCGTGACGACCGCATCGTCGTGGTAACGCGAGCGCACGGCGGCATTGTGGCGGCGTTGAACGCCGGGCTGGCAAAGTGTCGCGGCACCTGGGTTGCGCGCATGGATGCCGACGACGTAATGCACCGCTACCGTCTGGCGCTACAACGCACGGCCCTGGAGGGATCGGAATGGATTGCGGCCGGCGCACACGTGCGGTTGTTCCCGCGCGCCACGCTGACAGAAGGGCGCATGGAGTATGAGCGCTGGTTGAACGGCATCGACTCACCCGAGCGACTGCGAGAGGAGGCGTTCGTCGAATGCCCGGTCGCGCATCCGGCGCTGATGATCCGGCGGGAAGTGCTTGCCGCCTTTGGCTACCGCGACGTCGGTTGGCCGGAAGACTATGATCTCATTCTGCGATTGCTCGACGCCGATCTGCGAGTTGGTGTGGTTCCGTACCGGCTGCTCTGCTGGCGTGATCGTCCCGCACGTCTTTCGCGTGTGAGCGCGACGTATTCGATCGAGCGCTTCACCGCGTGCAAGGCCGCGTTCCTGGCGGCACGGTTTCTCGCCGAGACGGCGGAGTACATTCTCTGGGGTTACGGCGAGACCGGCCGGGCGATGCGGCGGGCGTTGCTGGCGCACGGCAAGCGGCCCGCTTACATCGTCGAGGTACACCGCGGTCGCCTGGGCAACCGGATCCATGGTGCTCCCGTGATCGCTCCCGACACCCTGCCCCGTCTGCCGCGCTACCCGGTGGTGGTTTCCGTGGCGGGCACGGTCGCGCGCCGGCAGATCCGCGCCGCGCTGCGCGCGATGGGCTTCGCGGAACCCCGCGACTTCATCTGCGCCGCGTAATCGCCCACACTGCCGCCTGGCGGCTGATCAAGGCGTCGGCCGAAATAGGTGTATTGCGCCGCTTCTCTTCCGTGTGTCATCATAGTGCTGCCGAGACAACAAGTTGTTAACCGCTTTCTGTGGAGGACACCGCTGTGGCTTCGACAACGTTAGGCGCGATCATTCGTCGGCGCCGCCTGCAGCTCGAATTGACACAGGACGAGGTCGCTCGGCGCATCGGCGTGCGCGCGAACTACGTCGGCTATCTCGAGCGTGACCTGCGCCGGCCGAGCACAGGCGTGCTGGTAAAACTCGGAAAGGTCCTTGACCTCGATCGCGAGGAACTCTTCTTCCTGGCGCACCCGCAGGTGCGCAGCTTCATACACACCGAGGTGCCGGACCCCAGCCGCTCGGCGTGGGACCAATTTCGGGCGAACAAGCGCCTGCACACCCGCAACGGCATTACGCAGGCGGAGCTGAAGGTGCTGCAGCACGTCTCCGCGCTCGGACAGGTGCGCTCGAGCCGCGATTACCTGTTCATTCTACAGGCGATCCGCCAGGCGTTGCAGGACGAATGAGCGTCGGGCGGTCCGTTTGTTTCCGCTGACGGGTCGGGCGGACGAGGCGGGATGCTATGACTTGCGGCTCGTGGTCTTGAGCCGGCGCACTTGTTCGAGCCGAGCGCGGAGCTCACGTTCGGCGCCGTTGTCCGAGGGCTGATAGTAGCGCCGGTCCTTGAGCTGGTCGGGGAGGTGCTGCTGGTCCGCCACGTGACCCGCGTAGTCGTGGGCGTACTTGTAGTTGCGACCGTACCCCAGTGATTTCATCAGGGGCGTCGGTGCGTTGCGCAGATGCAGCGGCACCGGAAGCGGTCCGTGGCGTTTGACGTCTTCCGCCGCGCCGCACATGGCCATGTACGACGCATTCGACTTCGGGGCGCTGGCCAGATAGGTCGCGGCCTGTGCCAGCGGGATCCGCCCCTCGGGCATGCCAACGAAGTGGAAGGCATCCTTGGCGGCCACCGCGAGTTGCAGGGCCTGCGGGTCGGCGTTGCCGATGTCTTCCGCCGCGAAGATCACCATGCGCCGTGCGATGAAGAGCGGATCCTCTCCCGCCTCGAGCATGCGCATGAGCCAGTAAACGGCGGCGTCGGGATCGCTACCGCGCATGCTCTTGATGAAGGCGGAAATGACGTTGTAATGCTCGTCGCCGGCCTTGTCGTACAGCAGGGCCCGGTGCTGTGTCGCTTCTTGGACCACCTCGAGATCAATGGTCTTGAGGCCCTTTGTGGTGGCCAGATCGGCCGCCGCCTCCAGTGCGTTCAGGCCCAGGCGTGCGTCGCCGCGCGCGTAATCGGCAAGGAAGCTGAGGGCCGGCGCGTCGATCTCCACGCCGAGATTGCCGAGCCCGCGGTCTGTATCGGCAAGGGCGCGCTGCAGCAGGCGCCGGACGTCCTCCGCCGTCAGTGGTTCGAGGACGAGGACCGACGTGCGCGAGAGCAGCGGCGCGATCACCTCAAACGACGGGTTCTCGGTGGTAGCACCGATGAGCACGATCGTGCCGTCCTCGACGTGCGGCAGAAACGCGTCCTGCTGCGCCTTGTTGAAACGGTGGATCTCGTCGACAAACAGGATGGTGCGCCGGCCATGGTACTTGCGCTGGTCCTTGGCCTCGCTGATGACCTCGCGCAGTTCGCGGACGCCGGACAACACCGCGGAGAAGTGCACGAAGTGGGCGTCGACGGCGCGGGAGATCAGCAGCGCCAGGGTGGTCTTGCCGCTCCCGGGCGGCCCCCAGAGAATCAGCGAGTGCAGCCGCTGGCCTTCGATCATCTCGCGCAGCAAGCGACCCGGTGCGATCAAGTGCGTCTGGCCGACGAATTCTTCCACCGTTTGTGGCCGCATGCGCTCGGCGAGCGGCGCCTCGCGGCGGCGCAGCCGTTCCGCCTCCGCGGCGAAGAGATCGGCGCCGGTCGGTGCGGGAGTCCGTTTGGGCATGGGGTGAGGGTAGCAGAAAAGCTCGCAGATCGCTTATCGCATATCGCCTATGGCCTGAAGCCAGGGTTCAATTCGACGAGAGCCCAGACGTCGGCCGATAGGCGATATGCGATAGGCGATATGCTACTTTGGCGCCATGTCATGGGTTTACATCGAGGACATTGCCCAACACGAGGGGCAGGAAGTCACACTCAAGGGCTGGCTCTACAACAAACGCTCGAGCGGAAAGCTGCACTTCCTGCAGGTCCGCGACGGTACCGGCATCATGCAATGCGTGGTGTTCAAGAACGACGTGCCGCTCGAGCAGTTCGCCCTCGCCGACCACATCACCCAGGAGTCCTCGCTGATTGTTCGTGGCACGGTGCGTGCCGACAACCGCGCTCCGCTGGGCTTCGAGCTTACCGTCACCGATCTGCAGGTGCTGCAGGTTGCGGACGGCTATCCGATCACGCCCAAGGAGCACGGGGTGGCGTTTCTGCTCGACCACCGGCACCTGTGGCTGCGCTCGGCGCGGCAGCACGCAATACTTCGCGTGCGCAGCGCCATCATCCGCGCCTGTCGTGATTACTTCGACGGGAAAGGCTTCACGCTCCTCGATGCGCCGATCTTCACGCCGGCGGAGAAGGCTTCACGCTCCTCGATGCGCCGATCTTCACGCCGGCGGCCTGCGAGGGGACGACGACATTGTTCGCCACGGACTACTTCGGTGAGCCGGCATACCTGACACAGAGCGGTCAGCTGTATGCCGAGGCCGGCGCACTGGCGTTCGGTAAGGTGTACTGTTTCGGACCGACCTTTCGCGCCGAGAAGTCCAAGACCCGTCGCCATCTGACCGAGTTCTGGATGATCGAGCCGGAAGTGGCGTTCATGGACCTTGCCGGCGACATGGATCTGGCGGAGGACTTTGTCGAGTACGTCGTGCAACGCACGCTGCGCGAGCGGCACCGGGAACTGGCGGTGCTCGAGCGCGACTGTGCCCCGCTCGAGCGGGTCCGAAAGCCGTTCCCGCGCATCACGTACACCGAGGCGATCGAGTTGCTGCAGGAGCGGCACTTGCCGGTCGAGTGGGGGGATGATTTCGGCGGCGACGAGGAAACCGCCATTTCCAACGCGTTCGACCGGCCCGTCATGGTCCACCGCTATC
>JAGDMS010000304.1 GCA_017860575.1 Deltaproteobacteria bacterium | reverse complement strand
GTATCAAGTACATCGACTCGATGAAGGTCCGCTATTTATGGGGAGGTTTAGCGAGCTGGCTGATTCTTTGTTACAGCGCTCCCTATTATGCCGCGATCTTTTCCGTGCTTCTGGCATTGGCCGTCGGCTTGCTTTTGCGGAGCCGCGGCTGGGAGGTTGGGAGACAGATTGCACGCCGTCACTGGTGCTCGGTCACCGTGTGCCTTGGCCTGGCGGCACCGATACTGGCGGGCTATTTTGGGGTGTTACATCCCTACGACTCCCAACTGCACTTCCGAGCAGAACTCTGGCACCTCATGAGCCCTCTGCCGGAGACACGTCTCTTCGGCCTGCTGGCAAAAGCCGGCCTCCCCGTACGCGACCATACCCATGAGTCCCTCGTCTATTTGGGGGTCTTTCTCGGTCCGGTCCTCATTGTCTCGTCGGGAACCGTGCTCGTTGTCCAACTCCGCCAATTGCAGCAGCGTCGGCCACTAGTTCTGCTGTGCTTGTCGTTTCTCTGCTACCTCCTCAGCGATCTGTTGTGCGCAGGTCAGCCGTGGATTCCGCTTCTAGCGTTGATTATTTGCCTGCTGGCGTTCTTCTGTGCACTGACAGCCCTTCGGAAGCAAGGCCCGATGGTGCAGGCCTTTCTGCTCCTCGCCATGCTAGTGACATACGGTACCGCATTTGGTCCTTCCGCCCGTTACTCTTTGGGGCAGCTGAACCCAACCATCTGGGGCCTGCTCGCGGAAATCATCCCCGGATTCAGATCGATTCGCGCCGTGGGCCGGTTCGGCGCCATTGGGATGGTATGGCTGCTTGGCATCGCGTTTTGTCTCGTGTTGCATCTCGCAGCGGCCAATCGGTCAGGCCGACAACGCGGGGTATTTCTGACCGTGCTGCTCCTGGCTATGGCGGCCAATGCCGTATTCGACCAAACCCGGCTGCCTTACGCCAACCGCTACGATTTCGCCCGATTGGTGCCCGACAGAACGGAAGAGGACTTCTTCGGGAGGCAAGCAGCCAACGCCATTGTGCTCCCCGTGAACAACCTCAGCCTCATCCCCGAGTATATGATCTTCTTCGAAAGACTCCCGCAGATCAATTTGGTCAACGGATATTCCGGCCAGTTCTCCAGCACCTTGTGGTCGCTCTATGAAGGCTACGGGGACATGCTCGACGCTAGGGCCTTAGAGATCTTGAAGAAAATCAACGTCGATTATGTCGTTTGGGACAAGCGGTTCTATAGCCCGGCAGTGTTGACGGCAAACGTGAAGGCCGTGAATGGGAAACTTGTCTTCGAGAACGAGCGCATGGCCGTATGCGTGATTCGCGAATGATTCGTGTCGAGGGAATTGCCATGTTCTCGATCCTTCAGTTCATAATCGCTGCACACAACAAGGGGGTGGCGTCCGCCGGTTCCGGCGGGATTGATGAGCCGAGCCCTTTTGGGGCAACATGATCGAAATGGTTGTTTGACAAGGCTGGATGAATGACCGAGGCAGGCGTTGATCAACCGGAGGCGTGTCGTTTCGACGATCTCGTTCCCGAGCCGCATGAGTTATTTGACGGCACGGCCACAAAGGAAGCGTTCGTCGAGATCGGCGAGAATTTCGTCGCGCATTACCTTATTGGTCGTTGCCGACTCGAGCCGACGCACGCGGTCCTCGATATCGGTTCAGGCAATGGGCAAAAGGCGCGCCCCCTGACGCGTTACTTGAGTCCGCAGGGACGCTATGCTGGATTCGACATCGTGAAGGCTGGGATTGACTGGTGTCACCAACGATACGCATCCTGGCCGAACTTTCAGTTTGACTTTCAGGAGCTTCGGTCCGACTGGTACAATCCCGAAGGTCGGTCTGCGGCCCAGGAATTCGTGTTCCCCTATGGCGACGAATCTTTTGACGTGGTCTTCATGTCATCAGTCGCAACCCACATGTTGCCCGAAGAACTTGAACACTACCTGCGCGAAAGCCACCGGGTGATGAAGCGCGGCGGCCGTTTCTTCGCCACATTGTTCCTCATGAGTGACGAGGCACTCGGCGCCAGTGCTCACCTGCGCATCCAAGATCGGGAGTTCCAGCGCATTGCGGCGAACTTATGGACGATTGATCCCGAGCGGCCGAGCCGCGGCGTCGCCTATCGCGAAGCCTTTGCACGCAGCCTTGTCGCGCGTGCGGGACTCCGGGTGGCCGAGATCACCTTTGGCATGTGGAGTGGCGCAGACGTGGTCGGGGCGCTGCAAGACACCATCCTCGCGGTCAAACCAATCCAGGCACCGGAAGGATCCACAGGGAACCCCGCGTTGGGTAACACAAGCAGACGGCAGCGATCTGGCTGCCTACAACCCAGGTGGTGGACGTGGCCCCGCCGGTGGCGCCGTGGCACATGGCAGGTCGATGATCCAGATCACGGTGCCGGTGGCTGATCCGTTTTCACGCGCGGCCTTCGCGAGTCGCCCGGCGGGCGGGTCTCGGGGGTCGGACGTGGTCCACTCTCTGCCGTGTCACCAGTTTCGGTCAAACTGTTTTGCCGTTCATCCTGCCAATGGTCGTCGCATCCGCACGGTCACGGCCGCCCGCGCAGCTAGGACGAACAGGGCCGGCTCAAGTACGTAGTGATACCGGGACTGCACCTCGAAAATGCCGTGCACCCACGTACCGACTAGGAGCAGCAACAGGATCAGCACCACGCCGCGCTGTGCATCGGCCTGCGCCGCCAGAAAACACCCGGCGGTACCACACAGTAGCACGAACACTTGGTAGCACCGAGAAACCCAAATGAGAGCGTCTTTCCGGGCCGTCACGGCCGCACTGCGCGCCTCCAGGTCGAACAAGCTCCACTGCACCCCGTACCAGTCGTCGCGCCAGAGCTCAACCTGCTTGCGGACGACCAGTTGGGCGAAGCGCTGGGGCTCGGACGTTATCCGGTGGAGCGCTTCGGCCCGGGCAAAGGCGCGCGCGTCCTCGAACGTGGGACGGTCCATGAAATTCCTGGCATCAGCCTCGTTCCAAGCCCCATGGGATTCGAAATTCGTCCCCTGAAGCAGCGTCCAGTCGAGCTGCGCGTACGGTCTGAGATGGTAGATGGCGTGCACGCCGTGGCGGTAGACGACGTGGGTTAGCCAGAATCCTCCGACCAGCAAGAGCAGGCTGATCGCCGCCCGGCGCGCGGGGCGACACAGCAGCACCACTGTCAGAACTCCCGCAAGGAGGAGCACCATCAGGGCAGCCCGGACGGCAGCCGCCACAGCCATAAGCACGCCGGACAACGCCACACTCGTCCAGCGAGGCGTGGGAGGATTGATGGCTGCAACCAGCGTGGCCTGCGCCGCCAGCGCTGCAAGGAGGCCCAGATGTTCGGACGCGAGCACGCTGGTGAGAAACAACTGGCTGGGCCACAGGCCGAACAACAGTGCCGCCAATCGCCCGGCGTCCTCTCCGCTCACGGCCTTTCCTAGCCGGTAGAGCAGCAAGAGCGACAGTGCGCCCGCTACCACATTCAGCAGTTTGGCGGCCAGCACACTGGACCCCACGATGGCGTACAAACCGCCCAACGCGAGCGGGTAGCCCCATGCATGCACCAGAAACACCTTCGACTGTCCGAGAACGGCATCCAGGGGCCGACCCTGCGAGAACATCTCAGCCCACGCCTGATACATCGCAAAGTCCGACACAGGCTTGGTCGGCACCAGCGCCACCCACCACAACCGGCTGGCGGCGAAGATGACTGTCAGGAGGATCAAGAATCCTCGTTCGGGAAGCCGGCGAATCGGGCTCCGCGGCAGCACGCCCAAGCCGATTGCAGCGAATCCGAGAGCGGATCCCCACAGGTAATCATACCAGGGGTGATGCAACCGGAACCACCATCGCAAGCTCTTGATGGTGATGTAGAGAAACCCACAGCCGGTCACCAAGGCAAGGAACTGATGCGCACGTCGCATGTCCGTCGGGTTCTACCAACCAACGGGACGATCCGCTACCGTGATCGTCCCGTTACGACCGACACCGCTGTCGCACGGCCACGCCGGACTGGCGCACCCGCTACTGGAGCATCTGCGGACTCACCTCGTCCATGAACTGCAGGTCGTGCAGCTTGCGGTACTCGGCGTTCAACGCCAGCAGTTCCTCGTGCGTGCCCTGCTCGACAATCTCGCCTTTGACGAGCACCAGGATCCGATCCGCCCGCCGCACGGTGGAGAGCCGGTGCGCAATGACCAGTGTCGTCCGATTCTCCATCAAGCGATCGAGCGCCTGCTGAACCAGGCGCTCGGACTCGTTGTCCAGCGCCGAGGTGGCCTCGTCCAGGACAAGAATGGGCGCGTTCTTGAGCAGCGCTCGGGCGATCGCGATCCGCTGCCGTTGCCCGCCGGAGAGGCGCATGCCGAATTCGCCGATGGACGTATCGTATCCCTGCGGCAACTCCATGATGAAATCATGCGCGTACGCGTCCTTTGCCGCCGCCACGATCGCGTCCATGTTCTGATCGATGCCGCCATAGGCGATGTTGCTGCGCACGGTGTCGTTGAACAGGAACGTGTGCTGCGTCACCAGCCCGATCTGCGCCCGCAAGCTGGCAAGCGTCACATCACGAATGTCGATGCCGCCGATCCGGATGGCCCCTTCCGCCACATCATAGAAGCGAAGAATCAAATCCGCGAGCGTGCTCTTCCCTCCGCCGCTCGGTCCGACCAGCGCCACGACCTCGCCGGGCTTGATGGTGAGGTTCACGTTGCGCAGCACGAGGTCGTGACCGTAAGTGAAACTGACGTTCTCGAGTTCGATCCCGGGCTCGATGCCGATCAACGGACGTGCCTCCGGCTTGTCCTGAATTTCCGGAACCTCATCGATGAACTGGAAAACACGGTCCGCTGAAACCAGTCCCAGCTGGATGGTCGAATGTGCCCGACCGAGCGCCTTGAACGGATCGTACAGCAGGAACAAAGCGGTCAAGAATGCCAGGAAAGTGCCCTGGGTTCGGGTGCCGCTGATCACACTGTGACCGCCGTACCACACCACGCCCGCAATGGCGAAAGCGGCCAGGATTTCCATGATGGGGTTGGTCAGCGTCCGGATGCGCAGCACTTTCATGGTGAGGCCGAACATGGACTCGTTTTCCTCCCCAAATCTCCTTTTTTCGTAGGGTTCCATTCCAAACGCCTTCACCACACGATTCCCCTGCACCGTTTCCTGCAGCAGCGTCGTCAGGTGGTCCAGCGAGACCTGCCCTTTCCAGCTCAAATTGCGCAACTTTCTGGAGAGTTGCAGCACCGGCAACACCGCGGTTGGAAACGCCACGAAGCCGATCAGCGCTAGCACCCAGTCTTGCCAGAACGCCACCACTATGAGCACGACCAGCGAAAACGCGTCCCGCAGCACGGACGTCACCGCATCGATCAGCGCGCCGCGCACTGCCACCACGTCGTTCGTCATGCGCGTAATGATGTCCCCGGTCGAGTAGCGGTCAAAGAACGACAGCGACAGGTCTTGAATGTGATCGTTGAGCTCTCGACGCAGGTCGGTAATGATCCTTTGGCCAACGTATTCAGAGAGATAGGCACTGCCGAAGAAGAGGATGCCGCGCACGATGAAGGTCGCGATGATGATGAAAGGGAGCACGGACAACACCAGCTCGTTCTTCTGCGAAAACACATCGTCCGAGATGCGTTTGACCAGAAACGGCATGATCCCGTTGGTAGTGCTGAACAGGCTCATACAGATCATGCCGCCGATGAAGTGCGGCCAAAGGTATGGGCGCAAGTAACGAAATACGCGGCGGAGATGCGGGCTGTTCATTGCACCGGCATCAAAGCAATTCCGCCGCGGCAAAGCAATTTGAGCGGCGCGGTGGAACCGGCAGTCGATCGCCTTCGCCCACCGACCCGCCGCCACGGTTTTGACGCGGGGCGAACTTTACAACGTCCAGGGCACATGTTAAGCAACCTGAGAAAACAAGATGGAGGAAAGATGGGGATAGCTCCCGAACGGACGAAGGAGCTGATTGGACAGTTCCAGCTTCATGCATCGGACACGGGCTCTCCCGAGGTGCAGATCG
>JAGDMS010000112.1 GCA_017860575.1 Deltaproteobacteria bacterium | reverse complement strand
CGGGGTCGTATTCTCCACCACGGACACAGACCTCCCGTTTTGAGGGACGACGGTGGGAGCCGGCATGCCTGCGACGCGCAGCACTCTCGACGAGCGATTTCGCCGGCGGTGTCGCATTGACTCGAAGTGCCGCTGCGCGACAAGGGGCAGCTTGCGCTGGCCGGTGGACCACTGCGCGCCGAGGGCAACAGTCCAAGGGCGGATCACGCCAGGGCCAGTAGGGATGCTGCCCTCGGAGTGATCCGCGCTCACGAGGTGGAGGGCCGGTGACGGGACAGGCGACAAAGAACTGCGGCGGGCTGAATGGGGGTTCGGACACGGACCCTTCCGCGGCTGTTCCGCACACGAATGCCGGCAGTGTGCGCCCCTACCTGTCCATCGAACAACTGGCAGCAGTGACTCCGTGGACCGTTAACGCGATTCGGAAGCTGATTGCCCGCGGCGTGCTCCAACTCGGCGTGCACTACTTTCAACCGTTCGGACGGCGCCGCGGGCTGTTCTTCAAATGGTCTGCGATCGTTGCGATGATTGAACAGCAGCCACCGGTTATGGAAGAACCTAAGGGGGCGCCACGGCAACTGCAACCTCGCTCAGTGGGTATTGATGTCGAACAAGCGACAGCGGACTTTGAGCGGCTGCTCGGTTGAAAGCCACAAGGGGTGGCTCCGCCTCCGTTTCCGGGCGCTGGGGCCGGACGGGCAACGGCAGCAGATCGCGCGTGCCACCGGAAAACCGAACACCCCGGAGAACTACCAGGCGGTACGCCGGTTGGGCGACCTCGTTGGTGCTGCGCTGGCAGCGGGGCGCACGTTGCAGGAGATTGACGCCATTCTCGGGCACACGCCGGGCCGGGTGGTTCGGACTCATGCGCCCACCGAGTCGCGCAGCAAGCGGGAGAGCACGGTAAGCGAGCACGTTGAGCGATGGCTCGCACTGCAGACCCCGATCGTCCGCAAGGCGCAGCTGCGTGACTACCGCCGGCACTTGCGGCGCTACGTGGTGCCGCTCATTGGGCACGTGCGGCTCACCGCGCTGCAGCCGGCGGACACGCGTGCCATCCAAGCCGAACTGCTCTCCCGCGGCTTGTCGGTGAAGTACGTGCGCAACATCGTGGCGGGCAGCTGGCGGGCGTTCCTCCGCGATGCCGCCGAGGACGGCGTTGTGGTGACGGGTGTCTACCCGCACCTGAAGTGGCCGGAGTGGGATTTCCCCGAAGCCGATCCCTTCACGGGCGAAGAGCGGCAGGCCATCATCGGGTGGTTCCGCACACACGGCTTTCGCTGTCATGCGCCTGGTACGGCGACCGGCTACGAGTCGCGACCGTTTCCCTCGTACTATGTTTTTGTGCATTTGCTCTTCTGGTCGGGGCTCAGACCCTCAGAGGCTGCGGGCCTGCAACACGGCGACCTCGACCTGGCTACCGCGCGGCTCTATGTCCGGCGCTCGCGCCATCTGTGGGAGAACAACCGTCCGAAGACACGGAGCGCCCGGCGGACGATTGAGTTGTTCCCCGAGACGGTGCGACTGCTTGCGACACTACGCCCCTTGCATGTGACGCCGGAGATGCCGGTGTTCACCAACATCAACGGCCAGCCGATCGAGCCGAACTCGTTCTTGGCGCCGTGGTACCGGTGCCTGCGCGCACTCGGGCTGCGGCAGCGCGGGCTCTACACGACGAAGGACACGTTCGTCACGACCGCCTTACATGCGGGCGCGAAGCCCGCCTGGCTGGAGCAGCAGACGGGGGTCCGATACGAGACGTTGCGGCGTCACTATGGCCGCTGGATGGCCGGTGAAGTGGAGAGTGAGCTGCGCCGGTTTGCGGCCTTCGATCCGACACTTTTTGGCGCGGAAGCCCCTAAAGTGTTACCCCGGCGCAAGATTGGGGTAACAGCCGGCGTGCAAGTGCCTGATTTTGTGAAAGTTATGGAGTGCGAAAGGGGGGACTTGAACCCCCACGGGTGATTAGCCCACAGGATCCTGAATCCTGCGCGTCTGCCAGTTCCGCCACTTTCGCGTGCGACGAGCGACCTGTTACTTAGCGTTTTCCGCGGCGTCGGGTCAAGGCGGAGAGCGTAGCCTGTAGCTACTCTGGGGCTTTGTCCTCCCGCAACTGCTCAGTGATTCTGTCCTCCCGGGTGCAGCAGTATCCTGGCAGGATCATGTCGGTGCGGGAGACGCTTGGAATGGGAAACCGAGAGGGCTAGGCTAATCGTCGCGGTTCGGAATCACCGCGCACTGCGGTTACCGGTGCGGCTCCTGTGGCCGACGCGTTCCACCGGCGCTGCCGTGGGGGGCTGTGACGATTGTTGGAACCGCCGGAGGAGTACCGCCATGAAGCCGCACGGATTATCCGCCAGTCTTTGGATTCTAGCCCTGCTTGCCAGCGTTTTCGTGACTGCCTGCGGCGATGGTAACGGTGGGTCGCCCGCGACAATGGTCGCCGCGACCGTGACGCCAACTCCGGTCCCGACCGCAACGCGGCCGGCGGCTACCAACACGCCATCTCCCCTGCGGACCCCAACGATCGCTCCGACGCAGACGCGTACATCCACCGCGACACCGATACCGACGAGCACCGCGACGATTGCCACTACCCCTACCAGCACAGCGCCGGCGACCCCTACCGCCACGGCGTCACCAACCAGCAGCTCCGCCGGTGTCACCGGCTTGCTGGTGCTCGATCGCGCCGTGACCGCCAGCACCAGCGACGCGCTCGACGCCCCGCCGGAGCAGTGGCAGGCGTCGCCAGACGGTGCGACCTTCGATCGGTCGCTGGCTGCGGCCAACTGGTCAATTGACGGCGACCCCAACCTGCAAGGAACCACCGGCCCCGATGGTCGCTTCACCGCAGCGCCGCTGCCCGCGGGACCCCATACGCTCCAGATCAGCAAGACGCTCGACGGGAACCTTGCTGCGGTCTCGGTGCCGTTCATCGTCGGCGACGACGGCAGCGTCGATCTCGTGGTGCAACTGTCGTGGGGACAGGCACGATCGAGCTTCACGTATTCAGATGACGGGGTGGCGGTCGGCGTGACCCAAGCCGCCAACGGCGCCTGGCTGCGGCTGCAGGATGGTCGCATCCGTGCCTTCGGTGATGCGGGCCGGACGTTCGCCGATGCGGATGGCGATGGTCAATTCGACCCGACGGATTGCGCTGCCAGCTCGCGGCCGCCGCTGCCGACGCCTTACCCATGCAATGCGGATGGGACCTGCGCTGAATCTGAAACCCGCTGCACCTGTGTGCCGAGCTGCCCAGCCTGTGATGAATGCCTGAAGCGCATCTGCGTGCCCAGTTGCCCACCCGTCGAGATCCGCGCGCTCACGCTCAGCGGTCCGGCACAGTTGGTCGTCGGCCAGTCGGGCGCGATCGCGGCCACGGCAACGTTATCCGACGGTACCGCGGTGAACGTGACGGGGCTCGTCGCCTGGCAGGTGTCGGACCCCGCAGTTGCGGCCGTGGACTCGTGGGGGACGGTGTCGGCCCTGCGCATCGGCAAGACGTCGATCACCGCGACCTTCGGAACGATTGCCAGCCCGCCGTTGGCATTGGAGGTCACAGCGCGCCCGGCGTTGCGCAAGATCCTGCTGCAGAATGTCTCCTGTGTGTTCCCGCTCGGTGACCCTCTGGCCATGGGCGGCTCGATCCCGGCCAGCGCGGAACCCGGACAACGTACCGACCTGCTGCCAGTGCCGAATTGCACGCAGGTGGTGCAGATCGGTGGCACCATCCGGTTCCGCGCCATCGGCGAGTTTGATGCGGGCTACTACCAGGACATCACCGAGGAAGTGCAATGGAAACTGACGCCGCCGGAGGTGGGGAACGTGGTTTCGGGATTGTTCACCGCCGAACAGGCGGGGACGGCCACGCTGACGGCAAGCCTCGGTGGGGTGGCCAGCGACCCCACCACGATCCGTGTGGTGACCGAGCCCACGGTCGTGGCGCTCTCCATCTACGCCGATAACGGGGGTGTTCCGCTACTGCAGGGGACGCCGGCGCCGGTGGCCAGCGGGATGCCGTGCTCCAGTGTCGGAGCGCAGCCGGCGCAAATCGCCATGCCGTGTTGCTGCCCGGGGCCGCTCGCCGGCGACGCCGCAGCGCCATGTCGTTGCACCTACATGATGACAGTACTGCGCGGCGATCGGTTACAGTTCCACGCCACCGCCCAGTACGACACCGGGGTGTGGCAGGACGTTACCAAGCAGGTGACCTGGCGGAGCAGTGATGCCGCGGTGGCGGCCATCGATGCGTCCGGTGCCATGACTGCGGTGCAGGCGGGTGATGCGTCGATCGATGCGGTATTCGCCGCGATCACCAGTGATCCCGCCGGCGTCCACGTCGTCAACCAGGCGACGCTGCAATCGCTCTACATCTACCAGGAGGGCAATGATCGGGTCGTCGCGAAAGGCGACCAGCGTTTCTTCCACGCCAATGGCAGCTACGACATCGGGATCGCGCGCGATGTGACCACCGCGGCCGTGTGGCGCAGTGGCGATGACGCTGTCGGTGGCTTCGACGCGGCGGGCGTGTTCACCGGCCGTGCCGCCGGGACGGTACAGGTGTGGGCCGAAGTGGGCGGCGTGACGAGCAACATGCTCTCGTTGCAGGTGTACGAGACCAGCGAACTCGCCTACTGCGATCCCGATCAAATCAACCGCGCGGTATGGGCGGACGACTTCAATCGCGTCACGCTGGAGTCCGATTGCGCGTTCTATCGGCAACCGGGGATAGCGACGCTGCGCTATACCGTAACCGAGATCCAGCCGCACGGCGGTATTTTCAACCCCTGCCTCGATCTCTATGTGTTCGCGGGCAAGAGTAAGGTGCGCACCATCCGTGAACAGGGTTGCGGTGAGCCGTTCCTCCCGTCAGCTGCGGCGGGCCGTGACCAGGAGGTGTTGAAGTATCAGTTGCGTGCCTTCTGGGATCTGAAAGACGATGCGGGCTCCTCGGTCGCCCCCGGGTCGTACACCATCTACGGCCGGTTCTATCTCTATTACGACCCCGTGGTGAGCATCGACGTGAGGGTGCTGGCGCCGAACGAGCCGACCCCGACGCCGCGGAAGACGGCGACGCCGGGTGGTGAGCCAACTCCGGCGGCGCTGACTCCGTAAACGGCTCGATGCTGTCGCAAAACCCATGCTGCAGGCACGGAGGCCTGCAGCCACCGAGGAGTTCTTCGAGTGTTCACAAGGACCAGTGGCGGCAGCCCTCCGGAGGCTGCCGGACTGGTGAGACGGCCTCGGTTCGGTTGCAGCGTACGGTCTACGCCACCAGGATGGCGTAGCGCAGCACAAACAGGGCGGCGAAGAAATAGAGCAGGTAGTGGACCTCGCGCCCGCGGCCAGTGGCGAGCATGAGGAGGGCATAGGTGATGAACCCGAAGGCGATCCCCTCCGTGATCGAGAAGGAGAAAGGCATCGTGACCAGCGTCAAAAATGCCGCGAAGGCGGCTGGGGGATCGGACCAATCGATGCGCGCGATGCCGCGGATCATGAAGCTGCCAACGACGATCAATGCGGGTGCGACGGTCGGGTAGAGGGTCAGTTCACCGACGCGGATGCCCCCGCCGGCCATGCGGGCCAGCGGCGAGAAGAAAAGGGCGGCGAGCAGCAGGGCGGCGGTCACCACACTGGCCAGGCCGGTGCGCGCCCCCGCCTGCACGCCGGCGGCGCTCTCGATGTAGGCGGTGAGCGTGGACGTCCCCATGGCAGTGCCGACGATGGTTCCAATGGCATCCGTGGCCATGGCTTCGCGGGCGCGCGGCAGACGCCCGTTGTGCAACAAGCCGGCCTGATCGGCGACGCCGATCAACGTGCCGACGGTGTCGAACAGGCCGAGGAAGAACAGCACGAAGATGACAGTGATGAGGTCCGGCCTGAAGGCACCGGCGATGTCGAGTTGCAGCAACGTGGGTGTCACCGACGGTGGCGGCGCCACCAGACCGTGATAGGGGACCAGACCGCAGGCCACGGCGGTCGTTCCAGTGGCCAGCGTCCCGATGAGGATGGCGCCGCGGTTTGCGCGCGCCACCAAGGCCGCGGTCAGGACGGTCCCGCCGACTGCCAGCAACGTGACCGGATGATGCAAGTTGCCGAGGGCGATCAGCGTTCCCGGCGCGGGGCGGACCAGGCCGGCCCATTCGAAGCCGACCAGCGTGATCAGTAGACCAATGCCCGCTGCAATGGCGTGCTTCAGCGATGCGGGAATGACGTCGACGAGGCGCTCGCGTAACCCCACGAGGGACAGCAAGAGAAAGATGATGCCGGCGATGCAATTGGCGCCCAGCGCGACCTGCCAGGAATACCCGAGCCCACCGGTTGCCACCGGACCGGCCACCATGAAGGCGAAGTAAAAATTGTGCCCCATGGCCGGTGCCACGGCGAGGGGGTAGTTGGCCCAGATCCCCATCAGGAGGGTGGCCAGCGCCGAGGCCACGCAGGTGGCGGTCATCACCGCGCCGGCGTCCATGCCGGTGGTTGCCAGCACCGCGGGCTGTACGAAAATGATGTACGACAGGGTGACGAAGGTGGTGATACCGCCGATGATTTCGCCGCGTAACGCGGCGCCGTGCGTGGGCCAGGATCCTGTTGGGGTGTTCATTGCCGGCTTCCGATAGCACATCGGTGCCCGGAGGCGCAGCGGCCAGCCGATGTATCAGAGCGGGCCGGCCACCTGCAGCCGCCGTGAAAATAGGAAATAGAACGGTACGGCCGTGGCCGCCATAGCCAGAGCGATGACACACTCCTTCGGACTGCCCCACAACAGGGCGCCGACGATGACGCCGTTGGCGAGCAGGTAGATGCCGGGGACGACGGGATAGCCCCAGGCGCGGTACGGACGGTGCCGCGTCGGCTCCCGCTTGCGCAGTGCGTACAGCGCCATGGTGTCCGCGATGGTGGCCAAGAGGATGGAGAAGGTCGTGTAGTCGAGGATGCTGGGGAAACTGCGCAACATGACGATGAGCAGGGTGCTGGTCGCCGCCTGCACGACAATGGCCACATGCGGCGTGTGGTAGGCTGCGTGAACGCGATGCACGCCGGGGAAAAAACGGCCGTCCAGAGCCATGGCGTACGCAATGCGTGGTCCGATGAGGATATTCGCGTTGAGGCAGCCGAGAATGGACGCCAACACGAGCGTCGCCGTGACCAGGGCGCCCGCGGCGCCGAACAACGCGCGCGCCGCGGCTTCGCCGACACGCAGTTCGCCGCGCAACAGTTCCACCGGCAGGGCGTACAGGTAAACCGCGTTCAGGCCCAGGTAGATGGCGGTACACACCGCCAGGCCGACGAAGAGCGAGCGCGGCACATTGCGGCCCGGGTCGCGGATCTCGCTGGCAACGTACACCGAGGCGTTCCAACCGAGGTAGGTGAACAAAACGGCCGGCAACGCCAGTCCGAAACTGTAAACCGATGTGGCTCCGGCAGCGTCCGCCAGCGGTTGCAGGTGATGGATATCACCGTGGCCGATGAGTGGTCCGGCAATCATCAGCGCGGCGAGCGCCGCCAGTTTGATCGCGCCGGTGACGTTGTTGAACAGCGCTCCGGGTCGGACCCCGGTGTAGTTGACCGCCGAGGTGAAGATCGTCAGCGCGATGGCGACCAGAATCTTGCCCCCGGGCCCAATCTGCACAAAGCTCGCCAGGCCCTCGGCAAAGCCGGTGGCCAGCGTCGCCACAGTGCCCGTGTAGATGGCGAAGAACGTGAACCAACCGGCCACAAATCCGGCGAACGGATGAAAAGCTTCGCGCAGGTAGACGTAATCCCCGCCGGCATGTGGGTACATGGCGCCCAGTTCCGCGTTGGTCAGCGCCCCCGCGAGGGAAATGAGGCCGCCGATCAGCCATACGGCCAGAAACAAGCCCGGCTGCGGGACATGTGCGGCCACGGTGCCGGGAGTCAGAAAGATGCCGACGCCGATCACCGACGAGATGACCAGCATGGTCGCGTCCGTGAGCGACAAGTCCCGCCGGAGTTGATCACGGGGATGGCGGTCCGGCTCAGCCGGGTCGTGTGCGCTTGGCATACGCTCCCTGCCTACGTGAACCGGCGGAGCGGCGTCAATGGGACTATGGGCCCGTCGTGACGCGGCGCGGGTTCATGGCCAGCCTGTCGAAGGGTGATCGTTTTCCGCGATCGCCGTTCCCCACAAACCCGATCAAGGCGCGCAGACCGAGATCCGGATCCGGGTCGGTTACGCGGTTAGAATGTTGATCGTGCACGCCGAGCCCAGACCGATGACGTGGGCGAGGCCCACCTTCGCGTTCTCAACCTGGCGGGCGCCGGCCTGTCCGCGCAGATGGGTGGTCACCTCGAAGATGTTGGCAATGCCGGTGGCACCCAGCGGGTGTCCCTTCGAGAGCAAACCGCCGCTGACATTCACCGGGGTTCTACCGCCCCATCCGAACCACCCTTCGTCGAGGCCGCGACCGGCTTCGCCGTCCTTGCAGAGGCCGAGGTTCTCGTAATGCAGAAGTTCCGCCGTCGCGAAGCAGTCGTGACACTCCACGAGGTCGAGGTCCTCAGGGCCGACGCCGGCTTTTTCGTAAGCAATCTTGGCGGCGTTGCGGGTCAGGGTGTTGACGTCCGGCAACGTCAAATCCCGCGCCGTCCAGGGATCCGACGTCAACACCGAGGCCGCGATCTTGACCGGTTTGCTGCCGGATTTCTTCATCACCGCTTCGGACACCAGGATGGCGGCGGCCGCCCCGTCGCCGGTGGGGCAGCACATGTACAGCGTGTTGGGATACGCGACCATGCGGGCGTTGAGGACCTCGTCGAGGCTGACTTCGTTCTGGTATTGCGACAGCGGATTTTTCGCCGAGTGCTTGTGGTTCTTCACGGACACCTTGGCGAAGTGTTCCATGGTAGTGCCGTAGGTGCGCATGTGCTCGAGGCCGGCATATCCGAAGATCGCCGGCATCAAGCCGCTGCCGAGAATACCTTCAACGCTCTCGCCGGCGCCACCCAGCAGGCCCGCCTTGCCCATCTGTTCCGAACCGACGGCCATGGCCACCTCGACTTCGCCCGAGCCGACCGCGAAATAGGCCTCGCGAAAAGCGGTGGAGCCGGTGGCGCAGGCGTTGGTGACGTTGATGACCGGGATACCGGTTTGCCCGATCTGTTGCATGATGCGTTGGCCGACCGTTGCATTTGCCTGGAACAAATTCCCCGACGCCAGCATCTGCACGTCCTTGATCGACATGCCGGCATCCTTGAGCGCCAGCAGGGCCGCCTGTGCGCCGAGAGCGGCGACATCCGTGTCCGGGTAGCGGCCGAATTTGATCATGCTGACACCGACTACGTACACATCTCTCATGTGACCCTCCTGAGCGGCGGCGTGCGCGTCCCGCAGCCTCACCGCGCCGGGCGAAAGAAGAACGCGATGACGTCGTTGCCCTCTTTGTCCTCGCGCACCTTTTGGGTGACCATTTCCAGCGGCATGTCGAACGGGAGCTTTCGCGGATCGGGCTCCACGTCGATCACGGTGCAGCTGACGCTGACGCCTTCCGGCAGGTCCACGATGCCTGCCACGTAGGGTGTTTTGATCCCGGGCACCGATTGATAGACGATCGTGTAGACATAGAGCTTGCCGGTGCCGCTCAGGCGAATTTCGTTGAAGGGGCCGGTCGCCGTGCATTTCCCGCACGCCACCCGGCTGCCGATATACACGGCACCACAGGCGGCGCATTTCTGCCCCACCAGATAGGGCTTTTCACCGTTTCCGCCGAGGCGAAGAAAGGGAACGATCGGTCGGACCTTCTTGCCTTCCGCGACTGCCTGCGGTTGTTGCGTCATCTGTACATTCCTTCCGAAGGGGATATGGATAGCGGCGGGGGTGCCCGCTGCGCTATTTCTTCTTGCTCCCGTGGGCCGTTGCCGACGCCGTTTTCTTCGCTTTGGGCTTCTTGCCTTTACGGCTCTGCACGCATTTCATGATGTGCTGGGCGTCGGTGTCGAATTCGGCCGTCAATTGCTCCATCGTATGTCCCGCCCCGACGGCTTCGCGCACGCGTTTGCACATCTGTCGATCCGACGGGCGCGACGCGGCGAAGGCCGTGACGGAAAGTGCCCCGGACACCGCCAATGCTGTCACGATTCGTACCGCGGTCATAGCGCGATCGCATCCCTGCCCTCCTCGTGAATCACGAACGGGCAATCAAATCAATGGGGATTGTGCCATCGTGTGGACTCGGGTAGCATCACCCTGTCAAACACACGACAAGGAGGGTGATTTATGGCCGTAGCGCGGGTGAGCGAAATTGTTTCCTCAGCCAACGATTCCCTCGAGGGCGCGATCCAGGAAGGGTTGAAACGCGCCACCAAGACGATCCGTGGCATCACCGGGTTCGAGGTGACACGGATTCAGGGGAAGGTCGACAAAGGCAAGCTGAAAGAGTATCGCGTTCACATGAACGTGACCTTCGTCCTCGAGGACTAGGACGAATCACGCGGCGCCGGGCGTCGCCGTGCGGCGGGCGTCGCGGTTGCCATTTGCGACCGGTTCGGATCGAACCGAGGTGTTGCTCGGTGTGCCGGTGGTGTGTCCCCACGGTCCCCGTAGCAGCCGGGTTCGCGGCCCCGCGTTGTCCGGGATCGTGCGCTGATCCCGCCGGCCGGGCGACGCCCTGGGGCGACGGTCTTACGCCAGGAACAGCCCGCCACTCCGGATCCAGGATCTCGTCGGGGCGCGGCCGGGTCGGCGATTTGCGAGTTTGAGAAGAAGCGCTGCGGCGGTTCCCGCAATCGGACCACGAACGGAACTTCCCCTCGACTCTGCGTCCGCGCTTCGTATGGCGAGAACCTTGCACCGGAAACAGGCGTCTCTTTCGCGGGCCGCGGTGCCGCCCTTGTCGGGTGCCCATCGCCGGAAAGGGGAAAGGAGGCTGCCGGCATGACGGGCTTGGATGTCTTTGATTCCACCATTCACAAGACGAACGCCTGGCTCAACGAGATCATGGCGGAACTCAATTCGACCGACCGCCATTTCGCCTACCACACGCTGCGGGCCGTCTTGCAGGTGCTGCGCGACCGGTTGACCGTGGAGGAGGCGGTCCAGCTCGGGGCCCAGCTCCCGATGTTGATCCGCGGGGTTTACTATGAGGGCTGGAGCCCGACGGGGAAGCCGCTCAAGTGGAACAAGTCGGAGTTTCTCGGCTGCATTCGGGATAGCTTCCGGAACGCGACGACGGTGCACGACCCGGAGCGGATGGTACGGGCCGTCTTTGGCATTCTTTCCCGCCACGTGTCGGAGGGCGAGGTGAAGAATGTCAAGGGAATCTTGCCGAAGACGTTGCGTGAGCTGTGGCCGGAATCATCACCGGCAACCTGATGGTATTAACGGTGCGGGCTGGGGTTTGGCCACGGCTTTCACCCGACAGATCGCCTTCCGGTTCGATGGCAGCGAGTCCCTCAGGGCTCGTTCCCAGGGCGGCCAATGCGGCGTTGGCTGAAAGGGTCGCCCATTGGGCTGGTCCGTTGCTCACGCTCCGTTCCCGTCTACAGTCTTCCGATGGGCATGATGTACAGCGGCTGCTCTTCGCTTGCCCCGCCGATGATCTGCCTTACCCGGTCGTCGTGGAATGCTCCAACGGCGACGGTCCCCAGGTGCAGAGATGCCGCCTGCAAATAGACGTTCTGCGCTGCGTGGCCGGCCTCCATGTGCACGTACCGCATGCCACGCTCACCGTACTTCGCGGCCGTCCGTCGGTATACCGCACTGAACACCAATGCGATCGCGGCGGTGCGGATGAACGTCTGTTCGAACGCGGCCGCGCTCAGGGCCGCCCGTTTGTCGCCCGCGGCAACTAGGTTGAGGGCGTGTACGCCCGGGTCGTAGCGGTGGATGCCGGGCGGCAGGTTGGTGACTTCCCCGGCGACCAGGCAGATCTCGATTGGGTAGAGGGCGCCGGCGGACGGTGCGGTCCGAAGTCCTGATGGATCCGTCGTTCCCTGTGCGGCCCAAAGGAGCTGGGAAGCCTCGGCCAGCGTAAGTGGGCCACGTAGGTACTCACGTACCGATCTGCGGAGCCGTAACCCTCGCTCGATCGAGAGCTGGCCGTCGAATCTTGGCGCGGGTAGAGGCATTCGGCCCTGGGGATCGGCAGCCGCGCTCGCTTGGTGCGTCATGATCAAACTCCATCCCAGCAAACGGATGACCTCACGGCGATTCAGGCGGATTTCCACGGTTCGACTCCCCCCGGCCATTGCTGGGCTTCCGCCTGAAGTAAATAGTGTGCCAGCGCGGGATGAGCGATCAATCGGGCCGCCATGGGCTCCGGGGGCACCGCGCTTTTCATCCAAGCGAAAATGATTCCACAGGATGATAAACCAGGGTGCGTACCTCCGGCTTTTGAGTGTTTGGTTCGCAGATTTAGAAACTCAGCACGTGCGTAGGTCCGCGTAACTCAGTTGCTGGCCAGTCCCTCGCTGTGGCACCCTATTCGCTGGCGGGAGTTGGTAGGATGGCCGTCCCAGCGGGAATCCGGCAGGTTGCGTCGTGCGTGTGGGAGTTGCCACCCACCTGGCGTGCCGGCATGCGGGTCCCGGTCCGCGTTTTCGCTACCGAGGCGCTTCTCCAGGCGATGGACGACGTGGTGTTCCAGCAGGCCGCCAACGTGGCCACCCTTCCGGGCATCGTGGGGTACAGCTTTGTCATGCCCGACGCCCACTGGGGCTACGGCTTCCCGATCGGCGGCGTGGCCGCGATGGACCCGAGAACGGGGGTGATTTCGCCCGGCGGTATCGGTTTCGACATCAACTGCGGGATGCGCCTGGCGCTCACCAATCTTGTCCTCGAGGAGGTGCAACCGAAACTACACACCCTGGTGGATGCGCTCTACCAGCGTGTGCCGGCGGGGGTGGGCTGCACGGGCTTCGTGAAATTGTCCGAGTCGGAGTTTGCCGAGGTGCTCGAACAGGGGGCGCGCTGGTGCGTGCGCCAGGGCTACGGCATCAAGGACGATCTCGAGCGCACGGAAGAGCACGGTTGCCTGAGCGGGGCGGACGCGTCCGCCGTCAGCCCGCGCGCCATCCATAGGGGCCTTCGCCAGATCGGTACGTTAGGCTCGGGGAACCACTACTTGGAGATCCAGGTCGCCCGGCCGCAGGACGTGGCCGATCCGGTCTTGGCAGCCCAGCTCGGCATTGTTCGGCCGAATCAAGTGGCCGTGATGTTCCATTGCGGTAGCCGCGGCTTTGGGCACCAGGTCGCCACGGACTCCCTGCAGGTGTTCTTGCATGCCATGACCACCAAATACGGCATGGAGATCATTGACCGGGAACTCGCCTGCGCTCCGTTCCGATCGCCCGAAGGGCAGCGGTACTTTGCGGCGATGCAGTGTGCGGCGAACATGTCCTTCGCCAATCGCCAGGTGATTCTGCATCGAATCCGTGAGGTCTTCAGTGCCGTCTTTCAGCGTGATCCCAACGATCTGGGTATGCGCATGGTCTACGACGTTGCACACAACACCGCGAAGTTGGAGACGCACGTGATCGACGGGGCACGGCGGGAACTGCTGGTCCACCGCAAGGGGGCGACTCGCGCGTTCGGCCCTGGGATGCCCGGCCTGCCGAGCGAGTACCAAAAGATTGGGCAGCCGGTGATCATCGGCGGGAGCATGGAAACCGGGTCCTATTTGCTCACCGGCGTCGAAGGTGGCGCGGCGACATTCTTCAGTACCGCTCACGGCAGTGGCCGTACCATGAGCCGTGCCAAAGCCAAGAAATCGTTCCACGGTCGTGAACTGCAACGCACGATGGAGGCGCGTGGGATCTACGTGCGGTCCGTCTCGTACGGCGGGCTGGCCGAAGAGGCCGGGGCGGCGTACAAGGATATTGACGCCGTGGTGGATGCCACGGCGCGAGCCGGTCTGAGCCGCCCCGTGGTCCGGCTTACCCCGATCGGCAACGTCAAAGGTTGAAGGCCGTGACGGTCCGGCAGAAAGGAGGTTGAGAAACGGGTCCTTTTGATGACGATCCACGATGGAAGGAGGTGGCCGCATGTCTGTTGGCCGCATCTGTGTGAGAGAGGTTGACTTGGCGGCAGCCGGCGAATCGATTCATGATGCCGCCTGTCGGATGGCCGAGCGTCAGGTGGGAACGCTGGTCGTGCTAGACGACGCGAAGCGCCCGATTGGCGTGTTGACCGATCGCGACCTCGTGCAGCGCGTGTTGGCGCGGGGGCGCGACCCGCTGCGCACCACGGTCGGCGAGGTGATGACCCCGGATCCCCGGCTGATTGGCGAGGAGAGCCCCATCGAAGTGGCACTTACGGCCATGCGGACCGGCGGGATCCGGCGGCTGCCCGTCGTCAATCGTGCCGGTGAACTGGTTGGGATCCTGAGCTTGGCCGACGTACTTGCCCTGCTGGCGGAGGAGTTCAGGAGCATCGGCAGGATAGTCGAACGGCGGAAATGAAACGCCGCGGTTTGATCCCGCCCGAAGCGATCTGCTATTGGGCAACGTTCCCCACCCGTGCGGGCTGCGCCTGCCCGGGGCGAGGGGTGCTGCGGTAGTACGACGAAGGGATTGGAGTTACAGATGCAAATGCCACTGCAAATCAGCTTCCGAGACATGGAACCGTCTGCGGCTGTCGAAGCAAAGATCCGTGAGCGGGCC
>JAGDMS010000303.1 GCA_017860575.1 Deltaproteobacteria bacterium | reverse complement strand
GGAGCTTGCGCAATGGAGAGACCGGTCTAATCAGGGAGATGCCGCAGGCTGAAGTCCTGCGGCTACAGCCTTCAGGTTCAGGATTGTAGGCGCAGGACTTTAGCCTGCGCCGATGGGCTGCCGTGTCACCGCCCCATGGTGAACCGGCTGCGGAATTGCTACTGTAACGTATCCCTCGCTACACCGACCCAACGAAGGGGCCGGCACTCGGGGCGAACGGGACCTCATTCGGTGTTCCAATTGCGACGTACTACGCTAGGTTGAAAACATGCCGGAAAACGAAGACAGCACTCAAACGATAAATGAAAACGACTTTGCCGCTCTCTTTGCGGCCAGTGAAGCGAACGCGTCACGGCGTCAGCAGATCGCAGTGGGCGACCTCGTCCGTGGCCGGGTGATGGCGATCGGACAGACTGCGGCGTTTGTCGCCATCGGCGAGAAGGGCGAGGCCACCATCGATCTTGCCGAGTTCCGCGATTCCGCCACCGGACAACCGACGCTGGCTGTCGGGGATCTGCTGGAAGCCACGGTTGTGGATGATGGCGCCGGGTCCGGGGTGATCGTGCTCAAGCGCACCCTCGGACGCGGCGGCCATGTGCCCGCCGAGCTCGAACAAGCGCAGGCCCACGGCATACCGATCGAAGGGCTGGTGACCGGGGAGAACAAGGGCGGCTTCGAGGTGCAGATTGGTCCCGTACGGGCATTTTGTCCGGGTTCGCAAATCGACCGGCGCCGGCCGGGAGAGCGCGTGCCCGCAGCGCAGTACATCGGCCAGCGCTTTCAGTTCCGTGTCACCAAGATCGAATCGGGCGGCCGCAACGTGGTGGTCTCCCGCCGCGAGTTGCTCGAGGAAGAGGCGGCGGTGCAGGCGGCGCGGACGTGGGAGACACTGCAGGTGGGCGCGGTGGTGCAGGGTACGGTGAGCAACCTGCGCGACTTCGGGGCCTTTGTCGATCTCGGTGGAGTGGAAGGTCTCATCCACATCAGCGAGCTAGGCTACGGCCGTGTCGAGCACCCATCGGAGGTTCTGCAGGTTGGTCAAGCGGTCGATGCCCAGGTGCTCAAGATCGAGGGCACCGAGACGGGACGCCGGCGCGTGGCGCTCTCTCTCAAGGCGCTGGCGGCGGATCCGTGGACGACGGCGCGCGAGCGCTTCCCGGTGGGCACCACGATACGCGGCAAGGTGCGTCGCGTGGAAGCGTTCGGGGCCTTCGTGGAGATCGCCCCAGGCCTTGACGGCCTCGTGCATGTCTCCAAACTTGCGCTCGACCGCCGGGTCTCGCATGCCCGGCAGGTCGTCACCATCGGTCAGGAGGTCGACGTCACGGTCCTCGGTGTGGACCTCGAGAAGCGGCGGGTCAGTCTGTCGATGGTTGAGCATGCGCGCGAGGCGCGCGACGCCGCCGTGACGGCGGAACGGGCGGAGGAACAGGCACGGGTGGCGCAGACCAATGAGCGGCGTACGCTCGGCACGTTCGCCGAACTGCTCACGGCCTCACGGGGAAGGAAATAGAACGGGTGGGGTTGGGTTGTGGGGATTGAGGAGCGAGGATTGTGGAGTGCGGGGAAGGGGGGCAATTGCGGAATTGCTTGCTTGCGGAATTGCGATATTTGAGGGGATGCGGAAAGCAGACAGTTGAAAGCTGAAAGCGGAAAGCTGAAAGTTGAGATTCCGGATTTCTGATTTCTACTTTCTGCTTTCCAAATTTAGCGTTCGTTTGTGAGCGCTCGTCCGTAGGCGTCGTCGAAGCGGACGATGTCGTCTTCGCCGATGTAGTCGCCGTTTTGCACCTCGATGATCTCCAGGGGACCGGGCCCGGGGTTGGCAATGCGATGGTGCATGGTGGGCGGCACGTAGGCGCTCTCGTTCTCGTGCACGAGTCGTTCGACCTCCCCGAGCTTGACCAGGGCGGTGCCGCGTACCACCACCCAGTGCTCGCTGCGGTGCTGGTGCATCTGCAAGCTCATGCGCTCACCCGGCTGCACTACCAGGCGTTTGATCACGTAGCGTTCGCCGCGCTCGAGCACGGTGTAGTGGCCCCACGGCCGATAGGTGGTGACGTGTTCGTCGGCCTCGCGGCGGCTTGCCTGCTTGAGCCGTTCGACGACATGCTTCACCTGTTGGGCGGCGCCGCGGCGGGCGATCAGCAGCGCGTCCCCCGTCTCCACCACCAGGAGATCGGACAAGCCGATGGTGGCGATCAGACGCTTTTCGGACAGGATCAGTGAATCGCGCGTGTCGAGGGCGAGCACGTCGCCCAGCGTCATGTTGCCGTGCTCGTCCCGCGCCAGCAGGGTCACCAACGCGTCCCAGGATCCGACATCGTTCCAGTCGAGGTCCAGCGGCAGCGTCACCAGGCGGTCGCTGCGCTCCATGACGGCATAGTCGATGGAGATGTTCGGCATCTCGGCGAATTCGGCCAGTGCCGCCTCGTATCCGCGTTGCACGCCGGAGAAGATTGCCGGGGCGTGGCGCTGGAATTCGTCGAGCAGGACGCCGATCTGGAACGCGAACATCCCCGAGTTCCAGTAGTAGTCGCCCGAGCGCAGGTAGTCCTGCGCGGTCTGCGGGTCCGGCTTTTCGGTGAACCCTTCCACCGCCCGGTAATCGCAGCCCGGGATGGCCCGTGTCTTGATGTAGCCGTATCCGGTCTCGGGGGTGCGCGGCGTGACGCCGAAGGTGACGACGTATCCGGCGCCGGCGATCTCCTGCGCGCGGCGGAGGTACTGTACGAAGCGCTCCGGCGGATCGAGAACGTGATCGGAGGGCGCAATGAACAGGACCTCGTCCAGTCGTGCCCGCATACGATCGAGGCAGAAGGCGGCCGCCAGCGCCAGCGCCGGCGCCGTGTTGCGGCTGCAGGGCTCGAGCACGACGCTCGGCGGCGGTGGATCCCCGAACAGCTGCAGGAGATCGCTGCGGACGTGAAACTGGTAGTCCGCATTGGTGAGGATGACGATGTCCTCCGGCGCCACTGCGCCCAGCAGGCGCTGCACCGTCTGCTGGAACAGCGAGGGCATACCGCTGATCTTGAGGAACTGCTTCGGGTAGTCGGCGCGCGACAATGGCCACAGCCGCGTGCCGCTGCCGCCGGCAAGAATGATGGCCTTCATGTGTGCGGTCCTAATTCACAGACGACAGACTTGGAGACGACAGCCAACAGATGCAAGGCTCGGAGGTCGGAGCACAGAGGACGGACCGCGGCAGTCAGAAGTCGGAGGTCGGCGGGCTGACCGCTGTCCTCCGACCTCCGACCTCTGACCTCTGACCTCGGACCTCTGTCGTCTGATCTCCGTCCTCCGTCTGTTCTCCTCCCACCGCTTCCAGACTCACCCGCATGCGGCTCAGCGGCACGCCGTGGGCCCGGCAGGCGGCCGCGATCGTTGCGACGCGCGCCGCGGGAATTTCCATGCTCGAGATGACGACCTCCCTGACGCCGTTGCGATCGAGGATACTGTTCAGTTGGTCGCCGCCGCCGATGACGGGTACTCCATTGATGCGCCGGCCCCACAGCGACGCGAGGTCATCCACGAACCCGACCGGCCGGCAGCCCAGCTCCGGATGCCGCTTGAGTTTCGCCAGCACGGCGGCGCCGGACTGCCCGGCGCCGTAGATCAGTACGGGCCGCACATTGCGGTCATCGTGTGCGTGCCCGTTGGCGAACATCTCCAGCACCTTGAACGCGCCACGGGCCATCATCGCCAACGAGGCGGCGAGGTAGTAGTCCAGCAACACGACCACCAGCGGCTGCGCCGGAAGGCCGTAGAGTAGTCCGACCACCACCGCCGCAGCGCACTCCGCAAGGAGAAAACTCTTCACTAGCGCCACCAGATCCTCGATGTCGCTGTAGCGGAAGGCGCGCTCGTACGTGCCCGTGGCGACGAAGACGCCCAGCTTGACCGCCACCACGATGGCCGCGGTGTGTAGAAAGTAGGCCCGTGTGTGCGGGTCCAGCGTGACCGCTTGGGCTAGCAGCAACGCGCCGAGGTAGGCGGCGGCCACAAACGTTGCGTCGGCGAGGATCCGGCCGATCCGCCGGTTGAATACCGGTAGATCGAGCAAGGGCAGGAATGTCCCGCGGCGCAGGAGCTCGATCTCATGATACCCGAGGGTCCGGACGATAACGAACGTCCCGATTGCCACGGCGGCGACCAGGATGGCATTCTGGGATCCCTGCATGCTCACCGCGAGAAAAGCGAGTGTGCTGAGCCCGACGCAGACGCAATAGAGCAAGACCACCACGCGGCCCTGTGTTAGCCCCATCCGCAGCAGGCGGTGATGGATGTGATCACGGTCGGCGCGGAACACGGAGGCGGAACCGACCACCGCGAAGCGATACTCGTTGTGCTCTGGGTCGAGCTGGACCACGTTGAGCGCCCGCAGCAGCCGCCGCACAATCGCCAGAACGGTGTCCATGATCGGCAGCCCGAGCGCCAGCAGGGGCACCAGCACCACCACCGCCGTGGTCCCCTTGTGTGCGCTCTGTATGGAGTACACGGAGAGGAGATAGCCCAGCAACAGGCTGCCGCTATCCCCGAGGAATACGGACGCTGGATTGAAGTTGTAGCAGAGGAAACCCAGCAGCGCGCCCGCCAGCGCCGCGGCCGCCATCGCTACTTGCACGTTGCCACCCTCCAGGCAGACAAAAAACAACGTCGTCGAGGCGATCAGGGCCACACCGGTGGCCAGGCCGTCGAGGCCGTCGATCAGGTTGAAGGCGTTGGTGATGCCCACGACCCACAAGAGCGTCAGGGGCGCCTCCAGCCATCCGAATTCGATTGCCGCGCCGGTGAAAGGGTTGGTGACGGCATGGATGCCGTGTCCACCCAGCAGGACCATGACACCGGCGAGGACCTGGAAGCCCAGCTTCGGCAGTGCGCCGAGGCTCCAGATATCGTCCAGAGCGCCGACGGCGGAGACGACCAGCATGCCGACAAGCATCCAGCGCCAGCCCCAGCCGTAGGCCCAGAACATCTCCATGAAATAGAGGTCGACCAGGACCCCGAGCGTGAGCGCGCCGAGGAAGGCCAGCAGAACCGCGAGGCCGCCCAGACGCGGAATCCGGCCGTGGTGCAAGCGCCGGCCGCCCGGCTCATCGACCGCGCCCAGCCGGAAGGCCAGCCAGCGCACCGCAGGCGTGCACACCAGCGCCAGCCCCGTCGCGCTCAGTCCGAGCATGGCATACCTCAACATGACAACGTCCCGTTCATGCGGCCCCTGCAGCTTACCGCGATTCGCCGAAGCGTCAACGGAAATTTTTCAGCGCGGAAGTGAACAGAGCTCAGATCCCGCCGGGCAAAGGAGAAATGAGAAAGCAGAAATCAGAAATCCGAATCAGAAATCGCAGAATATTGCACCACCTCACCCCGGCCCTTGCGAAAGGGAGAAGGGGGGAACTTGAAGGAGATGATGGGGAGAGAACGAGGTGTGCGTCTCGCTGCGTTTGGTGAATCGAGATGACGGCAGGTCACTCGGCGTTGAAAAAGGCAACCGACCCTTGGCGCCTTCTTGGTAAGGAGGGGGAAGGAGTACTTGGCGCTTTACCGTGGCGACCGCTTGGCAGCCCTGGGCGATTCCGACAGTTCCGACCTACGCCCCGGTTGCCCTTTGGTTGATCGGGTCGTTGAGGAACAATTCAGTCGCGGATGCATGGGGTGATCGGTTCAATGGATCAATGTTTCCGTCGTCAATTCCGTTCATTGCTTCGCTTCTTCCAGATCATGCCTGACCATCTCCCGCACCAAATCCCGAAACCCGTACCGCGGCTGCCAGCCCAGGACCTGGCGGGCCTTGCTGGCGTCGCCCACCAGGGACTCGACCTCGGCGGGGCGGAGCAAGGTCTCGTCGGTCTTGACGTAGTTGCGGTAGTCGAGGCCGACCTCGGCGAAGGCGTGCTCGCAAAACTCGCGTACCGTGTGGCTTTCGCCGCTGGCGACGACGTAGTCGTCCGGTTCCGCTTGCTGCAGCATCAGATGCATGGCGCGAACGTAGTCCGCAGCGTGCCCCCAGTCGCGCCGGGCCTCGAGGTTGCCCAGGTGCAGCTCCTTCGCCATTCCCTG
>JAGDMS010000111.1 GCA_017860575.1 Deltaproteobacteria bacterium | reverse complement strand
CCGTTTCCGATCAGGAACACCAGCAGACTGACGAGGTCATCGAGATGGATCCAGCTCATCCACTGCCGCCCGGACCCCAGCCGGCCGCCAATGCCCAGCTGAAACGGCGGGAGCATCTTCGCCAAGGCTCCGCCGTCTTTGCCGAGCACGACACCGACGCGGACGGCGACACTGCGCACACCCAACTCCTCCGCCGCCAGGGCCTCCCCCTCCCACGCACGGCAGACACCGGCCAAGAAGTCGGTCCCCGGGTCCGCGCTTTCGTCCAGCACCTCTTCGCCGCGATCGCCGTAATATCCAATCGCCGATGCCGAAAGGAAAGCGGCCGGACGGGCCGACTTGGGCACGGCCGCGATCGCACCCACGAGGGCATGGGTTCCCGCCACCCGCGACCGTCGAATCGCCTCTCGGCGTGCGGGTGTCCACGGACCGTCTGCCACGCCTTCGCCTGCCAGATGCACGACCGCATCCGCCCCCTCAAGCACATGCGGCGCGGGACCGGCAGCCGGATCCCACACCGCGCACGCGCATCGAACCGGTAACCGCACGCGCGCCGCCTCGACGTCGCGGGTGAGCGCCAGCACCTCGTGGCCGTCGGCCAGCAACCGGCCGACCAACTTGCGACCGATGAACCCGGTTGCCCCGGTAATGACAACTTTCATTCGGTGTTCCCCTTCTGTGTTCACGAAAGCAGGGCTTGGGGCCTGAGGGCTTGAGGATTTGCGGCCGCCACGCCTCAGGCCTTCAAGCCCGCAAGCCCACAGGCCCCCAAGCCGTAGTTGCGGTTGCCAATGCCCCCTGATTCTTGTAGCCAAGACGAATCTACCTGCACGATGCGTCTCACGCCATATGGCCGAACTGATTAAGACTTACGATCCTGCCGCCGTCGAGGATAAATGGTACGGCTTCTGGGAAGAACACGGGTATTTTTCCGCTGACGAGGCACGCCCTGGCCCGCGGTTCGCCGTCGTCATTCCCCCGCCCAACGTGACCGGCGTGCTCACCATGGGCCATGTGCTCAACAACACCATGCAGGACGTCCTGGTGCGCTTCAAACGCATGGACGGCCACGTAACCCTGTGGCTGCCCGGCACCGATCACGCCGGTATCGCGACACAGAACGTGGTGGAAAAGCAGCTGGCGGCGGAAGGCCTCAGCCGCCATGATCTCGGTCGCGAACAGTTCGAGCAACGCGTTTGGGCGTGGAAGGAACGCTACGGCAGCACGATCCTGCGGCAACTGAAGAAGCTCGGTTGCTCGTGCGATTGGCGCCGGGAACGTTTCACCATGGATCCCGGCCTGTCGCAGGCCGTGCGTGAGGTCTTTGTCCGCCTGTACGAGCAAGGCCTGATCTACCGGGGCCAGCGCATCATCCATTGGTGCCCGCGCTGCCACACCGCGCTGTCAGATGAGGAAGCCATCACCACGGAGGGTGGTGAGAACGGTTCCCTCTGGCATATCCGCTACCCCGCCGAGGATGGCGGCCCGGGGGTGGTGGTGGCCACGACGCGGCCGGAGACCATGCTGGGTGACACCGGCGTCGCGGTGCACCCCAACGACGTACGTTATCGCGACTTGGTTGGCAGGAACGTCATCCTGCCGCTGATGGAACGGCCCATTCCGGTGATCGCCGACACGCTCGTTGATCCGGCGTTCGGGACGGGAGCGGTCAAAGTCACCCCCGCGCACGACGCCAACGATTTCGACATGGGCCAGCGGCACAGCTTGTCGCCGCTGGTCATCATGGACACCGAGGCGCGCATCAACCAGCAGGGCGGTCGCTACGCCGGCCTCGACCGCTTCGAGGCGCGCACGCAGATCGTGGCCGATCTGGAAGCGCACGGGTTGCTCGTCAACACCGAACCCTACCGTGTCCCGGTCCGCCGCTGCGAGCGCTGCAACACGGTGATCGAACCCTACCTATCGCAGCAGTGGTTCGTGCGGATGACGCCGCTGGCGCAACCGGCAATTGCCGCGGTGCGCGACGGCAGCCTGCGCCTGTTCCCCGAGCGCTGGGTGGGTGTCTATCTGCATTGGCTGGAGAACATTCGCGACTGGTGCATCAGCCGCCAGTTGTGGTGGGGGCACCGGATTCCGGTGTGGTACTGTGACGACTGTCGCGGCGCGACGGTCGCGCGCACCGACCCGACCCGGTGCGCGTCGTGCGGCAGCGCCAACATCCGCCAGGATCCCGATGTGCTCGACACCTGGTTCAGTTCGTGGCTGTGGCCGTTCTCGACGATGGGCTGGCCGGAGCAGACGCCGACCCTGCGGCGCTTTTATCCAACCGACACCCTGATCACCGCCGCCGACATCATTTTCTTCTGGGTCGCACGCATGGTAATGGCGGGCTACGCCTTCATGGGCGAGCGGCCGTTCAGCGAGGTCTGCTTCAACAGCATCGTGCGCGACTTGCAGGGGCGCAAGATGTCGAAATCGCTCGGCAACTCTCCCGACCCGCTCGATGTTATTGCCAATTACGGCGCCGACGCGCTCCGTTTCACCATCGTCTCCCTCGCTCCACCTGGTGAGGATGTCCGCTACGCCGTCGAGAAAACCGATCTGGGCCGTCACTTCGCCAATAAGATCTGGAACGCGGCCCGCTTCGTGTTGATGAATGTGGGGACTGATCCGGTGGCGCCGTTGTCGTCGCTCACGCGCGCGACGTTGACGCCGCCGGACCGCTGGATCCTCGCGCGCTTGCAAACCGCGATCGCCGGGGTGCGCACGGCGTTCGACGCGTTCCGCTTCAACGACGCGGCCCTCGCGCTGTACCAATTCATCTGGCACGAGTACTGCGATTGGTACCTCGAGTTGAGCAAGGTGGCCTTGTCCGGCACCGATGCTGCGGCAAAGCACACGGTGCGCAGTGTCCTCGTCAACGTCCTCGAGCAGGCCTTGCGCCTACTGCATCCGTTCATGCCGTTCTTGACCGAGGAGATCTGGCAGACCCTGCCGGTGCCCAAGACGACGGCCAGCATCATGGTGGCCCCCTATCCCGCGGTGGATGCCGCGCGTCACGACGCGGAAGCGGAGACCACCGTCAACCAACTCATCGACGCGGTGCGCGGCGTGCGCAACATCCGCGCGGAACTGGGCATTCCGCCCAGCGCCGCGGTCTCGGTGCACGTTGCCGCGGACGGCGGAAACGACCGGGTGCGCGCACTCGAACCGTACATGAAGGTGCTGGGGCGCATCGCCGCGGTCGAGCTGCTCGGGGCCAGCCAGCGGCCGGCAGGGGAACCCTCCGCGCTGGTGGAAGGACTGGGCGAAATCTTCGTGGCCCTGCGTGGCGTGGTCGACCCGGCCGATGTCCGCCAACGCCTGGAACGCGATCTGGCCAAGATCGACAAGGAACTGGCCAGCGTCGAGGCCAAGTTGGGACGTCCCGATTTTGTCGACAAGGCGCCGGCCGATATCGTACAGAAGGAGCAGCAGCGCGCGGTGGGGCTGCGTGAGCGGCGCGGCACGCTGCGTCGGCACTGGGCCGCATTGGGTGAGGGATCCTGAGAACGATGGACGTCTACGATCTACCTGACGTGGACCGGCTGATCCGCACGGCACTTGCGGAAGACGTGGGTGCGGGGGATGTCACCACACGGTTGACGGTGGCGCCGGAAACGCAATCCCGCGCCGAGATCAGCGTCAAAGAAGAGGCCGTCGTCGCCGGCGTTGCACTGGTGCGCAAGGTGTGTGCGGCGGCGGGCGGCGGGATCGAAGTCCAGGAACTGGTGGCGGACGGTGCGCGGGTGGTGGCGGGTGACGTACTCGCGCTTCTCAAGGGGCCGGCTCATCAGCTGCTCGGCATCGAGCGGGTAGCGCTGAATCTGCTGCAACACCTCTGCGGCGTCGCCACATTCACCAACCGTTTCGTTGCCGCGGTCGCAGGCTGTGGCTGCCGCATCGTCGACACCCGCAAGACCCTGCCCGGCCTGCGTACGTTGGACAAATACGCCGTTCGCGTGGGTGGCGGCTTTAATCACCGCCAGCGGTTGGATGACGGCATCCTGATCAAGAACAACCATATCACCGCCGCCGGCGGCCTGGGCGCGGCGGTGGCGGCGGCACGCGTCGGAGCGCCGCACGGCCTCAAAGTCGAGGTGGAATGCGCCACCCTCGGTGAGGTAACCGAGGCGCTGACGGCGGGCGCCGAGATCATCCTGCTGGACAATATGGCCGTCGATCTCATGGTCGAAGCGGTGCACCGGATTGGCGGCCGCGCAATCGTGGAGGCCTCCGGCGGCATCGATCTGGATAATGTTCGCAGCGTTGCCGAGGCGGGGGTCGACATCATCTCGGTGGGCGCGCTGACCCATTCGGCCCCCGCCATCGACATCCACATGACCTTGTTTCTGGAGTGAGGGATGGTACACGGTGTGGGTGATTGCCTCCCAGACAACTCCCCGGGCGCAGCATGGTCTTCCCGGAGGACCAAAATGCGCGGGAGAGTCATAGTCCGGTGAGCGCGGCCACTGCCCACGTGCCCCTCTCGATCGAGGACATCCGACACGCGCGCGCGCTGGCACGCATCGGGCGCTCCGTGCACTACGGCGACAGCGTCACGTCAACGAACAGCCTGGCGAGTCAGCTCGCCCGCGACGGCGCCGCCGATGGCACGGTGGTCATCGCGGAAACACAGACGAAAGGCCGCGGTCGGCTCGGCCGGTCGTGGGTCTCCCCGCCCCACCGCAACCTCTATCTCTCCGTCGTTTTGCGACCACCCCTCGCCGCCAGCGCGGCACCGCTGCTCACGCTGGTTGCGGGGCTGGCGGTGGCGGAAACCGTACGCGAGTGGACCTCGCGCGCGGCAATCAAGTGGCCCAACGACGTGCTGATCGACGGCCGAAAGGTAGCGGGCATTTTGACGGAGTTGGAGGCGGCAGAGGGACAGGTGAGTTTCGTGATCCTGGGGATCGGCGTCAATTTGAACGTTGCGGCCGAAGATTTTCCCCTGGAACTGCGGGACCGGGCGATCGGCTTGTGCATGGCCGCCGGTGATGTCATTGACCGTACGGCCTTCACCACCCATCTGCTGTCCCGACTGGAGGAGCGCTACGACCAGTTTCTCCGTGAGGGGTTTGCCGCGATCCGTCCGTTGTGGGAAGGTCTGTCATGTCTGAGCGGACGACGCGTGGAGATCGACAGCGGCGGCACACGCCACACGGGAGTGGTGATCGGACTCGGTGCGGACGGCAGCTTGCGGCTACGAGACACGGCCGGGCAGGAGGTGTCGATCGTCGCCGGTGACGTCACCGTGATCGACGGTTATGCGTAGTGGCGCGCGTGGCGGCATTACGGCAAAGGGCTAGGGAGATGTTTCTCGCAATCGACGTAGGCAACACGCAAACCGTCCTCGGTGTCTATGACGACAAGACGCTGCGGCACCACTGGCGATTGCAGACCGACAGCGGGCGTACTGCCGACGAGTACGGCGTACTCGTCCGCAACCTGCTGGCCGGCTTGGGCAATCCGGGGATTGGCGGGATCGCCGTCGCGTGCGTGGTGCCGCCGATGAACCGCGTCATCGACGCCTTGTGCCGGACGTACCTTGGCGTGCCGCCGCTGTTCGTGGGTCCCGGTGTCCGCACCGGCATGCCGATCCTCTACGACAAGCCACAAGAAGTCGGCGCCGACCGCATCGTCAACGCCATCGCCGCATTCGAGCGCACCCGCGACACCACCATTGTGGTCGACTTCGGCACGGCAACGACATTCGATTACGTCTCCGACAGGGGCGAGTATGTCGGCGGGGTCATCGCGCCCGGCCTCGGCATCTCGAGCGATGCGCTGTTCGAGCGGGCCGCCAAGCTCTACCGTGTCGAATTGGCGAAGCCCAAGCACGTTGTCGGGCGCAACACCATCCAGGCGATTCAATCGGGTCTCATCTACGGCTACGTGTCACTGGTCGACGGTCTGGTGGCGCGGATTCAGAAAGAAAACAAGGTGAAGGCGCGGGTGATTGCCACCGGCGGGTTTGCCCCGCTGCTGGCCCCGGAATCGGACAGCATTGAAGAAGTGGACGAGTTTCTGACGTTGGACGGGCTCCGCTTGATTTACGAGCGCAATACCCAGGAGTGATTCGGAGGCATTATGGCTGATGATGTGAAGTTGGTTCGTAGCGTCGGTGTCGTGGGTCAGGGAGGTGTCGGCAAAACCTCCCTGGCGGATGCGTTGCTGTTCGCGGCCGGCGCGGCTACCCGCGTGGGCCGCGTGGACGACGGCAGCTCGAGCTTCGATTTCGAGCCCGAAGAAATCCGGCGCAAGATCACCCTGACGACGGCGTTTTACAGCATGCCCTGGAAGAGGCACGACCTGACGATCGTCGACACCCCGGGCTACGCCAACTTTCTCCTCGACACCTTGAACTGCATGCGCGCCTGTACCGGCCTGATCTTCGTCGTCGCGCCGGCCGAGCACGAGTTGCGCGTCGAGGCCGAGAAGGTGTGGAACCGGGCGCGGGAACTGCGATTGCCGATTGTCGCCTTCGTCAGCCGCATGGACCGCGAGCGCGCGGACTTCGACGCCGGCGTCGGCGACCTGAAGAAGGTCCTGGGCGCGAACCCCGTGCCGGTACAATTCCCGATCGGGGCGGCGGAGAGTTTTCGCGGCGCCGTCGACCTGATTCGTATGCGGGCACTGCTGCTCCAGGCCGACGGCTCGCTCAAGGAAGATGCCATTCCCGAGGATGTCAGAGCCGATGCCGAGGCCGCACGCGAGCGCATGATCGAAACCGCCGCCGAGGCGAACGACGAGCTGACCGAAAAGTACCTGGAGAATGGCACGCTGACCAACGACGAAATTACACAGGCCCTGCGCGAGGGGACGCTCGCCGGTCGGTTCGTGCCCGTCCTGTGCGGCGCGGCGACCAAAGCGGGAACCTTGAATCCCCTCCTCGATGCCGCCATCGAGTACATGGCGTCGGCCGCCGACCTGGGCACGGTGGCCGGGGAGGACCCCAAGATCAAAGAGCCGATCGAGCGGCGTCCGGAAACCGGCGAAGTGTTTTCGGCCCTGGTGTTCAAGACCATCGTCGATCCGTTCGCTGGCAAACTGTCCATCTTTCGGGTGCTCTCCGGAAAGCTCGCCGCCGATTCCACGGTGCTGAACGTCAACAAAGGCAGCCGCGAACGCCTCGGACATCTCTTCAAGCTCGCCGGCAAGAAGCAGGTTCCGGTCACCCATGCCATCCCGGGCGAGATCATCGCCGTCGCCAAACTCAAGGAAACGGCCAGCGGCGATACGCTCGCCGATGAGAAAGCCCCGATCATCTATCCCGGTCTGGTGCTCTCGCCGCCGGCGATCTCCTTCGCGGTCGAGCCCAAGAGCAAGGGAGACGAGGAGAAGGCCACGCAGGCGCTGGTGCGCATGATGGAGGAAGATCCGTCACTCGAAATGCACCGCGATCCGCAAACCCGCGAACTCATTCTGTCCGGCGTCGACCAACTCCACATCGAAGTGGTGATTGAGCGCCTGAAACGGAAGTACGGCGCCGAAGTCGAACTGAAGGCGCCGAAGGTGCCGTACAAGGAAACCATCAAGGGACGGGCCAAGTCGCAGGGCAAGTTGAAGAAGCAGTCGGGTGGCCGCGGACAGTACGGCGACACCTGGCTCGAGATCGACCCCTTGCCCCGTGGGACCGGGTTCGAGTTCGTCGATAAGATCGTCGGTGGCGTCGTGCCCAGACAGTACATCCCCGCGGTGGAAAAGGGCGTGCGCGAAGCGCTCCCCGAGGGCATCCTCGCCGGCTATCCGATCGTCGATGTTCGCGTGACCCTGTACGACGGCTCCTATCATGAGGTCGACTCGTCTGAAATGGCGTTCAAGATCGCCGCATCGATGGGCTTCAAGAATGCCATGTCCCAAGCCAAACCGATCCTCCTCGAACCGATCATGTCCATGGAAGTCATCGTGCCCGATGATGCCATGGGTGACGTCATCGGCGACCTGAACAGCCGGCGGGGAAAAGTGCAGGGGGTCGATTCGAAGCCCGGCGGAAATCAGGTCATCCGCGCCCAGGTCCCCATGGCTGAGGTCCTCAAGTACTCCCCTGATCTCCGCTCCATGACCAGCGGCCGCGGGTCGTTCACCGTCGCCTTCTCGCACTATGAGGAGCTTCCGGCACACCTGGCCGAGCGCGTGATCAAGGAGGCGGAAGCCGCCAGAGCCGCGAAGGAATGACGCAGGACGAGGCCGACCTCCAAGCCATCGCCGACAGCATCGAGCGGGGCGACGACCCTTACGTCGTCCCCGCCGAGTTGCTGGAGGAGGCGGACACCAGTACTCCGGTCAACAAGAGCCTCTACGCGCAGATCCTGCAGATGAGCGTCGGCGAACGCATCAAGCTGGCGCTCAAGGGCAACCGTGACGCGCGGATGATTCTCATCCGCGACACCAACCGTCTCATTCAGCGCTTTGTCCTACAAAATCCCCGTCTGACCGACGACGAGGTCATCTCCATCGCCCGCAACCGCAACTTGGATGTGGACCTGTTGCGCAAGATCGCGGAGCACAAGCAGTGGCCGCGAAACTACCAGGTGCGGCACGCGCTCGTCACCAACCCCAAAACCCCGCTGGCGAGCGCGCTCCACTTCGTCGGCACATTGATGGACCGGGACCTCCGCCTGCTCGCCAAGAGCAAGAACGTCTCGGCCACCATCGTCGCGCAAGCACGCCGGCTGGTGATGCAGCGGAAGAAGTAGCGCACGCGGCCACGCCCGTTCACCTTTCCTTCAGGAGATTCAGCGCCGCCCCGGCTCTGAACCACTCGATCTGCTCGGCACTGAAGCTGTGTCGGCATTGAATGCGCTCGTCGGTGCCGTCGGCGTGATGCAGCATGACGGTGACGGTCTGGCCCGGCACGAGGTGCGCGAGACCGAGGATGCTGATGCGGTCGGTTTCCCGCACCCTGTCGTAATCCGCGGGGTTCTCGAAGGTGAGCGGCAGCAGTCCCTGCTTCTTCAGATTGGTTTCGTGGATGCGGGCGAAGCTCCGGGCGATCACCGCCTTCGCGCCGAGGTAGCGCGGCTCCATGGCCGCATGTTCCCGGCTCGAGCCTTCACCGTAATTCTCATCGCCCACGGCAACCCAGCCCAGCCCCTCCGCCCGGTAATGGCGTGCGATCTGCGGAAAGGGAACCCCGCTGGCGCCGGAGAGCAGGTCGCGCCCGGTGCCCGCCTCCCCCGTAAAGGCGTTGATAGCCCCGGTGAACATGTTGTCGCTGATCTTGTCGAGGTGGCCGCGATAGCGCAGCCAGGCGCCGGCGGGTGAGATGTGATCCGTGGTGCACTTGCCTTTGGCCTTAAGCAGCACCGGTAGCCGCTCGTAGTCTTTTCCATCCCACGCAGGAAAGGGGGTGAGCAGTTGCAGCCGCTCGCTATCCGGCCGCACTTGCACCGCGATGCCGCTGCCGTCGGCGGGCGGCTCGATGAAGCCGGCACGCCCGGCGGCGAAGCCGTTGGCGGGCAGCTCGGGCGCCTCGGGTGGCGTCAGCCGCACCGCTTCTCCCTGGGAGCCAGTCACGCTGTCGGTCAATGGATTGAAGTCGAGCCGACCCGCCAGCGCGAAGGCGGTAACAAGCTCCGGGCTGGCAATGAATGCCAGTGTTTCCGGGTTCGAGTCGTTACGGGCGGGGAAGTTGCGGTTGAAGGACGTGATGATGGTGTTGCGCTCGCCCTTCTTGATGTCGTCGCGCTTCCATTGCCCGATGCACGGGCCGCAGGCGTTGGCGAGGACGGTGCCACCGATCTGTTCGAGGGTCTGCATCTGGCCGTCGCGCGCAACCGTGTTGTGGATCTGGTCTGATCCCGGCGAGATCATGAACGGGATGCGCGCCTTGACACCGTGATCCAGTGCCTGCCGGGCGACGTGGGCGGCGCGGCCGATGTCTTCGTATGACGAGTTCGTGCAGCTGCCGATCAAGGCCACGCGGATATCGAGCGGGTAGCCGTTCTTCTTGGCATCGTGCGCCAGTTGCGACACTGGCCGGGCGAGGTCGGGCGTATGGGGGCCGACCACATGCGGCTCGAGGTGCGACAAATCGATCTCGATGACCTCGTCGTAAAATGCGGCCGGGTCGTTCTCGACGGTCGCGTCGGCGGTGAGTTCCCGCGCATACTGCTCCGCCAGGGTGGCCAGCGCGCCGCGGTTCGTCGCGCGCAGATACGTCGCCATGCGCGCGTCGAATGGGAACACCGAGGTCGTCGCGCCCAGTTCCGCGCCCATGTTGGTAATGGTGGCTTTGCCGGTGCAGCTGATCGACCGCGTACCTGGACCAAAGTATTCGATGATTCTCCCGGTCCCGCCTTTGACCGTCATGATGCCCGCAAGTTTGAGGATGACGTCCTTCGGCGACGTCCAACCAGACAGGCAGCCGACGAGGTGGACACCGACGAACTTCGGCATGCGCACGTTCCACGGCAGCCCCGCCATGACGTCCGCGGCGTCAGCGCCGCCGACCCCGATCGCCAGCATCCCGAGGCCGCCCGCGTTGGGGGTGTGCGAATCCGTACCGATCATCAGACCGCCAGGGAAGGCGTAATTTTCCAGGACCACCTGATGGATGATCCCCGATCCCGGGTTCCAGAAGCCGATGCCGTACTTCTGCGAGGCGGACTTCAAGAACTGATACACTTCGTCGTTCTCGTTGAGGGCCGCTTGCATATCCGCATTGGCCCCGATGTGGGCGCGGATGAGATGGTCGCAGTGCACGGTACTGGGTACGGCGACCCGTTTACGCCCGGCTTGCATGAATTGCAGCAGGGCCATCTGCGCCGTGGCATCCTGCATCGCCACCCTGTCGGGCCGCAAATCGATCCAGCCCTTGCCGCGCTCGATCTCGGCCGATTCCGGCCGGTCGAGATGCGCAAACAGAATCTTTTCCGCCAGGATGAGGTCGCGGCCCAGGCGCCTCCGCATCGTGGCGGCGCGGTCGGCTAGGATAGTGTACAGTCTCTGCACAGCGTCGATCATGGTATCGGCTCCTCTGCCTGCAGATGATACGGCCTGTGGTCTTCGGCGCAAGCCTGCGCACCGCCGGCGCCCGGATTTCGCAGCCGCCGGTTGCTTCGTGGCGGCTGTGTTCGCCAGCGGTCTTATGGTATGCGGGGCTGGTTACTGCACGGGAGACACACGGCTGAGCAGCAGATGGCGGAGGTAAATCACAGCCTGACTCACCGCCGCGCCAAACGAATCCACCCCGCTGTCAGCCAGCGACGGCGTGCGACTCGGGGAGAGCGCCTGGTGGAGCTCGTCGGCCAGGGAGTAGACGACCGCCAGACCGAGGGCTTGCAGCATCCACGCCATGCGCCAGCGTGGCGCCCGACCGCGGCGCAAGGCCCAGTACGTGAGGATGCCGAGAATGAAAAATTCGATGAAGTGGGCGCTCTTACGAATGACCGAATGCCAGAAAACGAATTGCGCCGCGGTGATGTGCGGGAAAAAATAGCGCAACAGGGGATCGATGTAGCGGCCGGTGTTCTCGGCCGAGAACGGTTCCGTGGAAAAGAGCGAGATGACGGCCATCCACAACAGGACGACCCCCCAGTACGGCAGCAGGCTGAAGACGAGCGCCTTCGGCGGCTCTGTGTGCGGCGATGCCATCTACCCTGTCTTCTAGTGCCGCCCGATTGCTCCGGCAACTCCACGGTGGCACTTTCGTGAGGGAGCGGCCCGAATGACCCCGCGTGTAGCACTCGGCCTCACCGTTCTGTTGCTGGGCATCGTGCTGGTATCGGGATGGTGGCTGTGGAGCCGTCTGGCGTCGAGCGTGGCCCCGGAGTCTCCGGCGGCGCAGACCGCCGCCGCACGCCCGCCGTCGCCGGCCGCTGCAGCCATCGTGCCGGCCGGAACACCAGCGCCCCCAGGCTTTCGCCTGGCCGGCGTCGCGCTCGGCGAGCCGGATTCGTTCGCGGTGGTGGAAACCGCCAGCGGGGCCACCGCCCTGTATCGCCTGCACGAGCAGGTGGCCGGACTCGGTGAACTGATCCGCATCGATGCGGAGCGTGTGGTGGTGCGGGGCGCGCACGGACAGTTTGAGCTCTGGCTCAGCCCCGCCGCGACGGCGACGCCGACGGCCGTGCGGACGTCCAACGCCCCCACGCCTACGGCGCGGCGGCCGCTGCAGCGGCCGGTCGTTCGCACAACTCCTGCACCAGCTTCTTGAACCGCTCCGGATCGATCGGCTTCTTGAACAATACGCCCTCGAGCCCTTCGAGACGGCTGCGCTTGATGACGTGATCGCGATCGTAATAGTACCCGGTCATCAGCAACACCGGCGTGGTTCCGCGGCGCTTCACTTCCATGAAGAGATCGTAGCCGTCCAAGTCGGGCATCACCACGTCGCTCACCACGAGATCGATTGGGATGCGGTCGAGCACCTTCAGCGCTTCGAGGCCGCCGCCGGCCATGATGACTTCACAGCCTTCTTCCTCCAAAAGGTCATGAACGGACCGGCAGACGCCGAGATCATCATCAACCACCAGGATGCGCAACCCCGTCAGCATGGGCGCCCGCGCCCGGCTTGGGCGCTGCACCAGGTCGGCCATCTGCGTGCCGCCGTGGTACTCGCGCGTTTGGTATTGCGCGCCCTTCGCCATGTCCACCAGACGATTGACAATGTGCTGAATCTTGCTGACCTCGCGCCGGACGGCCGCGACGCGCTCTTCCTGCACCACCGCAACCTCATCCGAAGCCGCGTCACGCACGAAATGATCGAGTAACTCGACCTGATTGAGAATCACCTCCAGCGGGTTGTTGATCTCGTGGCAAACCGCAACCGCCACCTCCCCCAGTGTGGCGAGGCGATCGCGGCGGCGAATTTCGTGGATGTCCTTGGCAAACCCGATAGAGCCGATTTCCAGACCGGCATCGTCGCACAGAATCGAACCCGAGATGGCCACCTGCAAGCGCTGCCCCCAGCGGTCGACGAAAACGGTGTCGAAGTTCTTCACCTTGCCGGGACCGCCCCAGTCCTGGCTGCGCATCGCGTCCATCACCCGCCGCGCTTCTTCGATCGACGGGTACAACTTGGTCACGTGTTCGCCCAGGATCTCCGCCGCGGAGTAACCGAGATTTTTCTCCGCACCGTCGTTGTAGAAGATGATACTACCGGTGCGGTCGACGGCCACGACGATGTCGGGCGAACTTTCGACCAGCTGTTCGAGATATTGCGCAGGAAAAGGGAAATGCGTACCCGACTGTACCGACATGGGGAGCCACCCGCACTCAGCGCGCGGCGCGTCGCGGCGGGCGCACGTCATCCAGCGTTATCAGCGACTGGGGCTCGGTTGGCGAAATCATCATTGGCCCTACGGGTTATTATCCCCGCCTGCCGGTACGATTTCAAATACCCGTGATTTTGATCCCCGCCCCTTTGATCTTGTGGCGCACGTTGATACCGATCAGGATGGAGGTCAAGCCTTCGACCACCACGGCATTCTGCAGCGGGCCAGCGTCAATGCCGCGCATGCCCGCGGCCTGCGCCAAGGCGATCGCTTCCGCTTTGGCATCCTTGTGGTCACCACAGATCAAGACGTCGCAATCGATATGACTTTCGTCCTCGGCCAGGTGCGCCATGCCGACGTTCTGGAACGCCGACACCACCCGCACACCGGCGCCCAGGATGGCCTGGGCTTCCTGACCCGCGGAACCGCCGGGCGGAACGTTGACGTGACTGACCTTGGGCGGCTTGAGCGGAACGGTGACGTCGATGAGAATTTTGCCCTGCAGTAGATCCCGCAATCCCGTGAGCGTCGCATGGTGTGCGCTGTAGGGAATGGTCAGTACGCACAGGTCGGTTGCGCGCACGGCATCCTCGTTCGCCATCCCGCGAATCAGCTCTCCGCCGAGCCGTTCGTTCAATTCGCTCGCAACCCGCTGCGCCTTCTCCAGTTGCCGTGAACCGATGATGACCTGATACTTGCCGGACTTCGCCCAGCGCAGGGCGAGTCCCGGACCCTCGTTCCCCGTGCCCCCCAATACCGCTACCGTCTTGCTCATCGTTCGCCTGTGTCCTTCGTGCTGACCCACTGCGGATGTCGTCTTGTGATCCCTGGGCTTAGCCCCACGTGCCCACGGAGTCAACGCCGGTCGGGTCACAGCGCGTCGCGGAGCCGCACGGACGGCGGCGGACAGCGCGACGCCGGGTACTCTGACAATTCCCACAAGGTGGCGGAGTTCCTTGAGTCAGCAACGGATCTGTTCTCACCTGTCGCCGGGCCCATCGTTGCCGACGTTCAATATGGCAGCGGCGGCGTTTCGTTGCGCCGCGACGCCCGCGCGCCGAGTGCGGTTCCGTGCTTTCCTCCACCGGCGGTTCACTGTATCTTGGCCAGAATTTGCGGGCGCGGAAGGGGGCCGCGCCGCTCGGATCAAAGAGCGAGTGAGGGAATCACATGGAATGCGAAGTCGTCGGACAATGGTGGAGGCGCCTGCCCAGGCGGCGTGGCCAGCGCGGCGGACACAGGTGCGGCGGTGAGCGGGTTTAGGCGCCAGGTTGTAATCGCCGGTGTGCACGAACATCCCACGCGCTGGGCGGCGGACAAGACCGCCTACCAGATCCACGCGGAGAGCGCGCGCGGGGCGCTCGCCGACGCCGGGCTCAGCATCAACGATGTGGACGCCTATTTCACCTCGGGCGTTGGCCCGATCGGCGTGCTCACGGTGGCGGAACATCTCAACTTGCGGCCGCGTTATCT
>JAGDMS010000302.1 GCA_017860575.1 Deltaproteobacteria bacterium | reverse complement strand
AAACGGGACCCCGTTGAGGTATCCAAGGTAGAGCGGGGGGTCACCCAGTGGCGTCAAGAGCCCCCCGGCATTCGACACCAGGAGAATGAAGACGACGACCAGGTGCCGCTTGTGGCGGCGCTCCTGGTTGGCCTGGAGCAACGGCCGAATCAGCAGCATCGAAGCCCCGGTCGTCCCGATGAGACTAGCCGCAACCGCGCCGATGCCAAGCAGCGCAACGTTGACAACCGGCGTCCCACGCGGGTTCCCGGAAATGTGAATGCCCCCGGACGTCACGTATAGCGCCGCGATGAGCATGATGAAGGCAAGGTAGGCCTCGAGTTCAGGAGCGAGATCATGAACGGTGCCGGAATACGCCGCCATCAGCACCACCGGGGTGGAGCACGCGCACACCAGCAGCAGGGGTGCGGCGGGATGCTCCCAGAGGTGCGGCACGATCAGCGGCAGCAACGCGATGCCCAGGAGCATGCACGCAAAGGGCAGCACTTGCAGGACGGAGAGTGATGTCATCGCCGGAGGCATAAGGTCGTTACGCTAGCATGCTTGCGGACGCTTCCGGCAACACCGGAACCGGATCCGTGCGGGCTGCGCGGTGCGCGAAACAGACCCGGCGCCGCGCGGGCGCCGGGTCGTTCTCCAACAACCGGGTGCTCAGGGTGCGATCTACATAATCGCTGCCTCAGCCGACATTGCCTTTACCCGGAGATGCTCCGGCCACCGGAGTGCAGCGCGAAGTCGGGATACCCCGGCGCTCCGACTTCCGGAATGTCGAGGCCTTCGATTTCGATTTCAGCCGGCACCCGAATCGGTGTGATCAAATCGCTGAGTTTGAACCAGATGTACGCCAGGACAAAGCCCAGGATGGCCACCACGGCGGCATCCAGGAGCTGCGCGAAGAACTGCGACACGTCGCCGTACAACAAGCCGCGCACGCCGTCGGCGCCGTACTGCTTGACGTAAGCGTCGCGCACGACACCATTCCACCCGGCGCCGTACTCGCCGGTGGCGAAAATGCCGACGGAGATGACACCCCACAACCCGTTGATGCCATGCACCGACACCGCACCCACGACATCATCGACACCGATACGCTCGAAGAAGAACACGCTCAGCACCACCACGACGCCAGCAACGAATCCGATGATGGCCGCACCGATCGGGTTGACGAAGGCGCATGGGGCCGTAATCGCGACCAACCCGGCCAGCATGCCGTTACACATCATGGAGGGGTCGTGCTTGAGGCCCTTGAGTTGCAAGGTCAAGAGTGCGCCCAGGGCCGCGGTCACACTGGCAAGCATGGTGTTTACTACGATGAAGCTGATGCGTAAGTCCGTGCCTGACAATGTGGACCCCGGATTGAAACCGAACCATCCGAACGCCAGGATGAAGGTTCCCAGCACCACCATCGGGATGTTGTGGCCCGGAATGGCTTGCGGCCTGCCGTCTTTGCTGTACTTGCCGATGCGGGGACCAACGACCAGCCCACCGGCCAAGCCGATGCAGCCGCCCATGGCGTGCACGACCCCAGAGCCCGCAAAATCCACGGCGCCATGGCCCAGACCCCAGTTTATGCCCGACTGCGCCAGCCAGCCGCCACCCCAGACCCAGTTCGCATATAGACAGTAGGGGAAGGCGACCCACAGGCCGTAGAGGATGAAGTTCTTCCACGCCCAGCGTTCGGCCATCACGCCGGTCGGAATCGTGGCGGTGGTGTCCATGAACACCATCATGAAGAAGAACAGGGCCATGACACTGACGTCATTGACCGAACTGCCGAGGAACCAGCCCTTCGTACCGAGCAGGCCGTAGGTGTACGCGCCCGTGGCGTTGCCTGCGGCATCGACCGCCGCCCCCAAACCAAGTCCGCTGTTGAGCACCGACAGCCCCGGTCCGAGCGACGCGTACCATCCGGGGGCTACCGGCCCGTTCCACCAGTTGCCCCAGCCGATAGCAAATCCGTACGCCCAAAACGCGAAACAGCCGAGCGGATAGATGAGGAAATTCATCGCGGCGGTGTGCGACGCGTTTTTCGCTCGGCACAGCCCGGTTTCGACGAACATGAACCCAGCCTGCATGAACATGACGAGGAAGCCGGCGATCAGCGTCCACACCATGTTAATGGAAAAGAGATTGTGGCTGATGCGGTCGTACAGGTCGCCGCTGCTCAGCGACGAGGGCACATCGCCCTTCGCGTCGCCAGCCGGCGCCGCCCACACGCCCGCTGCGCCACCGGTCGCATCAGGCCACGACGGCTTCTGCTGATCGTTTGTCGCAGTGAAATAGGCCGGCAGCTGCGGTGCCGCTGATGCCGCAGCGGCGACCGCAGTCTCTTCAGCCGCTGCGGTACCAACGATTTTGGGTACTGGCGCGAGAAGCGCACCCGCCAGCGTCAGCGCAACCACCCCCGTCGCCCACGAGCGGCGCCTACTCAATGGTCCTACAATAGTCCTTGGGTCCTTGGGTTCAAGGTCGTATCCTCCTTTTCTCTTAGATCGCATCGCCGCCGCGTTCGCCGGTGCGAATGCGGACCACCTCTTCAAGCGGCAATACGAAAATCTTGCCGTCGCCGATGCGCCCGGTTTTGGCGGTGTTGGAGATCGCGTCGACGACCTCACTCACCTTGCTATCGTCCACCACAATCTCCAGCTTCACCTTCGGCAGGAAGTCGACGACATACTCGGCGCCCCGGTACAGTTCGGTGTGCCCCTTCTGGCGCCCGAAGCCCTTGACCTCGCTCACGGTGAGGCCGTCGACGCCCGCACGCGAGAGCGCATCCTTCACTTCATCCAGCTTGAACGGCTTGATGATCGCTTCGATCTTCTTCATCGACCCTCCTCTTGTGGCACTCGTCGGGGGCGGCGCACACGTCCTCCGTCCCTGCTCTGGCTCCAGATCGTTTGGCCAGGCCGCAGCCACCCGCGCCTGTGCCCTCTTTGAGCAACGACGGTGCCAGCCGTGCCTGCGTGGCTGAATGGAAAGGGGCAACGAGGGAGCCGAATGTGCCCTGCCGGTCTGTTAGGCAGCGCCTAGCGCTTGGGCAAACGCCGGCTGGCGGATCGCCGAGGCGCTTCCGATAGGTTTGTACATCGTGCAATCCTACGGGAGGAGGAACCGTTCATGGCCAATGATTCAAAGCAAACGCCCACCGTCCGCCTCGGTCCGCTCTCGCACATCGGCGCTGTCGTCAAGGACTGCGAGAAGGCGGCCGCGTGGTGGGAGCGGGTGTTGGGCGTTGGACCGTTCACCATCGGGGTGTGGGAATTGGATGAGAAGACCCAGTTCCGCTACCGGGGCAAGCCGGGTCGTGCCAAAGTGAAAGCCGCGATCTCCCAGGGCGACGGGGTGTTCATCGAACTGGTCCAAATCCCCCTCGAGGGCGAGACACCGCACGCGGAGTTCTTCCGGCAACACGGCGAAGGCTTCCAGCACATCGCGTTCCACGTGCAGAACATCAATCAGGTGGTTGCCGATCTGGCCAAGGAAGGGCTCACGCCGACGCTACAGTACAAGTTCGAGATGACCCGTCCAGATGGCCGCCGCCAGTCCATCGAGGAAGCCTACCTCGACAGTGTGGAACACGTCGGCGGGTCTATCCAGTTGCTCGAAATCAAGCAACTCGACTAACCACGGGCAAGCGGGGTGCGCCTGCGCGCGCCCCATCCCGACGCGAGGGGTTGGACCGATGCTGCGATTGCAGGGCAAGGTGGTGCTGATCACCGGGGCCGCCCAGGGAACGGGCGAAGGGGTGGCCCGGCGCGCCGTGGCAGAAGGCGCGCGGGTGCTGGTGACGGACGTGCAGGAGGACAAAGGCAACCGCGTCGCGGCCTCCCTGGGAGACGCAGCGCGTTTCGTCACCCTTGACGTCACACGCGAAGACGACTGGCGCGGTGCGGTGGCGACTGCCGTGTCGACGTTTGGGCGGCTCGATGGCCTCGTCAACAACGCCGCCCTGCTCGCCATGGGACTCATCGAAACGACGACAGTCGACACGATCGAGCGCTTGCTGCGCGTCAACCAGCTGGGAGTGATCCTCGGGGTCAAGTCTGTGGCGGCGGCGATGCGGGAGGCCGGGGGCGGTTCCATCGTCATCGTTTCTTCGGTGGACGGCCTCATGGGCATGAACGGCGTCGCCGTGTACTCGTGCACCAAGTGGGGAATCCGCGGGTTCGCCCGATCCGCCGCAATCGAGCTCGGGCGCTACGGCATTCGGGTGAATTGCGTCTGCCCATCGGCGGGAAACATCGACATGGTCGCCCCCTGGTTCCACACGATGAACGTCGCACGCCACGAGCGCTTCCTCCGGGACGTGCCACCCATTCTGCGTACACAGGGACAGCGCGCCGGCGTCACCATCGACGACATCACGCCGGCGATCTGCTTCTTGCTCTCGGATGAGAGCGCGCGCATCACTGGCACTGATATCGCCGTCGACGCCGGGTGGACGGCGGGCCACGTACGCCCGGGACTCCCAGGGTTTCTCGACGACGATTGATTGGCCGCGGCTGGCCGAACGGCGAGCCGGCCACTGGTGCGCTCCGCCCGCAGGGGCTCAGACGCGGCTGAGATCGGCCTGCCGTGTTTCCGGCAGCACCCAGAGCAGCAGGGGGATCGCCAGCAGATTGATGCACGCCAGCACGATGATGGCATGGCTGGTCGCCCCCAGCGGACCCGCCAGCCATCCGACGACTCCGGGCCCGAGTACAAACCCCCAACGGCCCAGCAGGTTTTCGCACAGGCCGTTGGCCGCGGCGCGCAACTCGGTTGCAAACAGTTCCGAGTTGATGACATGCGCGACCACCCAGACACCCATGATCATCTGCAACAGGATCCAGCAGACGCTGATCACCCACAGGTTCGTCGCGCGGTAACAGACGCCGGTGACGATCGTGGCCAGAACCAGCAGGGTGGCCGCCGCGCGCCGTCTGCCGATCCGATCCATCAGCCAGCCGGAGAGGGCGTAGCCCAGGAACGCGCAGATCAGGGCGAACGGGGCTACGATCTGCACGATACGCGCCGTCCAGCCGCGTTCCTGAAACACGTAATAGGTGAAGAAGGACATCGTCGCCGCCGACCAGAAGCTGATCACGAACCACACCGCGCTCATGGTGACGAACCGCACGCGCAATCGCGGCGACGTCAGCGTCCGGAGCTGCCGCCAGACGGAGGGAAGTTGCTGTGCTTGCCGCCGGCGCACGACGTAGAGTTCCGATTCCCTGATGTGGAGCCACAGAAACGGGAGCAGCAGCAGCGGCGCTGCGCCGATGACGAACAGGCTGCGCCAGCCATACGCGGACGCCTCGGCGGGGTGCAGCAGCATGGGCGGCAACGCCGCACCGAAGCTCGCGAACGCCGCCATCAAGCCATTGGCCCGCCCGCGAACCTCCGCCGGCAAGGCCTCGCTCAGCAGGATGTAGGCGGTCGAGATCTGCGTGACGAGACAGACGCGCGCGCAGAACTGCAGGATGACGAACTGCGGCAGGTCCCGCGTGAACGTCGTCGCCAGCGAGCAGAGCGAGAACCCCAACACGCTCCACAGGATCACGGGCCGCCGCCCACACCGGTCCCCCAGACGGATGGTGAAGAAGGCCACCACGGCGCCCAGCCCGACCAGCGACAGCGCGGTGCCGAGGTGAGCCGGGCCGGCGGAGAATTCCTTGCCGACATACGGAACCACGATGTTGGTCACGCTGGCATCGAACCCTTCAAACACGACGACACCGCAGAGGAGCCCGAAGAGGAGGCGCTGGTAGCTGCTCATGGTGTGATGGCGATTGGGAGTGGCGAAGAACGCCAAGATCTTGTCATTCCCGCAGTCGTTAAGCGGGAATCCACCCCGCTCGCGTCACCGCAAATCACAACAGGCTGGCTACCGCGAAAATACGTGTTCAGACCCCAAACCGGCGCTGCACGTGGCGGCGGCGTTCCTTGATGGTCGCTTCGCGCTGCGCCGGCGTAACGGCCGGCGTATCCTTCGGCAGCACGCGGCGCAACCGCGCCAACGTGATCTTCTTGGCCACCGGCATCCGGTTGGGGGGAATGGTCTGCTCACGCATGCCGTCGTAACGGATGATGATGCCGCCATGCCTCAGCCCCATCGTGTCCAGCCAGTTCGACACACCGGGATCACGGTGCGCGACCACGAAGTGATACGCACCGTCCTTGCTCAGGTAGGCCTGCTCCCTGGTCAAGCTCGTTTGCCGATTGGCGTATTCCAGCGAGGACATCCAGTCATCCATCAACTGAATGCCCTGGTAGTTTGCCGGAGACGGCCACATCGTCACCACCAACGCCTCGTCATCCGCAAGCTCGAAGTGGCCCAAAGACATGTACCTGCCGGCCATACCGCCCCTGGCGGAGAGATCGGCCGCTGGCGGCAGCGTGTTGGCCGGTATGGTTTGCGCCGTCCGCGTCAAGAACTGGTCCGGCCACGCATGCGTCTGGGACTTCAATTCCTCGGCGACGGCGTTGATGCGGCGGGCCACTTCCGCAGAAGTCAACGCGGGTTTGAGCGCCCCTTCGTAGCCGATCCGATCGATATGGACCTCGCCCGGCAGCTCGTTGCGCCAATCACTGATGATCTGACGAATGAGGACCTCGGTGCTGTCTGGGGGATTCTCCAACCAGTTCCCGGGCGTGCGCTCCGGGCTCAGCGTGATTTCGAAGCTGCCATCCGCTTTGAATTCAATGTCCTCCGTCGCCAGCGCCGACGCCGACCGGCCGGCCCCTTTCCTCCAGGGCGTGCCGGCATATACCTGCAAGTCCAGACGCCGCAGGGAGCCTTTGGTGCCCCAAATGCGATACGTCTCTCCGCCGCGGATCGGGCACATGAGGTAGCGTTGGTCCGGATTGTCTCCGCCGACACGGGTGTTGAAGTCGAGGACGCGGAAAAACGGGTAGTCCGGATCCTGATTCAGCTTGTACTGCAACGACCACAACAGCATGCGCGACAGGAACGTCATGCCGGCGGCACGGTTACGGTCGTCGGTGTAAAACGGATGGTGACGGATGAAGTCGGCGGATTCGGTGAGCGCAGAAGCGAGGGCTTGCACCGCCTGCGCCAGCGGGTCGCCGTTCCCGCGACCAGTCTCCCGCGACGGGTCCGCGGCGGTGCCACCCGAGGAAGCCGTTCCCTGCGCCAAGGCGTTCACCCCGCCTGCGGCGAGGCCGCCCGCGACACCAAAGGTGACGAGGAAGTCACGTCGGCGCCAGGTCATGTCACGACGCATTGAGGTTGTAGGTCAGCTGGAGTCCGAAGGTGCGCGGGAAGCCGTACGTGTTGACGGCGTAGCCAAACGTGGGGCCGAAGTCGATGCCCATCCTGCGATACTTCTTGTCAAACAGGTTGGCGCCGAAGATGGCAAGGTCGAGCGTCCCCTTCTGCAGCGGAATGCCAGCGAACTGTAGGCGGCCATTGACCACTGCGTAGTTGGGCGCCTCGTCGGCCTGGGCGCCCGCGGTCGTGTTGTTCGTGATGAACACGATCTTATCCTGCCAGTACGTATCCAGGCGCGCCGAGAACGTGCCGCTGGCCGTCGCCGGGGCCGTATAAGAAACTCCCACCGTCGCCTGGTGCTCCGGTGTGAGCGCAAACGACCGCTGGCTGGCGACATTCTCGAGCACGGGATTTCCTTCGGGGTCGAAAATCGGACGATTCTGTGCGTCGAATTTTTGATCGAACCACTTCAGATATTTCGGCAGCGTCAGGCCGTAGGTCGCGGTCAGCTCGACACCGCGCACCGGAACCGCCGTGACCTCAACCTCGCTGCCCCAGATCTCCGCCGAATCGACGTTGCCGACGACGCTGAGCGCACCAAATTCCGGACTAGCGTGAAAAACACTCTGCTGCAGGTCGGTGTAGTCGCTGTAGTAGCCATCGGCATTGAGGCGCAGGCGATTATCGAACCACTGCGACTTGAAGCCCAGCTCGTACTGCAGCAGCTTCTCCGGATCGAACGGCACGGCAAACGCGTTGGGAGTGGCGGCGGTTCCGTTGAAGCCACCGCCCTTAAAGCCCCGGGCGACGCGGAAGTACGTCATGAGGTTGTCGGTCCACTGATAGGCAATGTTGCCCATCGGGGAAATCCCGTCCGTGCCACCAAAGGCCTTGCCGTGCGATGCGCTCCAGTTGGCGGCGCTCGTCGGGCGCACGGGGTCGTGGTTGAACTTGTCGGCGTGCACTTGCTCTTGGGTGTAGCGAATACCAGCGGTGAGGCTGAGTTTATCGCTGAGGATCGGCGGGGTGTAGGTGGCCTGTCCGTACGTGGCGTACGATTTCGTCTTGGAGAAAAGCTTGAACGACGACGCGGATGCCCCCCCGAAGAACACCTGGTCAGAGGTCAGCCTCGAGTACTCGCCGTAGTAGTAGGCGCCCAGCACGTAGTCGAGGCGAGGCGCCGTGCCCACCCACTGCAGCTCTTCGCTCCAGTGCTGCGTATCAGTCACCGCGAAGAAGTCGGCAACGTGCAGGGGGCTGCCGTCAATGTCGGGATTTTGCTCAAACAGATAACTGCGATAGGACGCGAT
>JAGDMS010000301.1 GCA_017860575.1 Deltaproteobacteria bacterium | reverse complement strand
ACCAACTGCTGGCCGCTGCTGCTCATTGGCGGCAGCAGCGAACTGCGCCGCCGCGGCCGCGGGGATTTCCAGGAGTCGCCCCAGGTCGAGGCCGCGGCGCCCTTCTGCAAGCTCTCCGTGGCGGTCTCCGATCCCCGTGCCATCCCGTTTCTCGTGCAGTCCGCCGTCCGCACCGCCATGAGCGGCAGGCCCGGACCCGTCTATCTCGACCTGCCTGCCGACGTCATCACCGCCGCCGTCGACGAAAACGAGGTCCGTTATCTCCCGCACCTGGAGCGGCCGCAGCCCATGGCCGACAGCAAGCTCGTGGAAACCGCCCTCGTCGAACTCCGGCGCGCCGAGCGCCCACTCGTGCTCGTCGGCAAGGGGGCGGCATGGGCGGACGCCGCCAATGAGGCGCGGGCGTTTGTCGATCGGTTCCAAATTCCATTCGTTCCATCGCCCATGGGCAAAGGCGTGATCCCCGACGACCATCCACTGTGTGTCGCCGCAGCACGCTCGTACGCCCTGCGCCACGCCGACCTGATCCTCTTGGTCGGCGCCCGTCTCAACTGGATCTTCCACTTCGGCGAAGCACCGCGGTTTGCTCCGGATGTCACGGTCGTGCAGATCGACATTGAACCTGCCGAAATCGGTTGTGGCGCGGCCACGACGGTTGGACTTGTCGGCGACGCGCAAATGGTCCTGCGACAGCTCGTGGACGCCGCCGGCCCTAAGCCATCGGCGCAATCGGAATCGCCCTGGCTGGAAGCGCTGGCTGCGGAGCGGACGCGGAACCAGATTACGGTCGCGGCAATGGCCAATTCCGACACTTCGCCAATCAACCTGTACCGGCTGTTTCGCGACATCCACGACGTCCTCGATCGCGATGCCACGCTCACGGTCGATGGGGAACGCACCATGGCCGTGTCGCGCGCCCTGGCACCGGCGTACCTGCCGCGACACCGCCTCGATGCCGGCACCAGTGGGTGCATGGGTGTGGCGGTGCCGTACGCCATCGGGGCCCAGGTGGCACGGCCGGGGCGGCAGGTGCTGTCCGTCAATGGCGATTGGGCCTTTGGGTTCAACGGCATGGAGGTGGAAACGGCCGTACGGCACAACTTGCCGATTGTCTTCCTGGTCGCCAACAACGGCACCACCGGCCTCATCAACAGCGCACGTATTTTCTCGATCGCTCCGGGCGATCCCTTCGATGTCGTACGCTACGACCGACTGGTGGAGGCCTTCGGCGGGCACGGTGAGTTCGTCGAGACCGCGCCGCAACTCCGCCCGGCTCTGGAGCGCGCGTTCGCCTCCGGCCGCACCGCGCTGATCAATGTGGTGGTCGACCGGGGGCTTGGGGGCGTGAGGGCCTGGGGGCTTGGCAGACGCCAGACTTTCCACACGCCCCCACGCCCACAGGCCCTCTTCCGCTGCCGGCCCGCACGGTGACCGAGGCGGGCTTGTTCTTCATCGCCTACACGAGGGATCTCGCCATCCCCGAACGGATGCTGGGCCGCATGATGGGCACGGCCGGTGACGGGCTCCACGATCACCTGATGGATTTCACCCAAGCCGTGTCCGGCGCGACGTTCTTCGCGCCGTCCCTCACGGTGCTCAAGTCACTCGCGGCGCGCTAACCGCAGACACGCACTCGTCTGCGCTCATCATTCCTGCAAGGCCTCCTCGCGGAGCTGATGCGCCCCCGTGAAGTAGGAACGGGCGCGCAGGGTGGTGAGCACGAAGGCCGTCACCGCGGTGGAGAACGCGATCATGTACATGATGAGGACCTGGTACTTGATGGCGATCAGCGGTGCGTTGCCGCCGAGGATCTGCCCCGTCATCATCCCGGGCAAGGACACCAGCCCCACCACCATCATCGAGTTGATGATGGGTATCATTGCCGCTTTCATGGCGCTGCGCACCGCCGCGGCGGCGGCCTGGCGGCTGGTGGCGCCCAACGCCAGCAGCGCTTCGACCTGGTCACGCCCGCTGCGCAGGTCGCTGTCGAGGCGCTCCACCGCCAGCGTGGCGCTGTTCAGGCTGTTGCCAATCACCATGCCCATCAGCGGAATCAGGTAGTAGGGATTGTACCAGGGCTCGATGCGGAGAATCACCTGCGTCCCGAGCACGAGCGTGAGACCACAGCCCGTGCTCAACGCCCCCAACACTAACAACCGCAGACCGTGTGTTGGCCGGCGTTGGCGCGCCGCCACCGTCCACGCGGCAATGACCAGCATGAGTAGCAGGATGCCCACGATCAACGCCGGACTGTGTGTCGAGAACACGAACCCGAGCACGTAGCCGATGGCCAGCAACTGCACCAACGTGCGCGCGGCCGCCACCGTCAGATCGCGCTCCAGCCCGAGTCCGCGCGCCGCGGAGAGGCCGATCGCGAGCACCACCAACGCGGTGGCGGCGGCCAGCTGGTACCAGGTCGGATCGATCAGCTGCGCACTCATGGGGGCGTTCCCATCAGCGTGCCGTCGAGGTACCGACGCCCCTGTTCCGTCGCGGGGGCCACGAAGAACTGCGCCGCGCGGCTCTGTTCCACCACGCGGCCCGCGACCAGGACGATGACCTCACCACCAAAGGCGCGTGCCAGTTCCGGCTGGTGACTGACCATGATCAGCGTGAGCCGTTGGCGCCGGCTCAGGCCGACAATCGCCGCGATCAGCCGGTGCGCAGTCGTGGGATCGAGCGCCGCCGTTGGTTCATCGAGCAACAGCACTTCGGGTGCGGTCAGTAGCGCCCGCGCAATGCAGACCCGTTGCTTCTGGCCGACCGAAAGTGCCGCCGCGTCGCGCGTCAGCATGGCGCCGTCCAGCTCAACCAACTCCAATAGACGCGTGAGTTCCGCCTCGTCGACGCGATCATCGCGATGCTGCAACCGCAACGCCGTGCACAGGTTGTCGCCCACGTTACCGGGGAACAGCACCGGCACTTGAAACACCATTGCCACGCGGCGACGCAGCGCGATCGCCGACACCTGCCCGTACGGCGTGCCGTGGAACCGGAGCGACCCGGTCGTCGGATCCTCCAGACGGTTGAGCAGGCGAAGCAGCGTGGTCTTGCCGGCGCCCGACGGGCCCAGGATCGAGTAGGCCCCTCCCGGTTCGAAGGAGAGCGTCACCTCAGCCAGTACCGGCCGCTTCTGTTTCACCACGCCGACCCGGTCGAGTCGTATCGCAGGCTCCCCCTGGTTCGACATCATGCGGCCACCTATCGACTCTCGACTCTCGACTGTCAACTGTTCCCCAACGTGATATGGATGCGGCGTGTCGGCGCCCATCGTTCGCTTGAAACCACGCAAGGAGCGTCCTGTCCTGCTCGGGCATCCGTGGATTTTCTCCGGAGCCATCGCCCACATCGACCCCGGGTGGGAACCGGGACAGACCGTCACCGTGCAGGACGCATCCGGCGCATTCCTGGGACGCGGCTACGTCAATCCGCGCTGTCCCATCACGGTCCGGCTGCTCACGCGGTCCGATGAAGCCATCGACGCCGCTTTCATCCAACGACGCGTGGCGACCGCCCACGCCCTTCGTCGCGCTGTCGTGCCACCCGGAACCGATGCCTTCCGCCTCCTGAATGGTGAGGGTGATTTCCTCCCCGGCGTCATCGCGGATGTCTATGCGGACACCATCGTGCTGCAATGCCTGACCGCTGGGGCCGCCAGGCTGAAGCCGCTGCTGCTCGAGGCACTGGACGCCGCACTGAACCCTGTGGGTATCTACGAACGCAGCACGGGCAACGTGAGGCGCGAGGAAGGACTGGAACCCGCCGAGGGCGTTGTCAGCGGCCAGGTCGCGGCCGAATGCCTGCTCATCCGCGAGCACGGGTTGTCGTTTCTCGTCGATCCTCGCATGGGGCAGAAGACCGGATTTTTCCTCGACCAGCGCGACAACCGCCTGCTGGCGCAGCAGCTTGCCGCCGGTCGCGCAGTCCTCAATGCGTTCGCGTACACCGGCGCCTTTGCCGTGCATGCGGCGGCCGGCGGTGCCCGGCAGGTGACCTCCGTCGAAAGCTCCCCGCGGGCGCTCGCGCTGGCGCAGCGCAACTGGTTTGCCAACGCCCTCGATCACCCCGCCGGCGAGTTCGTCGAAGCCGACGTCTTCCGCTATCTCCGCACCGTCGATCGCCAGTACGAGCTGCTGATCCTCGACCCGCCCGCGCTCGTCAAACGCCGACAGGAGCTGGCCCGCGGTGCCCGCGCCTATAAGGACTTGCACCTGTGGGCGTTCCGGCGCACCGCACCGAGCGGCCTCGTGCTCACCTTCAGTTGTTCCCAGCATGTCCCGGCCGAACTGTTCTGGAAGATTGTCCACGGCGCATCCGTGGATGCCCAACGCGAGGTCCAGGTCCTCCGCCACCTCGGTCCGGGGGCCGACCATCCGATTCGACTGGCACACCCGGAAGGGGAATACCTAAAAGGTATGCTATTGCATGTCATGTGAACAACACTAGACTTACCATATAAATATACAGTATATCTTGGCCATGGCTACATCCCGTTCCATCAGGCTATGGCCGCAGAGCGATCGCCCGCGCGAGAAGCTGCTTGCCCAGGGTCCCGGCACGCTCTCCGATGCCGAACTCCTGGCGATCCTGCTGCGCACCGGCTCCAGAGGGGCGAGCGCCGTGGATCAGGGCCGCGCGCTGATGGAGGCCTTCGGCACGCTCCGCCACCTGGCCACCGCCGGCATCGGCGAACTCCGTCGCGTCAGCGGCGTCGGACCGGTGAAGGCGACGCAGATCCTGGCGGTGCTCGAAATCGCCAAACGTTTCGGCGAACAGGAGTTCAAGCCGGGAGAGCCCCTGCGCGGCAGCGGTGATGTGTACGCCCATTTCCGGGAGCGGCTGGCCAGTGAGCCACGCGAGCACTTCTATGCCGTTTTGCTCGATAACAAACACCGCAAGATCAGAGACGTTTCCGTGTCACAGGGATCGCTGACAGCGAGCATCGTCCACCCCCGCGACGTGTTCGCCCCGGTCGTCCGCGAATCCGCAGCCGCCGTGATCTTCGTGCACAATCATCCCAGCGGGGACCCGACCCCAAGCAGAGAGGACATCGAAATCACCCGCCGCCTGCGCGAAGTCGGCGAACTCATGGGAGTCCGCGTCTTGGATCACATCGTCGTCGGCAAGGGGCGGTACGTGAGCTTTGTGGATGATGGGTACTGGTGAGGGGTTGGGGGCCTGAGGGCTTGCGGGCTTGAAAAGATGCGGGATCATCGGAGACTGGAGGTGTTTCAGTTGGCCGACGCGCTGGTCGTATTGGTCTACCACGCGACTCGGCACTTTCCGCGCGAGGAGGCGTTCGGACTGACGGCGCAAATGCGGCGGAGTGCTGTTTCGGTTCCCGCCAACATCGTCGAGGGATGTGCACGGCAGAGTGAGCGGGACTACGCCCGCTTTCTCGATATTTCCTTCGGTTCAGTGCGCGAAATCGGATACTTCATCGATCTGGCTGCGCGTCTCAAATATCTCAGCAGTGATGTCGCTGCGGAGCTTCGCACCACCCAAAGTCGCACGGCAGCAGCGCTGGCTGCCCTCGTCCGCACACGAAGAATACGAGCATGATCCCAAGCCCACAAGCCCACAAGCCCGCAAGCCGGCCCTTTCATGCCCCCACGCCCTCAAGCCCTCACCCCCTTGAGGAACTCGCGCACCGCCGCCACAAAACCATCCGGATTGTCTCCCATCACCGAGTGCCCGGCCCCCGCGACAACCGCCAGGTGGCTGTTGGGGATGTTGGCTTGCAGCTTCGCGGCGCTGTCGCTGGAGAGGATGTCGCTCTCCCCGCCTTTGATGATCAGGGTCGGACAGCCGATCGTCCGGACGTCTTCCCACAGGTTCGCGAGAGGATTCCCCTGGAAGCCGCCCTCGAGGGAGCGCAAGGCCTTGTCGTACTTCCACGTCCACTTGCCACTGGGCAGCTGTTTGAGGTTGTACGACAGGCGGCTGCGGATGTTCTCCAGCGAACGGCGCGGATTGAACTGGTGGGCACGCTCGACGAACGCCTCGAAGCTGTCCAGTTCGTCCGCCGCTTGTACGAAGGTGCGAATATGTTCGACCCCGCTGGCCTGTATCTCGGGACTGACATCGACAATGACCAGCGTTTTCAACTTCGCGGGGTGTCGCGCCGTAAAGGTCATGGCATTGATCCCCCCCATGGACAGTCCGATCAAGACGAACCGCGACAGGCCGAGGACGTCGGTGAGGGCGTCAATGTCGGCCGCTTGTGTCTCTCGGCTGTAGTCACCATCGGGGGCCCAGTCGCTGTCCCCGTGGCCGCGCTGGTCGAGGCAGAGGACGCGGTAGCTCGCCGACAACTCCGGGGCGACGTCATCCCAGCTATGGGCGGTCTGCGTGGCACCATGCAGGCACAGCATCGGTGGCTGACTCGCCGCTCCCCATTCGGTGTAGTGGAACGTCAGCCCCCGCGCTTTGACGGAGTGGTCCTGTGGCATCGGCATCCTCCCTCCGAACATGGACTGTCCGCTGCCTAACACGGAGATCTATCATGGACAAGGAAACGGCGTTGCACGCCATCATGCTGTCGGAATTGCCGCACGTCGGGGACAAGGCGGCAGCGCGTATTCTAGCCCTCAATCAGCAGCGCCATCACGGTTTCGCGACGTTTTTCCGCTTACCGGAGGCGGTGCTACGTGAGGAGTACCAACTGCACCCGGCCACGATTGCCCGGCTATGCTCGGAGCGGCCAGCACACGAAGCCCGCTGCGCATGGCTGCTCGATCTGCTGGGCGCGGGCGAGGCATGGCTGCCTGACGCCGCGGGATATCCGGAGCGGGTGCGGCGACGGCTCGGCCCGCCACCGGCGGTGCTGTACGGGTTGGGGTCCGCCGTCCCGTTGCGCTCACCCACGTTGGCGGTGCTGAACTCGCGCACGTTGGGCGAGCACGCGGTGGCGGCAAGCCTGACGGTGGTGCGGGCCGCCGCGGCGCGCGGGTTCACGCTAGTCAGTGGGGGGATGAAGACGGCCTATCGCATCACCGCAGTGGCCGGCCGCGCCGCCGCGGCACCGCGGGTGATCGTCTTGGACCGAGGCATTTTCGCCACCTTCGGGGCGCACCTCGATCGCGACCCGTTCGGGTTCGGCCCCGGGCGCATGGCCCTGGACAGCGAGCACACGCTCGTGCTGTCGCCCTTCCGGCTGCTGGACCACGCCGTGGCGCGCAACGGCCGCCAGCGCGACGAGTTGATCGGGGCCCTGGCCGATATCATCGTCGCAGTGCACGCACGCCCGGGCGGAGAGATCGAGCGCGTCTGCCTCGCAGCGCTCGACCGCGGCCAATCGGTCTTGTCGTGGTACGGCGAAAACGCCGGCCTGGTCGCCGCCGGCGCCACCGCCATCGAGGAGGCGGATCTGCACAACCTGAGCCGGTATGTACCGCGGTGA
>JAGDMS010000583.1 GCA_017860575.1 Deltaproteobacteria bacterium | reverse complement strand
TCGCGCGTGCGCTCGGTGACCGAGACGAGCATGATGTTCATGATCCCGACCCCTCCGACCACCAGCGAGATCATCGCCACGCACAGCAGCAGGTTGGTCATCAGCCGAGTGGTGGAGGTGAGGGTGTTGGTCATTTCGGTCATGTCGCGAATGGTGAAGTCGTCCGGTTGGCCATCGCGGATACGGTGCCGCTCCCTCAGGACGTCGGTCATCTGCTGGATGGCCGCCGGGATCTCCTCGGGGCTGCGCGCCGCGGTCAGAAGTTGGTCGATGTTGGCGAAACGCACCGTCAGCGGGGTGTTGGCCGCCTGCGCTTCCGACGGCTTGGGATAGATCTCCGGCGCCTCGCTGGGGTAGAGCTTGTTCAGCGTGTTGACGGAGCTGCTGGTGCTGCTGGCGGCGCTCTGGTTGGGGTTGCTTAGCGTTGAGCCCGTCACCCGATATTTCAACGTGGTCCAGGGGGTCAGCAGGATGTCGTCCTGGTCGGAGCCCATCATGTTGGCCCCTTTCGCTCCCAGCACGCCCACCACGCGAAACGACACGTTCTTCACGCGGATTTCCTTGCCGATGGGGGATTCACCCTGGAACAGCTCTCGCGCCAGCGTCTGCCCAATCAGGCAGACCTTGTTGGCATTGAGCACGTCGCGCTCGCTAAAGGCGTCGCCTTCGGCCAGGTTCGTCCAGTCGCGGATATCCAGAAACGCAGGAGTCGTGCCAATCATTTGCTGCGGGACCCAGTTGCGGTTGCCGTAAACCACCTGCGTGCGGGCGCGCACGATCGGCGCCACATTGCGTAAAGCCGAGCTGTCGCGCAGGATGGCCTCGCCGTCCTGAGGGGTCAGCGTCGTGACGGAGCCCGCGCCGAAGCTCACCCCGCCGCTGGCGGCCGTGCCGGGCACTACCAGCAGGACGTTGGCCCCCATGGTGGCGATGGTCTTCTGAATGGCCGCCGAAGAGCCGGTCCCGATTTCCATCATGGCGATGACCGCCCCGACGCCGATGACGATGCCGAGAGTGGTCAGCAGCGCTCGCATCGGATTGCGGCGCAGGGCCGTCATGGCCGTGCGCGCCGTGCGGTAAACCTTCATCAGGCACCTCCCATATCCGCCGGCACCTCTGCGGGGCTGGCACGCCGGGCGGCGGCTTCGGTTCCGGCCGCATACGCCCCTTCGACGATCAGCCCGTCATGAATGAAAATGACCCGTTGAGCTGCTGGAACATGCGCAGCACGTCCTCGCTCGTGCGGGAGTCGAGGTTACCGGTCGGCTCGTCGGCAAAAAGCAGCGGCGGTTTATTGACCAGCGCCCGCGCGATGGCCACGCGCTGCTGCTGGCCGCCGGACAGCTGGGAGGGTTCGTGGTCCAGCCGGTCTCCTAGGCCGACCCGCTCCAGCACCTCTCTGGCTCGCCTGCGCGCCTGTCGCTCGGAGAGGTGGCCAGCCGTATAGGAGAGCGGCATCGCCACGTTATCCAAGGCGCTGGTGCGCGGCAGCAAATTGAAATTCTGGAAGACGAAGCCGAACTTCTGGTTGCGCACCTGGGCGCGTTCGTCGGACGACAGCGCCGACACCTCCCGGCCGTCGAGCCAGTATTCTCCGGAGGTTGGCCGGTCCAGACACCCTAAAATGTTCATCAGGGTGCTCTTGCCCGACCCGGACGCTCCCATCAGAGCGACCAGCTCCCCGCGGGCGATCTTCAGCGACACCCCCTTGAGCACGGGAACCGCGATGTCTCCCAGGTGGTAGGTCTTGCAGATATCCTTGAGCTCGATGAGTTCCATGACCCGTAAATTCCGGGCAGCACGCGGGCCTTTAACGGGGCCTGCCACCGCCGACGCTGCCGCCGCCGCGAGGAAAGCTCGGCGTAAAGGGGTTGCTGGTGTCCGTTTTGGCGCTGGCCTGAAGCTGCACACCGGTTACAACTTCCAGTCCCTCGGTCAGGTGCTCGCCGGCGACCTCGGTCATGGTGCTGTCGCTCAGGCCCACCTTGACAGTGAGCGGGCGCACGTACTCACCCGCAGGCAACCAAAGGCTGGAGCGGGCTGCAGGCGCTCCGGCGTCTGCGGCCTGGCCTGAACCAGGCCTCTGCCCCTCTCTGGGTTTCGCCAGGCCCTCCGCGGTGGAGGCAAAGGCATCGCGGAACTCCGGCGCGATCTGTTCGGGCGCCGGTCTGAAACGCAGGGCCGCATTGGGCACCTGGAGCACATCCGTCCGTCGATTCATCTCGAATTGGACATTGGCGGTCAGGTAGGGGAGCAGGCGTCCGCTTAAATTGTCGGTGACCACTTCCACGGTGTAGGTGACGACATTCTGGGTCATGGACGCATTGAGCCGGACCTTGCCGACTTCTCCCCGGAAAGCTTCGCCCGGGAAGGCATCCACGGTGAAGGTCACCGGCTGACCGGTACGAATCTTGCCGATGTCCGCCTCGTTGACCGCCACCCAAACCTGCATGCGCTTGAGATCCTTGGCGATCAGGAAGAGGCTGGGAGCGTTCAGGCTGGCGACAACGGTCTGCCCGATGTTTACCCGACGGTCGATGATGACGCCCTTGACCGGCGACTTGATCGTGCAGTAACCCAGGTTGCGCTGGGCCCGCCGCAGAAAGGCCTCGGCCTGGGCCAGACTGGCCCTGGCCTGCAGGATGGCGGCCTGGCCCACGGCGACGTTGGCCGTGGCCGTCTCGTAGGCCGACTTGTAGGCGTCGAAGCTGGCTTGGGACAGCGCTTCGGATGGGCCCAGCTTCTGTGCCCGCTGCCAGTCGCGCTCGGCCTGGTGGAGCTTGGCCTGCAATTGGCCTAGATCGGCTTCCGCCCGCTGCAGCGCCGCCTTTCCGGACTGCACCTGGGCCTCGGCCTGGGCCGCGTCCGCGGAATAGAGCGAGTCGTCGATCTTGGCCAGCACCGTCCCTTCTTCGACCACCGAACCGTAGTCGACGGTCCGGCCGGCGGCATCCCTGCCGAAGGACACGATCTGCCCGGCGATCTGGGCGCCGACATCAATCACCTCCTCCGGAACCACGGTGCCGGTGGCGCTGATGGAGACCAGCAGTTCTCCGCGTTTCACGACTGCCGTACGGTAGGCTGTCCCCAGATCGCTGCCCCGCAGCACATACCAGACGACTCCCACACCAACGATCCCCAGCCCGATGATTCCGGCCACGGTACCCTTCATCCAACGTCTCATTCTTTAGCTCCCGAGCTCCCTGTCGCATATCCTTGCGAACATTCCGCGCAGGCTACATTTTCAGCCTGTGGGGTTGAGCACCGCCTTCTGGGGCGAATTCGACATATTCATGCATCCATTTAATCACAATAAGCTTTTTGCTTTCGTTCTGCAACGGTGGAGCGG
>JAGDMS010000110.1 GCA_017860575.1 Deltaproteobacteria bacterium | reverse complement strand
GATCCAGGGCTGGAACGTCAGCAGTTTGGTTTCCCACGGGCGCTGGACCCCGGCTTGCGCCGGGGTGACGGCATTCCACTCCAGTTTTACGACAGACTCCTGCGCGGGAATGACAGCTTCGCATAACGCAGGACGCAATCGGATGGATTTTATGTCACAACAGGGCCGAGAAGTCAGGCTGGCCAGGAGGAAGTGCTGTGGGTAAGGAGCGGATAAACCCGACGGAGGTCCGGAGCGTTACGGAAGTCGGCACCTGGGATCTGGAAGCCGACGTGGTCGTGGTCGGTTGTGGCTGCGCCGGGGCATGCGCGGCGATTGCCGCCGCCGAGGCCGGCGCGGAGGTGCTGGTGGCCGAGCGCGCCAGCGGCGGCGGTGGCACGTCGGCCAACTCGGGCGGGCAGATCTACATGGGCGGCGGCACGCCGGTGCAGACCGCGTGCGGTTTCGAGGACACGCCGGACGAGATGTATAAGTTTCTGATGGCCGCGCTCGGGCCGGAACCGGACGCGGCGAAGACCCGTGTCTATTGCGACGAAAGCGTCGCGCACTTCCACTGGCTGGAGGCGCATGGCGTGCCGTTCAAGCGCAGCTTCTACCCGGTCCGCGGCGGCACCGAGTCGCCCACTGACGATTGCCTGGCCTTCTCCGGCGGCGAGAACGCCTATCCGTTCGACCGCATCGCCAAGCCGGCGCCGCGCGGGCACAAGCCGCAATTCACCGGTTCCGCCGGCGGCTTTCTGATGCAGCGGCTGATCGCAGCGAGCGAGCGCGCCGGCGTGCGCTTCGAGTGTGACGCCCGGTGCGACACCCTGGTGGTCGACGCGCGCGAGCACGGCCGCGTTGTCGGTGCAGTGCTTTGGCAGGACAAGCGGGAGCGCTTGGTGCGTGCCCGGCGTGGTGTCGTGCTGGCGGCCGGCGGCTTCATGATGAACGAGGAAATGGTCAAGCGCTACGTACCGGTCATCTGGGCGTGCGAGTACAAGCTCGGCACCGACGGAGACGACGGCCGGGCCATCCGCATGGCGATGGGGGCGGGGGCCGATATCGTCCGGATGGACGCTGCCGAAATCGGCTACCCGGTCGGTCCTCCGGACAAGCTGCTGTGCGGCATCCTGGTGAACGGGTACGGGCAGCGCGTGATCAACGAGGACACCTATCTCGGCCGGATCGGCCAGGAGGGCATCTTCCGGCAGAACGGGGAGTTGTTCCTGATCGTCGATACCTCCTTTTACGAGCCGACCGTCTACGGTTTGCATGCCGCGTTCGTCGAGGAGACGGTAGCGGAGTTGGAACAGAGCATCGGGTTCCCGACCGGCGCTCTCCAGTCCACGGTCGAGTACTACAACCGCTTCGCGGCGCAGGGTACGGATCCGCTCTTTCATAAGTCCCCGGAGCTGCTGCGCCCGCTCGACACCCCACCCTACGCCGCCTTCGATCTGCGCGTCAGCCGCCAGGATGGGATCGGCAAGTCGTACTGTGCCTTCACCTTGGGCGGGCTGCACACGTTGCCCACGGGCGAAGTGCTCAGCCCGGATGGCCGCATGGTTCCCGGGCTCTACGCCGCGGGCCGTACGACGTCGGGCCTTGCCAAGGGTGGTTACTGCAGCGGTATCTCGCTCGGCGACGGCACCTTCTTCGGGGTCCGGGCCGGTCGCAGCGCTGCGCAGCGGAAATAGCCGCGCCGCGGGCCACCCGGGCGTTGCATGTCGTGATGAACCAAATGACGCAGTCTGCAGCGGACAAGCGGTTCAGCTTCGTTGCCTGGGAAGAATCGTTACACGAACAGGCGCGCCAACTCGCCGGCTCCGACGATTTCGGCGACCCGTCGTACCTCGAGGGCCTGCGCGTCCTGCTCGCGGCCTACGACCGCGAGTCGCGCCTCAGCCCGGCCGGGCAAGACTGGGCGCGGGGGCGACTGCTCAACATCCTGCGCAACCGACCGCGGGCACAGCGAATGTGGAAGGACCATCCCGCCATTCTGCGCACCGAGATTCGCCGGCCGCTGTTCATCCTCGGCATCATTCGCACCGGTACCACCGCGTTGCATCACCTGCTGTCGCAAGACCCGGCGAGCCAGGTGCTGGAATACTGGCTGGCCACCGCACCGCAGCCGCGTCCGCCGCGTGAGCAGTGGGAACGCCACCCAGACTACCAGCGCGCCATCCGCGAGATCGACTGGATGTACGAGGGCGATCCGAGCCTCAAGGCCATTCACCTCATGCTCCCCGACACGGCCGAGGAATGCCTGCATCTGCTGCAGCAGAGTTTCACCGACGACACGTTCGATGCCACCGCGACCATTCCTTCCTATTCTGCCTGGTACGCGCAGGTGGACATGGTGCCGTCCTACGCACGCCACCGCGACCTGCTGAAGCTCATCGGTTACCACACGCCCGAACGCCGCTGGCTGCTCAAATACCCCGCGCACCTGGCCCACCTGCGGGCGTTGCTGGCCGTCTATCCGGATGCCTGCATCGTGCACACGCACCGGGACCCATGCGAGGTGATGTCTTCGGCCTGCAGCCTGCTGGCCGGCTTTCGCGCGCTCTACGAGTCCGATGTCGACCGCGCCGCGATCGCGCGCTGGACGCTCGACCTATGGGCCACGCGGATGGACCGTTACGTCGCCCTGCGCCGGAAGTGCGATCCGCAGCAGTTTTTCGACGCGCACTTCCGCGAGATTCTCAGCGACCCGGTTGGGGTGGCGCGGCGCGTGTACGACCACTTCGGCCTCCAGTGGACCGACGCCGCCGAGCGCCATCTCCGCCGCTGGCACGCGGAGAATCCGCGCGGTAAGCACGGCGAGCACGTGTACCGGGCCGAGGACTTCGGCTTGGACAACGACATGGTTGCCGAGCGCTTCAGCAAGTACATGCGGTACTTCAATCTCGAGCGCAGCCGCGGCGGCTGAGCCGCGGCCTGGACGGGACAGCGCAGGCTGAAGTCCTGCGCCTACAAATCATTGTTTACTCCGCCTGTACCCCCGCACGCGGCCTCGATCGGAGGTAGCTGCAGGACTTCAGCCTGCGGCAGCCTTCAGTCGCAACCGGTGGGATGGAGCCAGGCCTGTTGATGCGATTAGCTGGATGGATCTATTAGCAGGGCTGTGGTAGCTAGACGCGGTTCCAATTGCGGTCCGATCACCAGTTGATGAAGGAGAGCACATGACCGAAGGCCAGCAGTCTTCCACCCCCGCGACGCAAACACGCGAGGCATTTCACGAATTGCTTGATTTGCTGCGAGACATCGACACCCGTTTTCTGGGGCCCGAGTGGGGTAACGCCGAGCGCGTGCCGGAAGGCCACCGCTACGTGACGCAGTTGCTGCTGTCGGGACTGGAACTGTTTGCGGAAGCGGACCTGGAGCGTCCCGTCTTTTATCGCTTCGTCTCGCCAACAAAGAAATTCTTTGGTGACAACCCCGATGCCATCTACTACACCGCGTTCATCCGCCCCGATCGTGGCTATCGCATTCGTGGCAATACGGCGGGCGCGGTCTACACCTCGCTCAGCATTGAGCTGGGGACAAACGAAGGCGGGTTCTCCCAGCGCACCGCGCTTGCCATCAGCGACAAGGACCTCAAGGTGGCTGCCGATGGCAGCTATGAAGTGATCCTGAGTCCGGAGCAACGGCCGGGCAATTGGTTCAAGCTCGATCCCGAGGTCGGGAGTATCACCACGCGGCACTATTTCGAGCAGGAACGGCCGGTGGCGGCCGATCCCACCAAGGTCATCCCGCTCAGTATCGAGCCGCTCGACCCGCTCGGTCCGCGGCCGCCGGCCGATGCGGCGTCGATCGCGCTCGGCCTCCGCCGCGTTGCGACCTACTTGCGTTCACGCACGATCGATCGGCCGCCGTTCATGCAGGCGGGGCAGGTTCCCAGCTGGGTCTCAATCGTGCCGAATCAATTCAACCCGCCTGAGCTGCCAGAAGGCGACGTGGGGTTCACGCTGCTCGATGCCGCTTATGCGATGGCTCCGTATTATCTCAACCCAGATCAGGCCCTGGTGATCGAGGGACGCTTCCCCAAGTGCCGTTTTGCGAACGTCAATCTGTGGAACCCTTTCCTGCAGACCTACGACTACGTGACCCGGCAGGTGTCGCGTAATCGCAAACAGACCACGCTCGAGCCCGACGGGAGTTTCCGGATGGTGGTGGCCCACCAGAACCCGGGTATTCCCAACTGGCTGGACACGGAAGGTCGCCCGATGGGGATCGTGTACTGGCGCTTCCTGCTTCCCGAGGAACCCATCGTGCCGCTAAAGACCGAGGTCGTAGAGTTCTCGAAGATCGCCAAACGCTAACGGCAACACCCAACGAGGGCGGCCGCGATAGCTGAGCGGCCGCCCAGACGGGATCCGCGGCGAGGCTTGCGCCACACCCAGGTCCCGGCTGCAGGCGGCGCAATCCCGCTGGAGGTGGCGGCGCGGATGGCCGATGCCGCGGCGCGGGGAGGTCAGCGGACGACCTTCCCGAACCAGCACCGTGCCGGCTCAGGCGCGGGACTTCTCGTCGGCGGATGCTTTTGGAGGGCCCGCAGCGTGGCGATCGCCGGCCGCGCGGCCGCGCGTTTTAGCGGCCGCCTTGACCTGCGCCGCTCCCTTTTGCTTGCGCTTCTCGTGGCGGCCGTTCGTGCTCGAGCGCAGTGCGACCACTGCCGGCGGCGCTGCCTCGCGGGGCGCCCGTGTACGATCGACTCCGGCAACGGCAGCCAGTTCGTTGAACGAACGTTCGATCAACTTTACGAACTTCGCCAGGTCGGGCACCAGTTCGTAGTCGGCGTTGAAACCCCAGCAGAGAGTGCCCGCATAGCTGACGAGCGCGATACCGAGTCCCTGGTTTTCCAGCAGCGGCACGCCGGGGAACATGTAGAGCAGCTTGGCGCCCAGCAAGTAGAGTGTGTCCTGTGGCCCCGGCACGTTCGTGACAATCATGTTGCTGGCGGCACTGGCACCACGCATCGCCGTGGACAGCACGACCGTCGGCGTCCACTCCGCGACGGCCATCATCATCTGCACCCCGAGGGCCTGCTGGGATGTCTTCAGTTTCTGGGTCAGCTTTTGGATCGTCTCCAGTCGCTGGCGCGGGTTCGCTTCGCCGATCGGTAGCGGGATGAACCAGTTCGACACGCGATTGCCCATGCCGCCGCGTTCCTCTTTGGTGCGGACACTCACCGGGGCCGCGACGCGAAACTCCATATCTTCCGGGTGGACACGGCGCGCCATCAGGAATTCGCGCATTGCGCCCGCCACCGTGGCCAGCACGACGTCGTTCAGCGTGCATTCAAACGCTTTGCTGACGGCCTTGAAATGCGCGAGGGGCAAGGCCAGATAATCGAAGCGCCGGTGGGGTCCCAACGGCTGGTTCAGCGGGGTTTCCGACGCCGCCTGCGCCGTGGTGCCGATCAGGTCGGCGATGGCGCGCGCGCGGATGGCGAGATCCTGCCGCAAGCTCTCCGTTTCCCGGCGGAAATCACGCACGCCGCGGATGATCTCGAGCGGTAACCGCAACCGCCGGCGTAGGGAGTCGCGCAGCAGATCCAAGCCCGCTGGCGCCGTGTGGGGAACGTACCGCGGCGCCTCCTGGATTTCATAGCGCGGGGTGGTCGAGAACAGGCTGTAGGCCAGGTCGACCCCGGCCAGGCCGTCGATCATGCAATGGTGGATCTTGTTGACCGTCGCGAAGCGGCCACCTTCCAATCCCTCGACCACCCAGATCTCCCAGAGCGGCCGCGACCGGTCGAGCTGCTGCGCCATGATGCGGGCGGACAGCCGTTTGAGCTGCTCCTCGGTCCCGGGCCGGGGCAGGGCCGAGTGCCGGATGTGGTAGTCGAGATTGAAGTGTGGGTCATCCACCCACACTGCCCGGTTCTCCATCGGAATCCATTCGAGACGCTGCCGGTAGCGCGGCACGAGGTGGAGCACCGCCGCGACGGCCTTCTTGTAAGTCTCGACATCGATTCCGCCTTCGGGTGTCCGCAAGGACCCCGCCTCGAAGATCTGCGTCGACGAGACGTGCATCGGGGTGGTCGGACTCTCCATGAGCAGGAACGACTGATCCTGGGCGGATAACCGATGGTAACTGCGTTTTTCCATGACTGCCTCCGCGCAAGGGTCTGGCCGTCGCTCCTCGCGCTTCCAGGCCGCTTCGCGTGAAATCTCAGCGGTAGGCTTATCACACTGGTGGGCGTTCAGGCGAATGCGCGCTGATCGTCAACTCGGCGGGTCACAGTCCTGCCAACGCATGCGGTAATCGCACCAGACCTCGATCGGCGCCGGGGGTTCGTGGTTGAATCGTGCGTGCAGTCGTGCGAAAGGCAAGCAAGGAGCGGGAGGTTCCGTTGGCGAAGTACGAGAAGGGGAAACCGCAGCAGAACGGCCGCCGCCGGGCACTGGTCACCGGCGCGTCGTCCGGCATCGGGATGGCGTTTGCCGAGCGTCTGGCGCGCGATGCGTACGAGGTGGTCATCGTCGCACGGCGCCGTGATCGCTTGAACGCCCTGGCCCGGCGCCTGCGCCGCGCCCATGGCGCCGTGGTCGAGCCGCTCGTCGTTGACCTTGGCGATCCCGCGGAGTTGCGTGTCGTGGAAAAGGCGGTTGCGCAGGATGACGCGTTGGAACTGCTGGTGAACAACGCGGCGTTTGGCACCTCCGGACCGTTTGCCGAGCTGGACATCGATCGGGAGGAAGCCGAGATTCGCGTGAATGTCCTGGCGCCGGTCCGGCTGACCCGCGCGGCGCTGCCGGGAATGATTGGCCGCGGCAAGGGCGGGATCATCAACGTATCGTCGTTGGGAGCCTTTCAACCGATGCCGTTTACCGCAACCTATGGCGCGACCAAAGCGTACCTGAACAGTTTTACCGAGGCGCTCTACGAGGAACTGCGCGATACGGGCGTCCGGGTCCAGGCCCTGAGCCCGGGTTTCACCCGTACGGATTTCCAGAAGCATGCCGGCATGGATACCTCTCCGCTGCCTGACTTTACGCTGATGACCCCGGAGGCCGTGGTGGAGGAGTCGCTAACCGCTTTGGAGAGCGGCACGCTGGTATGCGTGCCGGGCTTGTATTATCGTTCCCTTCTTGCGGCCACGAGCGTTCTGCCGCGCAGTCTGTTGCGGCGCCTGACGGCGTCCCTGGCTAAGCAACTGACCTAGCGAGGCGGGGGCGTCGTAAAGAATCGGCCGGGCCCTCCCCGCCTGCACGCCCGAGGCGTCCGGCGGAGAGGGTGGGTCGCTGGGCGCGGCTCCGAACGGGAACTTGACTCAATTGGAACGGATTCTGAACGCCGAGGAACCATGAGGCCCGCATGCTGGCTGCCAACCGATAGTGATCTAATTTAGAACTCGCTGCCTCCCAAACGAGGATTCCAACCGCTCCCACGTCATGCGCCGAACCATTGCCCACGGGGTCGCCATCCGCGCCGGTGCGTACGACGACCACGGCCGACGGCGTCGTTGCTACCGCCGGTCTGGACGACTATGCTACCAACTACCGATGATGCAAAGGCACTTGCCCCGTAGATGGAATGCGGTGCTCATCGCGGGGTGCTGCGTGCTCCTCGGTGGCTGCGCTGCGATTTCGAGAAAGGTTGTTTCCCCCGGTGGCGTCCCCCAGGTGGCGGAGTTGGGTCCTTCCGAGACCGCGGATGCGCCCCTCCCGCCTGATGCGAAGCCGCTCGGCCATTTCTTGCGCGCCGAGATCGCGATGAACCGCGGCGACCAAGCGGTCGCCATGAGGGAATACGAACAGGCGGCCGCGGCCGATCCGACGTCGGCCTTGCTGCGACAGCGTCTGGCGATGTTGTACGTGCGCAGCAATCGATTGCAGGACGCCCAACAGCAAATCGAAAAAGCCGTGGGCCTGGACCCCTCGAACGTTCAGGCGCGCGTCCTGTTTGCCGGCGTGCTCTCCGCCCTCGGGCAGGATGAAGCGGCGATGCACGAGTATGAGATGATCCTGCAACTGGACCCCAACAACCAGGAAGCCCGGTTGTTCCTGGGCGCGCTCTTCGGCAAGCAGGGCGAGTACGAGCGCGCGGTGGCCATTCTCGAAGAGTTGACGCGCATCAACCCGCAGTCGTTCCTGGGCTATTACTATCTGGGCCGGGTGGAAGCCGCCGCCCGGAATTTCGACATCGCTGCCAGCGCGTACCGCGAGGCCCTGCGCTTGAATCCGCATTCGGAGATGGTGCTCCTGGACATGGCGTTGCTCTATGAGGCGCAGGATCAGCCCGAGCGGGCCATCGAGCTGTATCAACAGGTTCTGAAGACCGATCCGCAGAACGCCGTGGCGCGCAAACGGCTCGGGGGCCTGTACGTCGGACAGCGTAAGCTGGACGAGGCTTTGTCCCAGTTCCGGGAGCTCGAGAAGACGGAGACCGATCCGCAAGACACACGGGTAAAGATCGGCCTGATTTTTTTCGAGAAGGGCGACTACGACAAGGCGGCGACGGAGTTTGCACTGGTGTTGGCCGCGGAACCGGACAACGTCCGGGTGCGCTACTACCTGGCGTCGGTGCATGCCGAAATGCAGGATTTCGACCGCGCGGCGGAGGAATTCGACCAAATTCCGCCTGATTCGGAGTATTATGCCGATGCCGCCGTCCGCATTGCCTACATTCGGCAGAAAGAGGGTCGGCTGGACGACGCCATCGCGCACGTCAAGGAAGCGCTCGATGCCAAGGGGGAGAACCCCGAACTGGTCGGCTTGCTGGCGTCCCTGTACCGCGAGAAAGGCGACCTCCAAGGGGCCATCCGCTTGATGCGAACCATGGTGGAGCGTGAGCCGAACAACGACAAGTACCATTTCACCTTGGGGGCGCTGTACGACGAGGCGAAGGACAAGGATGCCGGCATCGCCGAAATGCGGAAAGCCATCGAGTTGAACCCGCAGAACGCCGCGGCCTTGAACTACCTTGGGTACACGTACGCGGAAATGGGTGTGCGACTCGACGAAGCCGAAGCGCTCATCCGACGGGCCATCGCGCTCGACCCGAATGACGGGTTCTTCGTCGACAGTCTGGGGTGGGTATATTATCAACGCGGGCAGTATGACAAAGCGGTGGAGGTGCTCCAACGCGCCCTTGAACTGGCGGGTGACGATGCGACCGTCACCGAGCACCTGGCCGACGCCTATCGCCAGACCGGCCGATCCGACGAGGCGCTGCGCCTGTATCAGGATGCGCTGGCGCACACGAAGGAGAAAGAGCAGCTCGAGCGCATCAAAGCGAAAATCGACGGGCTCGAGGGGCATCGGACGGACGCGGGAAAGGAATCCTGACCGCGTGAAGGGGCGCTGCGCTGCCGCCGGCCGGTCTCCCGCTCCCTCCGCGCGGGGCGCGATGGCTAGATGTCGCCGCCACGGCGGGCCGATGATACTGGCGGTGGCGCTCGGCATCGTGAGCGCCGGCTGCGCGAGCCTGCGGCGACCGAGCACGCCGCTCCCACCCGCGCGGCTGCCATCCGCCGCCGAGTTGGAGACGGTGCTGGCGAATCGGCGTGAGACGGTGCGCAGCCTACGGGCGCTCAGCCGTCTGCGCTACCGCGATGCGGACCAATCCACCAGCGCCCGACAAGTCCTCATCGTCGCCCGGCCGGACCGGCTGCGGGTCGAGGTGACGTCGCTGTTCGGTGCGGTGTTCGTGTTGACGGCCGACGACGGTGCGCTCACCGCCTACAAGGACAACACGTTCTACCGCGGAGAGGCGTCGCCCGAGAATCTGCGGCGCTACATCCACATCGGCTTGCCAGTACGCGAATTGGTCGATATCGTGCTCGGCACGCCACCGCCGCGGCTGGGGCGGCACTCGGCGGTCTCGTTTGATCCGCAGGCCGGTGCCGTGCGCTTGTGGCAGGACTTGGCGCACGGCGCGCTGCTGGTGTGGTTCTCGGAAGCGGATCTACCGGTGGCGGCGGAGGAACGCGGCGTGGACGGACAACCGCAATGGCGAGCCACCTTCGGCGACTACGAGCAGCGGAATGGATGTCCGGTAGCGACCCGGATCGGACTCGAGGTGCCGTTGGCACACCGTTCGTTGCAGATGACCCTGGAAGACGTTGATCTAAATCCCGTGCTGGATCGATCCGTGTTTGCTTTGCAGACACCGCCAGGCAGCAAGGTGGTCAGCCTCGACGCGATCGCCGATTGATGGGACGCCTCATTGTCACCGCTGCGCTGGCAGCGCTGATGCTCGGCTGCCGACAAACTGCCGAGACCTCCGCTGGGACGCCGGTGGCGGAGACCCGTCCCCAGCGGCTACTGAGCGCCACCATCAGTGATCCGAAGACGTTCAATCCCCTGCTCGTCGTTGACAGTGCATCGGCGGCGGCCGTCGGTGACAGCTTCGAGGGCTTGGTGCGCCTGAATCCGCTGACCACGGAGATGGAGCCGCTCCTGGCCGAGAAATGGGAGATCAACGCGGACGGCACCGTCTACACCGTTACCCTCCGTCGTGACGTTCGCTGGCACGATGGGGTCGCCTTCACCGCCGCCGACGTTGCCTTCACGCTCGACGCGATCTTTGACACACGCGTCCCCAACAGTACGAAACACACGCTCCAGATCGATGGGGAGCGCATGAAAGTGGAGGTCGTGAACGACACCGTTGTGCGTCTCATCCTCCCGCGCCCGTTCGCGCCGCTGATCAACGCGCTCGGTTTCGGCATCCTGCCCAAGCATATCCTCGGGGCGACGCTGGAGAATGGCACGTTCGTGCAGGCGTGGGGGATCAACACACCCCCGGCACAGATTGTCGGCACCGGACCCTACCGCATGCTACGGTACGTCCCGGCGCAGTTCCTCGAGTACCAGCGCAACCCCAGCTACTGGATGAAGGACGATGCTGGGCAGCCCTTGCCATACCTGGAAACCCGCACGATTCTCATCGTGCCGAACCAGGACACGATGTATCTCAAGTTCCTGGCCGGACAGACCGACGTCCACTCGCCGCGGCCGGAAGAAGTCGGGGACCTGCGCGCCAAGGCGGACGAGCGCAAGATTACCGTGCAGGAGATCGGCCTGGACACAGGGGCGCAGTTCATCGCTTTCAATCGCAACCCGCAACATTACGTGCGCGAGGGCAAGCGCGACCCGCGCCTGAACTGGTTTGCCGACCCGCATTTTCTGAAGGCCGTGGCGCACGCGGTCGACAAACAGTCGATGATCGTCAACTGCCTCAATGGGTATGGTCAACCAGCGGTGACGGACATCTCGCCCGAGAACAAGCGGTACTACAATCCTCACCTGCAGGATTATGCCTATGATCTGGAGGAGGCCCGCCGCGAACTGAAGGCAGGGGGCTACGTCGATCGCGACGGCGACGGCACGATTGAGGACGCCGCCGGCAACCCCGTCGAGTTCGCGCTCAACACCAATGCCGGCAACCAGGTGCGCGAACGGACGTGCTCCATCCTGAAGGAGGACTGGACCAAGCTCGGCATGAAGGTCAATTATCGGCCGCTCGACTTCACCACGCTGGTCGAGAAGCTCGATCACACGTTCGACTGGGATGCCATTCTGATCGGCTTTACCGGTACCATCGAGCCCAATAACGGCGCCAACCTGCTGCGTTCCAGTGGCAACCTGCACCTCTGGCACCCCAATCAGCCGGCACCGGCCACGCCGTGGGAGGCGGAGATCGACCGTTTGCTTGATCAGGGCTCGCGCGAGCTGGACCCGCACAAACGGCCGCAGTACTACTGGCGCATTCAGGAGATTCTACACGACCAACTGCCCCTGATTGAGACTGTCCGCCCGCTGCAATTCGTTGCCTACAAGGACCGCGTGCGGAACTACCGTCCGACCGTGTGGGGTCTCGACCGCCCGGAGCTGATCCGTATCGCGCAATGAAGAGGACAGGGGCTGGGGGTCGGGGGGCAGGGGTCGGTACCAGCCCCTAGCCTCGGATCCCCAGCCCCCAACCCCATGCTTGCCTACCTCGCCCGCCGCCTGCTCCACATGATTCCCCTGCTGTTGGGCATCACGTTTCTATCCTTTGCCGTCATCGATCTGGCGCCCGGCGATTACTTCAGCGCCCTCAAAATGAACCCGACGATCTCGCCGGAGGCGATTCATCAGATGGAACTGCAGTTCGGATACGGCGAGCCGCTGCCGCTGCGTTATGGGAAATGGTTGTGGCGCGTGCTGCACCTGGATTTGGGCATTTCCGTGGCCTATCGGGTGAACGTCGTCGACCTGATCGGTGCGCGTGCCCTGAACACGGTCATTCTGGCCACTGCGAGCATGCTGATGACGTGGAGCCTGGCGATCCCGATTGGGATCATCGTGGCGCTACGCCCCAACTCGATCACCGACCGGCTGTTGTCGTTCCTGGCGTTCTTCGGAATGTCCCTGCCGAACTTCTTTCTGGCGTTTCTGCTGATGTTTATGGCACTGCGCACCGGCTGGTTTCCCATCGGTGGCTCTTTTTCCGTCTCCTACGACAGTCTGCCGTTCTGGGGTCGGGTGATGGACCGTCTCCACCACCTGTGGTTGCCGATGACCGTTCTGGGTGTCGCGGGGATGGCGAGCCTGATGCGGCTGATGCGCGCCAACATTCTCGAAATCAAGCAGGCGGACTTCGTGCGGACGGCGCGCGCCAAAGGCCTCTCCGAGCGCGCCGTGGTTGGCAAGCACATCCTGCGCAACGCGCTCAACCCGTTCATCACACTGGCCGGATACGAACTGGGGAATTTGCTCGGCGGCGCGGCGTTGGTGGAGGCGGTGATGAACCTACAGGGGTTGGGCACCCTGATGCTCGACGCCGTGCGTTCGCTCGACGTCTACCTGGTGATGGGCTCGGTCCTCATGGGCTCGGTGTTGTTGCTGACGGGCAATCTGCTGGCGGATCTGGTGCTGACCTGGGTGGACCCGCGCATCGACTTCACGCGCCTGGAGAGCGCACGGTAGGGGGAAAGGCCATGACTGCGAGACGCCGCGCCGGGGCCGTCATTTGGGCGAGCGGGGGGCTGCTGGCAGTCTTCTATCTTGCTGCGCTGGCGGCTCCGTTTGTGGCACCGTACGATTTCACCGCCCAGAACCGATCGTTTCCGCACTGCCCACCGTCCCGTGTGTACGTCCGTCCGGCGGCGTGGGGGAGCGAGAGTCTCTTCTACACGCATCCCTATGTGCTCGCCGATCCGGTGCTGCGGCGCTACGAGGAGCAATCCGCGGTGCGGGTGCCGATCCGTCTGTTCTCCGACGGACACCTATTCACGACGCCGCCGGGGGCGGGGCAGTTCTTCCTGCTGGGGACGGATGGGCTCGGGCGCGATCTGTTTTCGCGCATCGTGCACGGCGGCCGGGTGAGCCTGTTCATCGGCATCGTCGGCGTGGCGATCAGCTTCAGCATCGGCACCGTGGTCGGCAGCATCGCCGGGTACAGCGGTGGCTGGGTGGACAATGTGATCATGCGTCTGGTGGAGGTGGAGATGTCGTTGCCGTCCTTCTACTTCCTGCTGGCCCTGGCGGCGGTGATCCCCGTCAACCTGTCGTCGGCCACGACCTTCTTTCTGATCGTGGTGCTGCTCAGCTTTATCAACTGGGCGGGCTTCGCCCGTGTGATCCGGGGCATGGTGTCGTCGCTGCGCGAGTCCGCGTACGTGACCGCGGCGCGCGCGCTGGGTGCCAGCCGCTGGCGCATCCTGACGCGGCACGTCATTCCCGGCACCTTCAGCTACACCACCATTGCGGCGACCATCAGCATTCCGAGCTTCATCCTGGGGGAAAGCGCACTGTCGCTTTTGGGACTCGGGATTCAAGAGCCGAGCGCCAGTTGGGGCAATCTGCTCGCGGACGCACAGAACGTGCAGAACTTGGTCAAGTACCCGTGGATTCTCACGCCCGGTGTGTTCATCTTCCTCACCGTCATGGCCTTCAATTTCCTCGGCGATTATCTGCGCGACCGCCTCGACCCGCGGGCGGTGCAGGGATGAGGGGTCCCCCTGGCAGGCGGACGCCGACCCCGGCAGGCCCCGTTCGTGATCGTCGCCCTGTCGGGGGTACGGTCGCCACCGCACGTCGATCGGTAGAGGATATCTGCGAAGGTGATATCATGCGATGCACGAACCGGGGGCAGGATGCCTCGGGGATCGGGTGCTGACGGCACGGCACGAGAAAGGGTTGCAGGGATGAGCACAGGAAAAGGGTTAATCCGGAGCTTGAACCGCAAGGGCACGCGCAGCGAGAAAAAGCCGGCGGGAGCGGGGCGATCGCGGCGGCCGCAAGAGGTCACCATCTGCGAACGCTGCGGTGCGGTCTTCTCACGGCAGACATGGCGCCGCGAACGCGCGGTCACGCACGCCCTCCTGGCGCGCGCCAGCTGGGCCGTCTGCCCGGCCTGCAAACAAGCGCGGGCCAGTGAGTATTACGGGCGGGTGTTGCTCCGTGGTGCCTACGCGGCCGCCAACGAAGCGGAGATCCGGCGCCGCATCGACAACGTGGTGGCGCGTGCCGGCTTCACCCAGCCGCAGCGCAAGTTGGTGTCGGTGGAGCGCAGCGGGGACGAGATCGAGGTCCTGACTACTTCACAGAAGCTGGCCCGCAGGCCTTCAGCCAGGTGCCGTAGCCGCTGCGATACGAGATGGTGGATGCTGCCCTCATCGCCGACGCTGCCGGCCTTGGTGCCCGTCAGGACCTCCAGCCCCTCGTCGATGGTGTGGATGGGGTAGAGGTGGAACTGCCGGTTGGCGATCGCCTCGATGACCTGCGGACGCAGCACCAGGTTGTCGACGTTCTGCACCGGCATGACAACGCCCTGGCGGCCCGTGAGGCCGACCTCGAGGCAGGTGGCGAAGAAACCTTCAATCTTCTCGTTGATGCCACCGATCGGTTGAATTTCCCCCCACTGATTGACGCTGCCGGTGACACCGAGATCCTGGCGCAAGGGTACCCCGCTCAAGCTGGAGAGCAACGCGTAGAGTTCGGTGGATGATGCGCTGTCGCCCTCGATCCCGGAGTACGACTGCTCGAAGCACACGCTGGCCGAGAGGCTGAGGGGAAAATCCTGGGCGTAGGTGCGGCGCAGATAGCCGGAGATGATGAACACGCCCTTGTCGTGCGTCCGTCCGCTCATCTGGGCTTCGCGCTCGACGTTGATGATCCCCTGGCTGCCCATGGAGACGGCGGCTGTCACCCGTGACGGGCGTCGCCACGGCCAGGCCGTTGAGTTGTCCCACCTTGCTGCCATCGAGATCCACCAGCAGGGTGCCGTCGCGGATGAATTCGCGCAGCTTTTCCTCGTAGCGATTGAGCCGGAAGATCCGCTGCTCGAGGGCCTGGTGCACGTGAGTGGCGTCGACCTCGCGCCCATCCTGCTTGCGGCACCAGAAGGCCGCTTCGCGCATGACGTCGGATACGGGATCCCACTGGCTGGGCAGCTTGCGCCGATCGTTGATCAGCCGGGCGCCGAACTCCATCAGTGCGGCGACGGCTGCGGCGGTGAACGGTGGCAGCTGCTCCTCGCGCACGATGCGCGCGACTTGGGCGTAGAAGCTGGCCCGCGCTTCCTTGTCCCCAACCTCGTAGCCGAAGTCGGCGCGGACCTTGAAAATCTCGCCGAACTCCTCGTCGTAGAAATACAGCAGTTGAAACAATTCCGCGGGTCCGGTGAGGATCACCCGCGTGGAAATGCGGATCGGTTCTGGTTTGAGTGCACTGGTGGCAAACAGCGCGAAGGGGTCGTAGCCTTCGATCTCCAGTTCGCCGCTCTTCAGACAGCGTTTCAAGGAGCGCCAGACCAGTGGTTCGGACAGCGCATCGAGCGCGTTGATGATGACGCAGCCCCCGTGTGCGCGCAGCAACGACCCCGCCTTGATGCGGGTGAAATTGGTGACCAGTTTCCCGGACGGGTCGACCATCCGTTCCACCGCGCCGAAGAGGTTCTTGTACGCGGGCGACGGCTCGATGATGACCGGTGCCGCGGTCACTCCGCTGTTGTCGACGAGCACGTTGACCTCGTAGTCGACCAGCGCGCTCTCATACCCCCCCGGCGCCATGGCGGCGAAGGGAAATGGGGCCGGCGCCTGCGGTTGGTCGCGGAAGTCGTCGAGGTTGTCCAGCATGTGCTCCCGGAGTTCCGTCAGGTACTGTTGCACCTCGCTGCTGTAGTGCTGCCCGATCTCTTCGAGCAGCGGGTTGATCACATCCGCGGCGACGCGCCGTTCGGCGGCTTTGACCTCGCGCGCCAGGCGGCGTCCCAGCGCCTGCTGCCGGCGCAGCATGGTCTTGACCTCGCGTGAGACTTCGCGCTCGCGTTGCCGGAGATTCTCCTGCTCCGCTTCGGTCAACTTCTGCAACTCCTCCGCCTCCATCGGGCGGCCATCCTTGAGCGGGATGAAAATGATGCCGCCTTGCGGGTGCGGTTGCAGCGCGAAGCCTTTTTCCGCCGCGCGCTGCTGCAACGCCTTGGCGATTTCTTCGCCCTCGTGCCCGAAGCGCTCAGCCAGCCGTTCCTTTTCCTCTTCGAACGTCTCCTTGCGAAACGTCTCGGGCAGCGCCCGCTTCAGGTCCTCCACCAACTCTTGCAGCTCATGGCGCAGTTCCTTGCCCTGCCCGGCGGGAAGATAGAAGGTGCGCGGGCGATCGCGATTCTGAAAATTCTGCACCAGGACCCGGTCTCCGGGGCGCGGGAAGCTACGCGTCAGTTCCGTCAGCAGGGTTGCCAGCGTCTGCTCGCGCTGGGTTCCGCCGAGCCCACATACGTAGATGTTGTAGCCCGCATGGGTCACGCCGAGCCCGAGCTCGAGCGCGGCCAGGGCGCGTTCCTGGCCCACCCAGCCGGGTGCCACCGCGATCTCCGCGGTCGTGGCAAAAGGCAGTTCCGCTGCCGGCACCGTGAAGGTCACCTCATTGGCCGAGAGTTCGCGTGGCGTCGCGGCCGGCAACAATGCCGGCGGGGTGGGGTCGGTGGCGGTCACGGCTTCCGTCGGCGGATATGAATGGTCAAGGTGGACTTCTCTATCGTTGCGTCGATACGGCTGGGATCGGCGCCCGCGGGCAACGCGATGGTCCGGGACAGCGAAAACTCCTGCTCCTTGCGGCTCCAGCCCGTCTTGCCTTGCCGGTGCTCCTCTGCGCGGCGGGAATGGCCGGAAACTGTCAACCAGTTCCCTTCGACATGCACCTGTAGATCCTTCGCGGACAGGTCTTCCACCGGCAGCGTGACCACCCACCCATCCTCGACCTGGCGCACGTCCAGCGGCGTCACCTGTCGTCCCGCCTTGCCCCACGGGCGACGGACGAGTTCGTCGAACAGCCGGTCGATTTCATCGAGGACGGAAGGCAACGCCATCACGTATAACGCTATCACCGCCCACCCACGCTGGCAACGATGCAGTTGGCATCATGCCGGGGTATGGCATATGGCGTGTGGCGGATGGTGTGCACGGTGTGAGATGCCGTACCGCTTTCTTGAAGACGCCTTTACGGCGGATGTCGGTTTCGTTGCCGCAGGGGCGACGCTGGAAGAGTGCTTCGCTGCCGCGGCGGACGCGACGTTACGGGTGATGCTCGAAAACCCGGCCTCCCTGCAACTTCGCGAGCAGCGGCAGGTGCGTCTGGAAGACGACGCCCTCGACCTGTTGCTGCTCAAATTCCTCGAAGAGCTGGTGTACCTCAAGGATGCCGAAGGCCTGCTGCTACGGCCTACCAGCGTGCAGGTCACGCGCCGCGCGCCGCGCTGGTGTGTGGAAGCCGTCCTGGAAGGTGAGGGCATCGATCCGGCGCGTCACGAACTGTCGGCCGACGTCAAAGCGGTGACCTTGCACCAGCTGAGTGTGCAGCGGAAGGATACGGGCTGGGAGGCGACGGTGGTGCTTGATATATGAATGACGGCTTGCGGGCGTGGGGGCGTGCGGGCTTGAAGGGAAGGAAGAGCCCGTTGTTCATCAGGATCCCCCCAGGGCCCCACGCCCTCAAGCCCCCACGCCTTGTCCGGTATGTCGTGCGTGCCGGCGAATCTGTACAAGGTCGGCGAACGCCCGCAAGGCCGCCCATAACCGGACGCGCGAGGTCGGCGAGTTGATCCACACGACGGGAACTTCGGCCACCCGCAAGCCATGCCCAACCGCCAGCGCGATCATTTCGACGTCGAAGGCGAAGCCATCGATCTGCTGCTGCCGCAGCACCGGCAGCAGGGCGTTGCGCTGGAACAGCTTGAAGCCGCACTGCGTGTCATGGAAATCCGGGAGCACCACCAGGCGGACCAGGAGGTTGAAGAGCTTGCCGCCGCCTTCCCGGTAGAACGGCTGGCGCTGGCGAATCTCAGACTGCGCCAGGGCACGACTGCCGATGACCAGATCGTAACCCTGGTCGAGCAGCGGCAGCATTTTCTCCAGTTCGTCGATGGGCGTCGACAAATCGGCGTCGGTCATCAACACCACGTCGCCTGTCGCGTGGACGCAGCCGAAGCGGACGGCATAGCCCTTGCCCCGGTTGCCGGCATACGAGACCACCTGCAATTCCGGGCGCTGCCCGAAGCGCTCTTGCACCAGCGCAACGGTGTTGTCGGTGCTGCCGTCGTCAACCACCAGCACGTCGTAGCCGGGGTGGTGCCGGTCCATGTAGGCGAAGACGCCCTCCAATGTCGGCACGATGCGCGCCGCCTCGTTGAACACGGGGATGACGACGGACAATTTCATCAGGCCGCGGCGTTTGTTGACAAGGCAGGCAGCCGCAGATACACACGGGAATCTTTCCACGCATGCTGACGTCGGCGTGACATTTGGGTTCCTATGGCAGAGACTGTCGTTGATCGCAATATGACCGGCGCGCCCTCCGGGCACGCGTCCACGAGTCTTCTGGACCGCCCGGTCGTCGGGACATTCAACCTCGAGCGCTGCATCTATGTGGCGGTTTTCGCGATCGCCATCCTCACCCGCTTGTACATTCTGGGGGAGCGGCCGTTCCACCATGACGAGTCGATCCACGCATTCTTCTCCTGGAAGATCACGCACGACGGTGTCGGGTCCTACGAGTACGACCCCGTGTATCATGGCCCGCTGCTGTACTACGCGACGGCGGCGGGGATGCGCCTGTTCGGCGATTCCGACTTCACCGCGCGTTTGAGCGCGGCGCTGTTCGGGCTCGGCCTGGTCGCGTTTGCCTGGCCCTTGCGCCGCTATCTCGGCCGCTGGGGGGCGCTCGCCTTCTTGTTGTTGGTCACGTTCTCGCCCAGCCTGAGCTATTTTACCCGCTTTGTGCGCCACGACATCTACATGGCGCTCACCAACCTGGCGGCGATCTTTTTCCTCTTCCGCTACGGCGAAGAGCGCCAAGCGCGCCATCTGTATTACGCGGGCGCTTGCCTCGCCCTGTCGTTTTGCACGAAGGAGGACATGTACGCGCTCGGGCCCGTCTTTCTCGTGAGCTTGCTTCTGATGTTGGCCTGGGAGGTGGTGTACGCCGGCGACTGGCGCGCCACGCTGCGCAGCGTCACCGCGGAGACCAAGGCGACCCTGCGCGGCGCGCTGGTGCCGCTGGTCACCACGGCGATCGTGTTCGCGATCGTCTGGCTCGCGCTCTATACGTCCGTATTCACCCACCCGCGGAACTGGAATTCGGTGGGGCGTGCGCTGCGTTACTGGTGGGGACAGCACGAGATCAAACGTATCGGCGGCCCCTGGTGGTACTACTTCCCCGATCTGGTGATCTACGAACCGCTGATTTTCTTCCCGGCACTGGCACTGCTGCTGGCGCATCTGCTGCGTCCGGCGGCGCGCGAACGTGCGTCCACGCGGTATCTGGCCTACGGCACAATGGCGGCGACGATTGCGTTTGCCGCCGGCCTCGTCCTCGTCCCGGCACGGGCGCCGGTGGTACTGCTGGTCGCGCTCGTCTTGGCCGGGCCGACGCTGATGCGGCGCTGGCTGCCGGATCGCTTCACACGCTTTCTCGTCATCTGGACGATGGGCAACTTCGGTTTCTACAGCTGGGCTCAAGAGAAAGTGCCGTGGCTCCTGGTACCGCTGCTGGTGCCCGCCGCGCTGCTCGCCGCCATGTGGTTCCGGCAGCTCATCGAGCGGCGCACGTTTGCCCGCCCCGGGCCCGCACTGGCGCTCGGACTGTGCAGTGTGCTCACCATCTGGAGCCTCATCGCGAGCAACTATTTCTACGATGCCCCGCGCCCAGACGAAGACCCCGCCAAGCGCCATGCGGAGCTGCTCGCCTACGTGCAGTCGACCTACGACATCCACAAAGTCATGGACCGTATCGAGCAGATCGGGAGCGTCCTCGGCACGGGCACGCAAACCCGTCTGGCCGTCTCCGGCAACGCGACCTGGCCGTTGAGCTGGTACTTGCGGCACTACCCGGTGAACTGGTCCGGCGACGTGCGTACGGTGGACACGCCGGTCGTGATCATCGACCGCGAGGCGGGGGCGGCTATCGAGAAGGCGTTGGGGGACCGTTACGAGAAGATCCCGTTCCAAATTCGCGGGTGGTGGGAACCGGATTGGAAGAAACTCGACCTGACCACCCTGGTGCGCTTCCTGGTGACGCGCGAGGCGTTCAGCCCGACGGGATCCAGCGACGCCGTCATGTACGCCATAAAGGACGTGCAGCCCGGCATGACGTTCGCGCCGGTTGCGGTGAACCCGCCGCCCGCCGCCCGGGGTTATTCGGCTGGCCCGTCCATCCTGCAGGCGGTAGCCGCGTGGGGCGAGAAGGGCGCGGGGCCGGGGCAGTTCAACGAACCGCGCGGCATCGCGGTCGATGGCAGCGGCGCCGTGTTCGTGGTGGACAGCAAGAACAATCGCATTGCGAAACTGGGGGCGGATGGCAAGCCGCTACTGACCTGGGGGCGCGAGGGTGCCGGCCCAGGCGAGTTCAAGGACCCGTGCGGTATCGGCGTGGGCGCCGATGGGTTCGTGTATGTGGCGGACACCTGGAACCACCGTGTGCAGAAGTTCAACGCCAATGGTCAGTTTGTGCTGGAGATGCGGCCGCAAAGCGGATTCTGGGGTCCGCGCGGCATCGCCATTGCGCCCGACAACAGCGCCCTATACGTGACCGACACCGGCAACAAACGCGTCGTGAGCTTCGATCCGAACGGCAAGGAACTCGTCGCGTGGGGGCACGACGGCTCCAAGCCCGGGGAATTTATCGAGCCGGTCGGGATCGCCGTGGATGAGACCGGCCAGGTGGCCGTTGCCGATACCGGCAACCACCGGATGCAGTACTTTGACCGCCAAGGGAAGTTCGTGAAGGAGCACTTCGTCTCCGGCTGGGAGGAGTTTTATACGGAACCCTACGTGGCCATGCTGGGGACGGATCTGCTGGTGACCGACTCGTACAACCATCGGTGCGCGCGGTATGCCAACGGCAACCTGGTGTACTCCTGGGGGAAGAGCGGCATGGGTCGCGGCGACTTCAATCGGCCCATCGGCATCGCGACCGACAAGCAAGGCGCCGTCTACGTGACCGACACGATGAACAACCGCGTGGAAAAGTTCGTGCTGCCCCCGGTGGGCAAGTGAGACTCGCGGCGGGCCCACCCCGCACGACTGCGCGAGCCGCACCGGCACCGGCGGATGGCGGCTGAGCGTCTGCTACCGGTCGCCGGCGAGGATTTTCCGGCGCAGCCGAAACAGGTCATAGAAGGCGCGGATGATCACGCGCAGGTGGGCGCCGGTCTGCACCCCGGCGGCGCGCGGGTAATGATGCACACCGACCTCTTTGATGCCGAATCCCTTGCGGACTGCGCGGCCGTACAGTTCCGCGTTAATCAGAGCCCCCGGCGATTCGAGCACGATGGAGTGGAGCACTTTCCGGGGAATCAGTTTGAAGGCGCAGTTGAGATCGCGCACCCGTACCCCGAGCATGATGCGCACGAGCCATCCGCCGAAGAGCTTGGCGTTGAGTCGACGAATGAAGGGATCACGCCGCTCGATGCGATAGCCGGTGACGATGTGGTCCTCGTCAGTGGCCAGGGGGAACAGATGCTCCAGATCGCCGATGTCAAACTGCCCGTCGCCATCCATGTAGAAAACGAAGGGCTTGGTGGCGGCGTCAAACCCGGTCCGCAGGGCGGCGCCGTAGCCGCGATTTTGCGGGTGGTGCAACGGGCGCAGGCGAGGGAACTCCGTTTGCAGCTGGCGCAGGATCTCGCCGGTGCGGTCGCGGCTGCCATCGTTGACGACGAGCAGCTCGTAGTCGGGCATGCGGGTTTCGAGATACGCCACGCAGGTGCGCACCACCTTGTCGACGTTGGCTTCCTCGTTGAAGGCCGGCAGCACCACCGAGAGCGCCTCGACGGTGCCACGTGACTCGTTGCTTTTTTCTGCGTTCCCCATACAATTTTCCTCCACACGCGGTGGCGACGTGATCATCCAATGCCCATATTGCGCGACGAGCTACCAGCTCGATCCGGCACGGCTCGTGGGCAAGAGCCCGGTGCTCAAGTGTTCCCGCTGCGACAACGTCTTTCCGGCGCCGAGCGGCAAAGCCAAAAAACGCCCGGCCCCTGCTCCCCCCGCCCCCGCAGGCGGACCGCCCGCCGCGGAGAAGAACCTGCCGCTGCCGTTTGACGAACCGGGGTGGAAAGAAGACACGGAGAA
>JAGDMS010000300.1 GCA_017860575.1 Deltaproteobacteria bacterium | reverse complement strand
TTGGTCCGGGCCCTATCGGGACCCCCCAAAGGCGTCTGACTCTGATCGACTGAAGGACAACGCCGTGATCATGCAGCGGTGCATCAATCAGGAGCAGCGAATGCAATCCACCGGAGGCCTGGCTGGACTTGCCGAGGTCGGCAGCAGTGGAGCAGACGCTGAGAGTCTGTGCGCCGAGAAGAACAATCTCTATAAGCGGGATGGAAACTGGTACAGCAGGAAGGCCGATCGTTAACTGCCAGACTTGTGATCGCCGGGCAGTGCCGATGCTCGCGACGCGAACGGGTGGATACAGCCTCGCTGAATGAAGAGGCCCGGCACGTGGCCGGGCTCGTTGTCACATCACATTGAGCGTGTCGGAACCGCTGTGCGTCGTCGGCTCAAGATCAGCCCCGCGAGAGCGAGGCCGAGCAGCGCGAGCGTGCCGGGTTCGGGGACTGAGCGGACGCACGCGCCCGTTGAGGAAACGCAAAGGGTGGCGGTCGGATTGACCGTGCCGAGACTGCGATCACTCTCGACGAGCCCACCCGCCGACGTGAATGTTCCTTCCTGGTCGAAAGCGCGTGCGAACCGAAAGAAGTCGTTCGGGTAGTCGCGAGTGAGCAGAACCCAGCCGCCCGAAACGGGATCAACCAATGCAATACCGAACAGCGATTCGGTTGCATCCTGATCGAACCCGAGGAGCGATTCGGCCGCGCTCAATGGCGTGCCAGAGGTGAACGAAATGCTCGGGTTGTCGAGCGCTGTGGCGGCCAGCTCGCCAACCGGGATGAAGTCACCAGCAGTCAGCCGAATTGCGATCGGTCCCACGGTCCCATTGGCAGCCAGCGAGAACTGATAAACGACGACCGCCTGTGCCGCCATCGGCCCCGCCAGCAGTCCCACGGCCAGCAATCCGAGAATCCTTGCCTTCATGTCGCCCCCTATCTTTTCTTATAGGCCGACCCTTCCCTTCGGACGTCACTTGTCCAGCAAGATTCTTGCCAGTCGGGGGTTGACATAAGCAGATCAACGACTTGGTTCGGCAGGCAGGCAGAAAAGCGGTCGCGGGTGGCTGCATCGTGTAAGAAAGGCCGACACTCACAGGATCGCGCGCAGCTGTCCGCGGGTCGCGTCGGTCATCGCAGCCATGCAGCGAACGGCCACTTCTTGCAGTTCGGGGGCGTGCTACCGATCCAGATCGATGACCGCACGCGCATGCGCCAGGTTGAACGGATTGCCGGCGAACGCCTTCATCCCGATAAAGTCCTCCCGACCGACGATTTCCAGGATCGCTTCCGCGAGCCCGACCTGCCGCGTGCAGTTCATCAGTTCGGGATCCATGCCGGGCAGTCCGATCAGAAGATCGACGCGATTACCCAAGCGACACGGCGACGTCGGCCATCAGCAGCGCCGACTGACCCGGCGCACTAGCGCGCATTCTGCGGAACCGTGTTTCGACGTCGTCGCCGGACGGACGCGCCGGCTCCTGCGAGTTGGGCGATCAGCTGGCCATGAGCAAGAAACGCGGCCAGCCGCTCCTCGGCCGTCATGCGCTTGACGTCCTCGCTGAGAGCGCAGCCGCCCTCGCCGCCCGGTACTCCTCCTCGATCATACCGATGATCGACACCTTCTCCCCCTCGGTCATATCCGACCACCGGATGCGCTCTACGGCCGGCCTGTAGAGCCGGGTCAGGCCCACCACGTCGCCGAAGTCGGGAATGCTGCTATCCATGCCGGGATGCTGCCGCGCCTCGTGGCGGGTGTCTCCGCGCATTTGTGGCGGGAACTTGCCGATCGTCCCGCGTTCGGCCGCCTGATTAGCCTCGCCGCCAATCGTCCAACCGGCGACCCGGTGTCAAACGTCGGTCCTCTATGCCCAGTGGCGGAGCGATTTCCAAGTCGGCCGCGGGCACTCGACGTTGGTCTATCCGTCTCTCGACGAATACCCGGCCTTGAGTCGCGCCGGGTTCGTCATCACTGGACGCGGACGCGTGTGTTTCGGAACTCATAACAGGGACCGCCGGCGGAAATTGCTGCGGAGTACGCCACGGCGAGCCGCAGTAAATCAATGCGGATTACCGTATTTGACGATACTGGACTTCGGGCGTAACCGGCAAGCGGAACGGCGCGGTGCCGATGGTGCGGTGCTGCCGGCCGGTTGCAGGTACGCGCGCCCGTCCCGACTCGCGGCCCCGGCGGATGGATGAAGCCGCACTAAGCGAATGGTCAAACACCGCTTGCCTAACTAACGCAGCCCTCCTTCAGTTCTTCTTCTGCGGCCGGTACGCCCACACTTCTCCTGTGACAGTGACACTCGTCGTGCGAATGATCTTTGCACGCTCTTTCGTATTCTTCTTGAATGGGTGATCTCGGAGCTCAAAGATGGTCTCGACTTTTGGCTCTTGACCTCGCAACCGAATTGACCTCGTCCCACTTTTCGACGACCGATTAGAACTGGACTAAGCTGACTTCTCGGGTCCTCAACACGGGAGCGATGCGGTCTGACCTTCCGCATCGCTCCCTTCGGAAGCTCCTGGCCTGCCAGACGCGTCAGGGGACCCGGACGACAAACGGGATGTTGGTGGAAAAGCAATCCCACCGGCACCGCTCGAGATGCACCTGTCCCAGGACTGTGCGCCCCGGCGCGAAAGCACCGGCGACCGGTGACTGAACTCGGAAATCGGCGTGCAGAATCCGCTTCGTATCGGACAGGAACTCTCCGACGCTGCCGAGGATCGGAGCCAGCTGCTTTGGATCGGTTGCCCAGAACGCCGCACCGTGCGAGGTTCCGCCCGTCAGTAAGCCGAGCGACTCGCGATCGGCTTGTCTCTTCGCGTTCGGAAGACCAACGGTGACGATGGCCACACCAGATAACCGACTCTTCTCGATCAGCGCATCGCGGACCTTCTGACACTCCGCACGGGAACCACAGGTGTCGTCGTAGCCGTCGGTGATGACGACAATCGCCGTCGTAGGGGTGCCCGTACCCATCGGCCCGGAACCCACCCGATCCAGTAGTCGGGCGATGGCCGCGTAGAGCGGCGCGCTCCCGCCTTCCAGCGTGGTCAGCAGATCCACGGTCGGGAAATAGCTCCGACCGTTCCCTGTGAGGGCGAGGTCCTCGATCGGGAAGATCGTGATCGGTTTCTGCGGCAGCAACGCCACCTGACCTGTTGCGGGGCTGTCCGCAGCATACGCCGCCAGCAGCATCGGGCTGGACGTGGTGGCGGAGTTCAGGAAGTACTTCGCCGCAAACAACCGCCGATCCGCCGGATCACTGGCGATGACGCCGCTGCTCTGGTCCAGCAGCAGCGCAGTGGAAACGGGCGTTGGCTGGTCCGTGCCGTTCAACGCCTCGACGGTAGTGACCGACAAGGCGGCGCCCGTTCCCGCGGCTGCATAGCTTGCGTCAAAGCCGTCCGGTCCCGACACGCAGTCGGGCTGAAGGAGCGGCAGGTCGTTGCCCGAGTCCGGATCGCATGCGACGACCTGCACCGCATCGTTGTACCACTCCCAGTATTCACCGTCCGCGTTTGGCACCTGGACGATCTGCAGCGAGAACTGGAGCGTTCGTCCGTCGTCGCTGACGCCGCCGGTCGGCACCCAGGCCCGTGCAATCCCGCCGGTCGGCTCTGCCACCGGCTTAGCGATGACCTCGACCTGCGTCACGCCGTTCGCAGCAAGTTTCCTTGATGGTGCGTACCCGAACGAGTCCGGCCCGTACGCATTGACGGAAAAAGTGTCGGTGATCACGTCCTTGACCTCGGCCCGGCCGTTGGAATCCGCGAGCGCCTGCTTGGGTTCGTACGACCAGGAGGTGTGGATGTAGACCTCCGCCCCCGCCAACGGTGCCCCCAGCGCGTCAGTGACCGTCACGACGACCGTGCCCCGTCCGAACGGCGGTGGTAGTGCGTTCCCGCCCGCGCTTGCGTCCGAGGTCGCACCGCCCCCCGAGCTATCGCTGCAGCCCGTCATGCTGATCACAACCGCCGCCAGCACCAGCGTTCGATACCAGTAGACAAGCCGACCAAGCGCCCCGGCCGCGTCGCGTCCGCATTCGTACCTGCGTTTTTCCTGCACTGTTGTTGCTGCCTGAACCATTTTCGTCCTCCTGTTTGATCCGTTTAGCGGGCCCACCCGGCTCTGCCCCGGGGCCTTGCCCGCGCAAGGACCGGCGCTTACGCGCCGGTCCCGGCAACAACCGCGCTATTGCATACGCTCGGCAACCGCCGTCGCGCACCCGGACGGCGGGACGGGCGTGCCTGCGACGTCGAAGAACGTGACTGACGCATAGCTCGACCAGTGATCGGCGTCCTCCATCTCAATGCCGTGGTCGAACCTCTGCATGCCGCGCACGTATCGCGGCGTAGCCGGCGGCGTTACGACGCTCGTGAACAGGATGAACGCCTCGAACACCGCACGGAACGATTGCGTCCCCGTCCTTTCCCAGTAACCATGACCGGAGCTGCGTTGCCCCGGTTGGAAGTCCGGGCTTCCCCCTCCCTCGACGACCGTCCCTCCGTCGCCAAAGGTGACCAGCTGCGGTCTGGCAAACTGCGGGAACGATGTACCGGTGACGCAACTGTAGGGAGTCGTGGTCACCCGCCACGTTCCCACCAGCGCGGAAGGTACCCGCGATCTGTCGAATTCCATTTCATTGGCCACGACCGGACCCGCGGCCGTCGTGAGCGCGATCGCAAGCGCCAGGCCGATGGCCCGCTTGGTTGTTGTTGCCTGAAACATTGTCGTCCTCCAGTTGGTTGCGTTTGCCGGGTCCACCCGGCTTTGCCTCAAGGCCGCGACCGCTTCCGACCATTGCGCTTCGATGCTAGAGTCCGTGCAGTTCGCGTTCCCGGCGGATTGACCCTGAAGGCAACGCCCTCTGGCGTGAATGATGGAGAGTTGATCCTTGTCCGATGTATCTCCGATGCGACCGGTCGGGGGCGAGCGGCCGGCTTCCATCGGCGGCCCGTCGGTCCCGCTAGCCAGGCGTCCGGACTTCGGGCTCGGTGGCACCCGGGTGTTCCCGTCGCGTCTCCTGCTGGTCGGCCCCTCTGCCACCGTCCCGCTCGAACGTCGCGTGATGGAAGTGCTGCTGGCTTTCGTTGACGCCGACGGTGCCGTCCTCAGCCGTGACGAACTCCTGCAACGCTGCTGGCCCGGCGTGGTGGTGGGCGACGATGCCGTGCATCGGGTGATCAGCGGGCTGCGCAAGGCGGCGGCCGCAACCGGCGGTGCCTTCGTCATCGAGACGATTCCCCGCATCGGCTATCGGCTCAAGCCGACAGCGAGCCTGGAGTCCGCAGTTGCTCCCGGGACGGTGGATGGCGCGGAACCTCCCGACGTGCCACAGACTGTCCCATCGGCAACACCTGAACCTGCCCGGGTGTCGCGCCGATGGCTGCTGGCGGGTGGTGCGGCCGCGCTGGCGGCGGGTGGGCTTGCCTGGTGGAGGTTCGGCACGCCGACGGCCAACCCTGAATCGGCGCGGCTCGTCGAAGAGGCACGGGTCGCCCTGCGGCCCGGAACTCCCGACGCGAACCGCGAAGCCATATCCCTGATCGAGCGCGCGCTGACCGTCGCACCGGATGATGCAGGTGCGTGGGGCCTGTTGGCGCTCGCCCACGCGCGGGCTGACCAGCATGCCGCGCCGGATGCGGTCGTTTCATCGACGGCCGTGATCGACAAGGCCGCCGAGCGCGCACTGGCGCTGGACCCTGCGAATGCTGACGCAAAGTCCGCCCTGGCACTTGCCATTCCCTATTTTGGCGACTGGCTCGCCGCCGAACGCCGCTTCGATGCCGTCCTTGCCAGGCATCCCGGGCATGTCATTACGCAGGATTCGCGCACATTCATGCTGGGCGCCGTCGGTCGGGTGCGCGAAAGCGGACTGACACGGGTCGCCTTTGCACCCAGCGCTCCCTTCGATGCCAGCGTGCAATACCTGCTGATCTACGGTCTCTGGTTTCTCGACCGCATCGAGGAAGCGGACCGCGTTGCCAGCCGGGCCATGGAGATGTGGCCCAGGCACTACGGCGTGTGGTTCGGGCGGCTCTGGCTGCTGGCCGGAACCAATCGCTACGACCGGGCGCTGGCCCAGGTCGATGATGCAGCGGCTCGCCCCGCGCTGCCGCCGCCGAT
>JAGDMS010000299.1 GCA_017860575.1 Deltaproteobacteria bacterium | reverse complement strand
TTCTCGTACCACCCCGCGGCCGGGAAAATATAGTCGCTGTAGCGGGCGGTGTTGCTCATGCGCCAGTCCACCGTCACCAGCAGATCCAGCTTCGGCACCAGCCGTTCAGCGAGCCGGTTGTACCCGCGCACACGCCGCAGCAGATTGCCGCCGGTCTCGAAGATGATGCGCGGCGGGGTGGTGGGCACGTTCTGCCAACCTTGTTTCACCGCCTCCTCGTAGTACTCCTTGAACGAGCGTTTCAGGTGCGGATCCCAGCGTTGCGCGCTGCCGTAGATGTCTTCCAACTCCCCATTGCGATAGAGCCACAGCGGCGAGGCGAGGTAGTGACCGGTTTTGTACTCGTCGCGGGCCATGGCACCGAGGATCATCTCCATCGAATAGCCGTCCAATTTCAGGCTGAGCGCCTTGGGAGCCGCGCCGGCGGCGAGTGCCATGACGCTCAGTCGCGGCGACATCCCGCCGCTGGCCACGGCCAATTGCTCCGAACCGTCGATGGACAGGTAGGGGAAGGCGGCGATGCCCGCCCCCTTCTTGCCGATCTGACCCGCCATGGCGAAGGCCAGAATCTGTCCCCGCTCCATTTCCATCCCGTGGTAGAACTTGGAGAAATTCGTCTGGGTGATGGCGGCGGCGGCTTTGGCCTTGGCCAGCGCCCGCGCCAGACCACGAATCTGGTTCGGGTGCGTGCCGGTGATCTTCCCGGCTTTTTCGGGGGTGTAGTCGCGCAGGTGTTCGCGCAGCAGCACAAACACCGGCGTCACCGTCACCTCGCCGCTGACGGTCTTCACCTGAAATTCGCCGTCGAGTGCGGGCTCGATCGCTCCCAGGTCCAGACCGGATCGCGGTGCTTCCACCACTTTCTTGGCCGCCTGGTCGAAGACATAAAACACATCCTCTCTGCCGCCGGATTTCATGTCGCGCTGGCGCAGGAAGAGCTTGGTGTCCTTGCGGACGAGGAATGGCAGGTCGGTCTGCTCACGCACGAAGCGTCTGTCGAACAGATTCTCCTCGACCATGACCTGCGCCAGGGCCAGACCCAGTGCGGCATCGGTGCCGACGTTGACGGGAACCCACTCATCACAGTGGATGGTCGAGGCGTTGAGATCCGGCGCGATGGCAACGACGCGCGCGCCCTTGTAGCGGGCTTCGTTGATGAAGTGCGCGTTGGGGATTTGGGTGTAGACGGGGTTGCCGCCCCAGATGAGGATCAGTTCGGAGTAGAACAGGTCGTCGAAGGAGCCGGTGAAACAGATCTTGCCGGTGGTCACCGTGGCGCCCGGGTAGTGATCGCCGATCTCGGTGTTGATCTCCAGCATCGGGGTGTCGAGGACGTTGACCGTACGGGTGATGCCCAGACCATGGCAGCCGTTGGTGACAACGCTGCCTACATCCCACACCACCGCGCCGGGACCCGTCTGGGCGAGGACGTCAATCGTCTTGTCGGCCACCTCGCGCAGCGCCTGATCCCAACTGACGCGCTCCCACTTGCACTCGCCGCGCGCCCCGGCGCGCTTGAGCGGGTAGCGCAGGCGGGTCACGTCGTACATCCGGGCGCTATAGCAGGCGCCCTTCTGGCAGCCGCGGGGATTGAAATCCGGAACATCAGCGTTGGTGCGAGGGTAGCTGGCGACTTGCTCCTCGCGCCACACCATCTCGTCCTTGACGTAGACATTCCAGGCACAGCCGCGCTGGTAGGCGCAGTTGACATAGTGCGTGCCCTTGACGACACGGTCCCACGCCCAGCGTTGACGGTAGAGGTCCTCCCATCCCCGGTACTCGACGGCGTCGGCCGCCGCCTGTGCCGCGGGCATGCCGACGCCCAACTGCCGGAGGGATAACATCAGGGCGGCGCCGCCGGTCCCTTTGAGGAACGTGCGTCGACTGAGGCCGCCCGCATGGTGTGGGGTCATGGCTTGATTGCACCTTTACGTGGTGTTTGTTTCGGATGGCGGCAACAGGCCGGCACGCGCTCGCCACGCCGAACCGCGACACCGGCCAGCGCCGTGCGCAGGGTTTCCGCAAACTGCTCATCCGGCGACAACTCGCTGAACGAGAGCCGGCGCAGCACGGGCAACTCCTCCGCCAGGCGCTCGGCGAGCGCCCGGTAAAACAGGCGGTGATAATCGCGGCCGGCCCGCATCTCCGCGGCGGTCTCCAGTTCGCGGTGGACGAAACCAAACACCACGTCAACCATCAAGAGAAACGTCGCCATCGCTTCCCCGTCAGGGAATCCGGCGCGGGTGAGCACGCTCAGGACGGTCTCCACGTGATCGAGCGAGGTGGGCGTGTCCGGCGCCCCGGGGTGGACGTGCGAAATGCGGCCGGGAAAGCGGCGCAGGGCCGCGCGGAGGGCACGCGCGTAACCCATCATCCACTCCGCCCAGTGTGCGTGGTCCTGCGCCGGGAGCTCCAGCGTCGCCATGGCGTGCCGACCCAGGAGTTCGAGCACTTGATCGCGCCCACCGACGTAGCGGTATAGCGCCGCCACGCTCACACCCATGCGCCTCGCCAGGTCGGGCATCGACAGCTCGTCCGCACTCATCTGTGCGGCTGCTTCGAGGATCTTTTTTCGGTCGATCCGCCGCGGCCGGCCGCGCCCGCGTCTGGCGGGCGCGGGCTCCGAATGGGTCGTCGTCAAGGTCATCGCCGCCGCACGTAGCACGCCAGCGGCAATTTAGTCAACTATTATATATAAAAGTGCCGCTAAATGTCCGCGGCGCTCATGTTTGCCCGAAGAGGAAGTTGAGGTCTGCTTCCAGGAGCCAGTGGCCCCCGTCCCAGGCCGCGCAATGGGACGCGATGCGATCGAACATACCTTCGGTCAGGTCGTTGGAGCGGACCAGTTCGCAGATCAACCCTGGGATCGTTGGGGATTCCACGTAGGCCATGCCGAGCATTCCCGGCGGGCCGGAGGTGACGACCGCCTCCATCCCATTCGCCAGCGCGTGCCGATAGAGGCTATCGAAATCCTTGTTGTAGAACGCGTAGTGGTGCAGCCCCGTGTGGTTGCGGGCCAAGGCTTCGCGGTAGATCGATGGCGTGCGGCAATGCTGCTGGATAAACTCGAGTTGCACCGGGCCGATCATCGAGAGGGCAATGCTCATTTCTACGCCCGCGCAGGGCTTGCCGCGATAGGTCATGTCGGCAAACGGATTGCAGCGCCGGATAACAACAAAGGGGGCAACACCCATCTGGCGGTGCCACGCCTGCATGCTCGCGTCGACATCGTCCACGATATAGGCAATCTGCCGGATCGGACCAAACAGTCTCGCGGTGCTCTCGATCATTCGAACTCCCCTCGCTGTCAAAAGCCTGCGGTCGCTGCCAGTTCGTCAGTGTCGCGTTGCACGCTCGGGCTCGTCCGTGTCCGTGACGCGGCTCGGCGGAAGCGAGCCCGCACATCATGGCTCAGGTGCTCGTCACCTTCGACACGGGCACCACCCGCGCTTTCAGGGGCGGGACAGTCTCTTCGGGCAGCGCAAACCGCCAGTAGATCAGTCCGCTCGGGTGACCTTGCGTGTCAAGCCAGTTGGGAACCCCGGGGGTGCGGTGTGCGACCACCATCCGGAAACTGCCGTCGGGCTGCGCCTTGGTCTGCTTGCGGTTGAGCGAGACGGTGTGGGTGACGTAGTCGTAGGTTTGCAGGTAGCGGTTCCACAGCACGACGTTGGCAAAACGGCACTTGGGAAAGCGGCCGTCGATGACCAGCGCCTCGTCCGGCTTCAGAGCATACGGAGCCATCGCGTAGGCCGCATCGCGGTTGGCAAAGCCGATGTCTCCCGAGGGGATCGCCGGCTGATTGAACTGGTTGGGCACGGTAGAAACCCAGCTGGGCACTTTCCCCTGCTGCATCATCGGGGGCTGATCGAGCGTGATGGCACGGACATAGGTGATCACGCGCCGAATGCTCGCGGCAATGGCGGTATCGTCACGCGCCGCCCGCGGGCCTGGCACGTCGAGGGCCTCGATCGTCAGGGGGATCACCTTCGACGGATCCGCTGCGACCGAGCGTTCCTCCTCGAAGTAGTGCCGCGTCTGCACGCTGCCGGTGCCGGGCTCGAGCTTGAACCAGTTCCCGGGCCGCGGCTCGGGGCTGAGGATGAGCTCGTAGCTGCCGTCGGCTGCCGGCTTCAGCTCGCTGTCGTTGATGGCCCGTGCCACGCCCTTGGAGTAATGCCCGTCCGCGGTGCCCAGCTCGAGGCTGAACGACGTGTAGACCGCACCGGCGGTCTTGCCGCGAATCCGGTAGGCGCGGTCGGAGCGGATGTACGCCGTGTAGTACACGGCATCGGGGTTGTCTCCGAGAAACTTCAATTCCGGCCACACGGTGCGCCGGAACACCGGACGCTCGGGATCGGCCTCGGAGATCAGATCCAGCGCCGACCAGAGGACTTGCAGGACAAAGCGGTGGCCATCGGCAATGTCCTCCGGCCGGTCGATTCTTCTCTCGGGGCCGAGATAGCGCACGTCCACGTCACGCAGCGTGTCGAGCAGCTCATAGAAGGCGCTGCGGCTTTGTGTCGACACGCCCGGCGTGGCCGTGGCCGCTGCGCCAGCCCGCTCCAGCGGCCAGCCGGCCGCCACCCCGGCGGCACTGAACGTTCTGAGGAAATCGCGTCTGTTCATAAAGAAACTCCCCCTGTTTCACGGCAGCGACCGGCAGAGCCGCTTCTGCTCCCCATCACTTCGCTCCGGGCCACGTGCGCACCGCCGTCGCGTGCAAACCGGCGGCGCACCCGTGGCGTCCTGAACCAACCAGAGCACCAGAATACACCAACGAACGACCTGATGCGGTGAATCATCTATCATCAGCGACCGCGCACCAAGCTGTTGATGACAGGAACACGCATGACTCATGTCATCTGGCCGCGGCTTCGTCCAGCTGGCGGCAGGCCCGTGTTTGACCGCCTCTTCGGCCGCCGCGTCCGTCAATAGCCTTTGATCACCAGGCCCGCGATGCCCGCGGCGGCGATGACCACGGGCTCCGGAATCTTTCGCGCGTACACCAGCAGAATCAATGTCACAACCCCGATCACCCCGGCGGGCAGGTCCACGAGAGCGCGGCGACCAAGCACGACCGCTGCGCCGACGATCGCGCCGGTTGCCGCGGCGGTGATGCCGGCGACAAACGCTTTCACTCGCGCGTCTTGCACGGCCCGGCGAAAGTACGTTGCCGGGATTACCACGAACAGGTAGCAGGGCAGGAAGACCCCGAGCGCGGCCAGGGTGGCCCCCGGGATGCCCGCCACGAGGTAGCCGATGAACGCCACCGTGATCACGACCGGACCGGGGGTGATCATCGCCACCGCGACGGCATCAAGGAACTGCCGTTCCGTCAGCCAGTGGAACTGCGAGACAACGCCTCCGTACAGGAATGGGACGATGGCGAGTCCGCTGCCGAAAACGAAGGTCCCGGCTTCAGCGAAGTACAGGGTGATCTTCCAGAGCGTGGATAATCGTGCCGGCTCCTGCAAGCCGGTGGTCAGCCAGGGTGCCAGTGCCAGCACCGCCGCGTACCCGCCGCCTCGTGGGCGTGCCCGGACCGCGAGCGCGATGACGCCGCTGAGCACGAACTGCCAGACAATCTCACTCTGTGTCCACGCCGTGATCACACCACTCACGCAACACAGCGCCCAGAGCAAGCGATCGGTGCTGAGCGTGAGGGGGACGAGTTTGTAGGCGCTGCGCGTGATGATGGCGATGACGGCCGCGCCAATCCCGTAAAACGCCCCTTGCATCCACGGCAGGCCGCCGAATCTGACGTAGAGCGCCGAGAGCGTCAGCACCATCAGAAAGGAGGGGAGAACGAACGCCACGCTGACCAACGTCGCGCCCAGCGTGCCCGCCCGCACCCAACCGAGGTAAATGGCAAGCTGCGCGGCCAGCGGGCCCGGTGCCAACTGCGCGAGCGCCAGCCCTTCCACGTAATCCTGCTTCGACACCCAGCGCCGATTCTCGACGAGGTCCCGCTGCATGTAGCCGACGAGGGCAATAGGTCCCCCAAACCCTAGCGCTCCGAGACGCAGAAAGTAGGCGGCGAATGCGCCCAGGGAACTCGGCACCGTCTGTGTGCTCCCCATGGGGGTGGCGGCTGCGGCCGTGTCCATTTCGGCTCCTGGC
>JAGDMS010000582.1 GCA_017860575.1 Deltaproteobacteria bacterium | reverse complement strand
GCCTGGTCCATCATTCTGTTCGTCTACTTCGCCGCCTGGACGATCTACGACAACCCTCTGGGTCTCAAGCTCTAGCGCGCCCCTTCGCGAAGACCAACGCCCCGGCCGCCGCCTGGCAGCCGGGGCGTTGCGTTGCATAGCGGCGATGACGCGTAGGCTTTGAGCGCCTGCCGTGCGCATCGTTTCCATTCGGTTATTCCAACGTCTTGGCTCTCGCGCGCGCCGGCAGTACCAGAGTCCGTACAAGACCTGCAATGGTCTTGTCGAGTTTCCGGCCAATGTGTTATGCACGTGGCATGCGACCACGAGCCACGCAACACCTTGAACTCACGGTCCGCGGTCCGATCTTCTCTCATGCCGTCGCGCAAGCGTTCCCCATTCGCGCGTCCCATCCGCCTGCGGACGCTGCGCCGACAGGCACGTGTGCGCCGGCCGTCTCGCCGCGCCCCACTCCCTTCTTCCTGTCGCCATACCTGCACATCCTGAGGCCTGGCACGCCGAACTCGAAGAAACGCGCGGGGTCCGCTTTCCACTTGGCACACTCCACGGATGCGACCAGCGTCTGGACAATCGCGCCTCGACTCTTGTCAATCGCGAGCGACCGCAAAGGCAAGGACCCCTTGGTGATCACGGGCGGCCCGCGTCGGCCGCGCTCTCCTCCGCTGCCCGAGAGACCCGTAGCCCCACGCCAACCTCGCGCGGGTAATCCTCGCCACAGGCTGTTGCGGGACGGTACCGTGGAACGCCCGACGGGGTACGCATCGGCAGCGCGTATCGGTTGCACTGTTCCGGCAGGTCCAGATCGCAATCAATCGGCGAAAGGAGGTTTCACGAATGGCACAGACAGCGGAAAAAGCCGTCGGCGTTCGCCACGATGACCCCTACGAGATCACCAAGGACGGCATCCTCGATCCACCCAAAGGGTGGTTGGCCAGCCTGAAGTACCTGGGGCCAGGGCTGATCACCAGCGCGTCCATCGTGGGGTCGGGCGAACTGATCGCCACCACGACCATGGGCGCCAAGGCCGGCTTCGCCCTGATGTGGATGGTCCTGTTCAGTTGCTTCGTCAAGGTGGCCATCCAGGCCGAGTTCGCCCGCTGGACCGTATTGACGGGAACCCCTGCCCTTCACGGCTTCAACCGCGTCCCGCCGAAGCTCGGTCGCATCGGGTGGGTGAATTACATGTTCATTTTGATGATCCTGGCGAAGGTGCTCCAGATCGGGGGCATCCTGGGCGGGACCGCCGTCGCGTTCAGCATCATGTTCCCCCTGGGCGGCACCGGGCTGTCCGGGACCTCGGTCACAATCTGGCACGTTCTCGTTGCTATCGCCTCCATCGCGCTGCTGTACAGCAACGCCTACGGGATCGTCGAAAAGGGCGCTGTGGCGTTGGTGGTGATCTTCTCGTTCATCACGATCGTGATTGCCTTCGGTCTCCCGTTCACGCCGTGGGCCTACGGCATCAGCGATCTCGTGAACGGCCTGACCCCCCAGATCCCCGCGGGCGCCCTTGGCGCCGCCATCGCCATGTTCGGCATCACCGGCGTGGGTTCCGACGAGATCACCTTCTACAACTACTGGTGCATCGAGAAGGGCTATGCTCGGTACACCGGCCCCAACGACGGGTCGGCTGCGTGGAAGGCTCGGGCCAAGGGGTGGATTGACGTGATGTACAAGGATGTCACCGTCTCCCTCATCATCTACACCTTCGCCACCGCAGCCTTCTTCATCATGGGCGCCGCGGTGCTGTACCCGCAGAAACTGGTGCCCGGCGGCGCCAACGAAATGATCACCACCCTCGCCCGGATGTACACCGACACCCTCGGCCAGTGGGCAATGGTCGGCTTCCTCGTCGGCGCCATCGCGGTCCTCGGATCCACCTTGTGGGCCGCGGTGCCCAGCCACTCCCGGATGTACACCAACTTCCTGGCGGTCGCCGGCGTCGTGGACTGGAAACATTACCAATCCCGGATGCGGGGTCTTCCTTGTCGCCGTGGTGGCCGCCACCTGGTACCTGCGCCAGACGGATACGGACCCCGAACTGCGGGGCAAGAGTGCCTTCAATCTGTTGCTTGTCGCCAGCACCATCGCCATTGGGTTCCTCGGGATTTATACCGTGCTGCAGCAATTTGGGATCAAGATCGGTTAGCGACGTTCCCACGTCGCGAGACACACACCCTGGCCGCCTCTGGCGGCCGGGGTGTTTTTTTGTGAAGGCGTCAGCGATACCTCATTCGGCAGTCGCGGAGAAAATGTCGCCGAGAAAACCGCTTGACATGTCAGATCAGGATTGGCTAGCGTACGCGTCAGACCAACACACGAGTTTTCGAGAGGAGGTCCCGCATGCGCATGTTCGGCGTCTGGATCGTCGCGTTCGCGCTCGCCATGGGTTCCTGGCTGGTTCCCGCCCCGGCGGACGCCCAAGGCAAGGTGAAGATTCTCGCGGTGACGAGCCCCGAGACCCGCGGCCTCAAGGCCATGGCGGCCGAGTTCACCAAGAAGACCGGCATCCAGGTCGAGTTCTCCGAGCAGGGCCGACTTGGCTACTTCGAAAGTGTG
>JAGDMS010000109.1 GCA_017860575.1 Deltaproteobacteria bacterium | reverse complement strand
CAATGCCCCGGCTGATACAGCAAAGCCGGCTGGAAGCCGGCTCGTCCCCAACCTCTAAAGGCACCCGCCCAGCCCGGTTGACCGGGCTTCGTCGTATACGCCGGGGGATTCATCCCCCGGCCTCCCCCGCTCCCGCCGCACATTGCGCTTGTGCTCCTCTGGGGGAGCCGCCTCCTGAAGAGCGAAGCGTCTCGAAGGATTCTGGCGGCGGCGTGCGTATTGACGCATTGCCGCAACTGCTTTAGCAGACGGGGAGACTCTTCAACGCGGGCGTGGACCTCAACCAGACGAAGGATGTGGTTTTGATCGGACTGTCGGTAATCATCCCGGTGCACAACGGGGCGGAGTTCCTCGACCGGTGCCTCGACAGCCTGGGCCGATCCAGCTTCGGCGATTACGAGTGCATCGTCGTCGACGACGCGTCCACCGATGCGTCGGGCGCCGTCGCCCTGCGGCATGGGGCCAGTGTGGTGACGCTGGCGCGCAACGGCGGACCGGCACAGGCGCGCAATGCGGGCGCGCAACGGGCAGGCGGGGAGATCCTGCTGTTTCTCGACGCCGACGTCTGCGTGCACCCCGAGACCCTCGCCGGCGTCGCCGCCCATTTTCGCGTCCATCCGGCGGCGGATGCGGTCATCGGTTCGTACGATGACGCGCCCGCGGATCCCGGCTTTGTGTCGCAGTACAAGAATCTCTTCCACCATTACGTCCATCAGACCAGCCGCTCCGACGCATGGACCTTCTGGGGAGGCTGCGGCGCCATCCGGCGGGCGGTCTTCCTCGCCGCCGGCGGGTTCGACGAGTCGTACCGGCGTCCGTGCGTGGAGGACATCGCGCTGGGCTTTCGCTTGCGCACGCTCGGCCACCGCATCGATCTGGAGCGGACCATCCAGGTGACGCACCTGAAACGCTGGACGTTCTGGAGCCTGTTGCGCACCGACGTGCTAGACCGCGGCATCCCGTGGTTCCGGTTGATGCTCGCGGACCGCAGCATGCCGGCGGACTTGAACGTGACAAACACCCATCGGCTGAGTGTGGCGCTGGTCTGCGTAACGGTGCTATTGGCCGGGGTGGTCGCCACGCGGGCCCTGCTGGTATCCGCCGGACACTCCAGCCTGCTCCTGCCGCTGCTGCTCTGGACGGTCATCGCGGCGGCTATGCTGTTCTTCCTGAATCGGGATCTCTACCGCTTCTTCGCGCGCAAACGCGGACTCGTGTTTGCCGCGCGCACCGTGCCGATGCACTGGCTCTATTACGCCTACTGCGGCGTGGCCGTGGTTGCCGGACTGGGACTGCATCTCCTGGACCAGTTGATCCCGCGGCGGGACCGCCCACGGGTCACCACCAGCTAGGCCGCCCAATCGTCGCATGTCCTCCGTACTGATCATCGGCGCGGGCCCCGCCGGTTTGACAGCCGCCTACGAACTCTCAAAGCTGGGCATTGGGTCGGTGGTGTTGGAGGCGGACGATCAGGTCGGCGGCCTCTCCCGTACGGTCAATTACCGCGACTACCGCTTCGACATCGGCGGGCATCGCTTTTTCTCCAAAGTGCCGCTGATCAACGCCTTGTGGCACGAGATCCTGGGCGAGGATTTTCTTTTGCGCCCGCGGCTGTCACGCATTCATTACCGCGGTCGCTTCTTCGACTATCCGCTCAAGCCGCTCAATGCGCTGGCGGGGCTCGGTCCGCTCGAGTCCCTGTGGGTCGGCTTGAGCTACGCCAAGACGAAGCTCGCACCCGCACCTGAGGAGCGCAGTTTCGAGCAGTGGGTGGTGAACCGCTTCGGCTATCGGCTCTACGAGATCTTCTTCAAGACCTACACCGAGAAGGTCTGGGGCATGCCCTGTGCGGAGATCTCTGTCGACTGGGCGGCTCAACGCATCAAGAACCTGTCGCTGACCGAGGCGGTCCGCAACGCCTTGTTCAGCAAGATGCACGACCGCGACGGAACCCTGCTCACCAGCTTGATCGAGCAGTTTCACTACCCGCGGCTGGGGCCGGGGATGATGTGGGAGCGCTGTGAAGCGCTCGTCCGGGAGCGCGGCAGTGCCACCATTCGCGGCGTCCGCGTCGAGCGCATCCGTCACCGGCATGGACGGGTCGAGTGCCTCTACGGGCGCAACGCCGCGGGAGAGACCATCGAGTATGGCGCCGACCACGTCATTTCCACGATGCCGATCCGTGACCTCATCGACGCGCTCGACCCGGCACCACCCGCCCCGGTCATCCGTGCGGCCAACCGCCTGCGCTACCGCGATTATCTCACCGTGGTGCTGCTGCTGAAACGGGCCGAGGTGTTTCCGGACAATTGGATCTACATTCATTCGCCCGAAGTGAAGCTCGGCCGCATCCAGAACTACAAAAACTGGAGTCCGCAGATGGTGCCGGATCTGTCACGCACCTCGCTGGGCCTGGAGTACTTCCTTTGGGACCAGGATGAGGAGTGGACCTGGCCGGAGCGTCGGCTGATCGACTTGGGGATGCGCGAGTGCACCCTGATCGGCCTCATCGATCCCCGCGACGTTGAAGACGGCACCGTGGTGCGCATTCCCAAGGCGTACCCGGTCTACGACCATGGCTACCAGGAACAGCTGGCCACCGTCCGCCGCTACCTCGAATCGATCACCAATCTCCAACTCATCGGCCGCAACGGCCAACACCGGTACAACAACCAGGATCATTCCATGCTGGCCGGTGTGTACGCGGCACGCAACCTGGCAGGCGGGCAGCACGACGTCTGGTCGGTGAACACGGACAGGGATTACCAGGAAGAAACGCGATCCCCACGGCCGCGCCTGGTACCGACGCGCGTCGAGGCCGAACCAGCGCTGGCCGCCGAGCGCGTGATCCAGGCGGCGTTCGCCCGGTTGGACCCGGTGGCCTTGGGACTGGCGGTCGGCACCGTTGGCGGCGTCGGGCTCTTTCTGGCCACCGCATTTCTGCTGCTCAAGGGTGGTCCCCGTGTAGGCCCGAACCTGTCCCTGCTGGGGCAGTACTTCTTCGGATTCCAGGTGACGTGGTCTGGGGCGGTGCTCGGGTTGATCGAGGCAGGCATCGGCGGTTTTGCCGCGGGGTATGTGGTGGCCCGCCTGCGCAACCGGGTGTTGGCATTGTATGCCGTCTGGCTGCAGCGCCGCGCGGCAACCAAGGCGCGCCGCGATCTGCTGGACCGTGTGTGACGGAGGCACAGTGATGACCAAGGTCGAAGACGAGGCGTTCGAGGTGAGCCGCGCCGTCATGCGCGTTCACGCTGGGGTGCTCGCGCTGGTGGGCGGGGTCCTGGGCGGTGTGGCGGTATTCGTGGCGACCGCTTGGTTGCTGATCAAAGGTGGCCCAAGTGTCGGCGCCCACCTGCAACTCCTCGACCAATTCTTCTATGGCTACTCCGTTTCGTGGAGCGGCAGTGTCATCGGCGCCCTCTACGGCGCATGCCTCGGTGCGCTCGTCGGCGGCCTCACCGGCGCGATCTACAATCTGGTAGTCGGCTTGCGGGAATGAGTCGCCGCGGCGGGCAGACCAGGTCGCATTCCAAACTGGCGCGTCCGCCGCAGCCGATGCCGGCACCGCTGATCGGCACAGTGCCGGTGACCCGTTATGTGTGGACAGCGACGCTCCTCGGGGCGTTCTGCTTCCTGGTGTACGTGAGCAATCCGCGCAAGCCGTTATCGGCGGACTCGGTTCCGGCGCGGCTGTTACCGTTCAGCATCCTGCGGGAACGGAATCTTGATCTCGACGAATTCGCCTGGCTCCGCCGTCTGGATCCGCAACCGTATTTCCTGCGCCAAGCGGCGAATGGGCACTGGCGATCGCGCTACCCGGTCATCGTCCCCGTGGCGGTGACGCCACTCTATCTGCCGGTGACCTGGTGGCTCCAGCATCATCACATCGACGATGATGACGTCCGTTTTCGCCTGGCTGCCGTGTTCATGGAACGCATCGTCGCCGCCCTGATCACCGCGGCCTCGGCCAGCCTGGTTTTCCTCGCCGCGGCCACCATGACGCCCCGACACCGGGCCGCCGCCGTTGCCTTGCTCTATGCGTTCGGCACCTCGACGTGGGCGATCGGCAGCCAGGCGCTGTGGCAACATGGCCCGGCCGAGCTTGCGCTCGCGGGCCTGAGCCTGTTCCTCATCCTCCCCGCCCAACGGCGCACCGCGGTGGCCGCCGGGGCATTTGCGGCCCTTGCCGTACTGGCGCGGCCGACCATGGCCATCTTCGCGCTGTTGGCGGCAGTGTTCATGTGGCGAGAACGGCGGTCGCACTTGGTGGCGTTCCTGAGTGTTCCCCTTGTCGGCGCGCTGCTGGTGGCGGCCTACTTCAACACACGGCTGCTTGAACTTGCGCACATCGATCTGGGGCACGGAGCCTTCGGGATACCGCGGTTGCGGGCCCTGGTGGGGCTGCTGGTGAGTCCCAATCGCGGCCTCTTCGTTTACGTCCCGCTCGCCGTGCTCGCCGTACCCGCACTGCTTCGTCCCCCCGCCTCCTCACCGCGATGGCTCACCTACGCGCGCACCGGCGTGGCCGCTTATCTTCTGGTGTACAGCGCCTGGGCCGGATGGTGGGGCGGGCACTGCTACGGGCCGCGATTCCTCACCGACCTCATGCCCGTGCTGGCCCTCAGCGCCATCCCCATCGGCGAGCGCTTGTGGTGTCGGCCCGCCGGCCGGGTCGTCGTGGCCGGTCTGGCCGCCTGCGGTGTGATGGTGCAAGGCATTGGCGCCTACTGCGACGACAACGCTTGGAACGCGCTGCCACAGTCCGTCGACCGCGCCCCCGAGCGCGTGTGGGATTGGCAAGACACCCAGATCCTGCGTGCCGCGCGTGCCGGCTGGCACGGGTTCGATTTGGTACCGCTTCTCTGGCAAACGGCCTTGAATCCACAGCCAGCACACCTCAGCCTATTTCAGGCTGGCGATCTCGCCGGGCAGATCACCCTGGACCAACCAGTGCCGCTGCACTACCGCCGCGGCCGGGCGGAAACGCTACGCGTGCAAATCACCAATCTCGGCGGTCGGACGTGGCCCGCATTCAGCGATTACGGCCTGATGCAAGTGTGGGGGCTGTATCGCTGGTGGTCGTCCGGACGCATGGTCGCCGGAGAGGGCGGATTCATTCCCCTGCCCCGCAATCTCGCAGCGGGCGAATCGATCTCCCTCGACGCACGCATCGACGCACCCAAGCGGCCCGGTTTTTACGAGCTCGAACTCCTCATTGCGCAGGCGCTGGCCGCCGACAGGGGCGCAGCCGGCAATGCAACCATTCGTGTCCCGGCAGAAATCCGCTGATTTGCTGACTGACGATTTCTTCGCCGCGTGCGAGCAAACCGCGGGTTGTGTGTCGCATCTCGCGTGTGGCTTGTCGCCGGCGCCTGAACCTCCCGCCATAAACCCTATGCCATAGGCGATATGCGCGCGGGCGGTCGGTGTTGGGTTGCAGACGTAGCCCGGCCTGGATTTCAGAACACACTCTCGGCGCGCTTGCCGAGGTTGCGGAAGGTCTCCGGTGTCGCGCTGGCGGCGGCCACCCCTTGGGCGGCCAGGCCTTGGACGGCCGGCGCCGACGAAGAGGACGGGCTGTCATTGCACCCGGCCACCGCCACGATCGTCCACGCCACCAGTGGCACGACCAACTCGCGCCACCGAACACGCCGCTGAGCCGGCATTGCACTACTCGCGGCGTGATGCGGGCGCGGCGGAAGCCGCCAGGGCGACAAACGCGTCCAAGACGTCACTGCGGGCGAGGATACCCACCAGCCGGCCGTTCTCGACAATGGGCACGGCACCAACGCGTTCGCGACGCATCAGCCGCGCGGCCTCCGGCACCGAATCATGCGGGCCCAGCGTCAGCACATTCGGCGTCATCACCATTTCCACGGTCACCGACTCGGGGTCGCTCGTCGGTTGCGGCCGCGGTTTCTTGGCGCCCAACACCGGGGTATCAAATACCGAGGGGTAGGCCGCTCGCACGTCGCGGTCGGTAATGATGCCGGCCAATCGGCCGCCGGCAATGACGGGCAACTGATTGATGCGGTGCATCTCCATGATTTCGCGCGCGTGCGCAATGGTATCCAACGGTTTCACGCAGTGCACCGGGTGCTTCATCCATTGCTGAATCTGCATGCCGCAACACTCCTCCCGACTTTCCGAACCCGAGGGTTCGCGTCCTGACTGAAGCCGACCATATTTATCACCACTTCACAAGCTTTTCCCGCGGCACTACCCCTCTGCGCCCGGCCAGGCGTACACGCGGGCGCCCGACCGGATACCGGAGCGATCGTCTCAGCGCGGGCGGCGCCCGCAGCCCAACGCTGAACGTCCCACGTCCGGGGTCGAAAGCCCGAAGCCGCTAGACAGAATCTTTGCGTGCCACGATGCCGTGCGACTTCTGCAAATCAGAACAGCATGAGGCCCACGCCGGCGCCAAACGCCAGCAGCACGAAGGCTTGCAGCGTGCGGGCCTGGGCCGGCACAATCAGAGTCGTCGTCTCCGGATGGGCCAGCAGCGTGCGACTTGCAGTGATGGCCGGGGGGAGGCCGAGCGCGCCGAGCCAGACGCCTGTCGATACGCCCCACAGCGGCTGGAGCGCCAGTCCACCGAAAACCACGCCCATCAAGAGCGCAAACGCCTGGCTGGCGCGCCGGCGTCCGAGCCGGACAACGAGCGTGCGCTTGTGTGTGGCCAGATCGGCACGGTAATCTGGAAATTCATTGATCCAGAGAAAGCCGGCAACCGCCAACCCGAGCGGCAACGACACGGCAACAGCTTCGCCGGACACGTGGCCCCGCTGCACCAGGTAGGTTCCGCAGCAAATCAGCGGTCCGTAGCACAGCGCGACCGCGAGTTCGCCGAAGCCCCGGTAGGCCAGCCGGGCGGGTGGCGCGTGGTAGCCATAGGCACACGCCACCCCAAGAACGCCGAGCCACAGAACGTGCGGGTCGCGCAGGATGACGATGACGAGGCCGGCGGCGATGCCAAGAGCGTAACTTACCGCGGCAACCGCCATGGTCTGCGGTTTGGTGAGCAGGCCGTCCACCAGGACACGCTTGCCCCCGGAAAACGGGCTGCGGTCTTCGTCAGCAATCGCCAGGTCGGCCCCGGAATCGTAATCGACGACCTCGCCCGACGCGTTCTTGGCGACTTCAATGCAGAAAATGCCGACCACGGTCAGCGCCAACCAACCCGGCGCCAACGGGCCGTCCGATGCGGCAGCGGCCGCCCCGAGAAACATCGACGCCATCGACGCCAGCGAAATCTTCGGATCGGCAAGCCGCCAGATTCCGGCTGCGACGTCTGTCATGTCCGCCGCGCCTCGGTGTCACCTCCGCCGCGCGGGCCGCTTCAGCCCGGTCGCGTGCCGGGGACCGCGCAGCGTGAGCACTTCCTTGTAGCTCTCTCCCAGCATCGCACGGAAGCCGGCCGGGTCGTCCATCCCTTGCGGGTCAATCGTCAGCCCGACGCATAGGGTGTCGCGGTAGCTGTACGCCGCGATCGCAACCGGGTGATCGCCAACAAGCGGGGCGAAGGGGAAGACGTGTTCGATGGCGACACCGGCGAAATAGGACGTGCGCCGCGGCCCGGGCACATTGGTACAGGCGAAATTGGTCCGCATCACGTGCTGCCGCCCGAGGCGGCTGGCAAGGGCCAACGGGAGGGCGGACATCACCCGGGCCAAGACCGGGGCCAGCGTGGCGCGGCGGTCGCTTTTCACTCGCCGCATGTGTTGCTGGATGAGCCGCAAACGGCGGAGCGGGCCCATGTCGCCGACGGGCAGCGGCACCGCCAGCAAGGCCAGCTTGTTGCCCGGGGTGAGGTCGCCTGGCTGGCGCAGGTTCACCGGCACAAGCGCGCGGAGGTGACGGACGTCCACGCCGCGCGCGGCGTGCCAGCGGTGCATGGCTCCCGACACCAGGGTCAACACAACGTCATTGACCGTCGCCAGCACCCGCTTGCCGACCGCCTCGATCTCCGGCAGCGATAGCTCGAAGGTGGCCACCCGGCGGGAGAGGCTCCGTTGATAGCGCACGGGGCTCTGTGCTCGCGGCAGCATCAGCTCCTGCGCGAACCCCGCGGCGGCACCGAGCGCAACCGGCACGCCGCCGTACATCCCGGCCGGGGCGGTCATCGCGCTACCAGACCAGCGCAGCACGCGGCGACCGAGATCAACCGCATCGCCGATGTTGTACACGGCCGCGCGCCACAGCAGCGCCAGCGGAGTCACGGAAGGCGGGGGCACGTTCCTTCTCCGCCCGGGACGTGGCAGCTTCGGCATCCGGCGCGTCAGCATTCCAGACAGACGTGCCGCGCCGACACCGTCGGTAAGGCAGTGGTGCATCTTGATGAACAGCGCCCCCCGCCCGCCTGCCAGTCCCTCGCACACGAAGGCTTCCCACGGCGGACGGTCCGGATCGAACGCCGTGGCATAAAATGGCCCCATCGCGTCGAGCAGTTCGTCCATGGTCCCCGGGGCGGGAACCGCCAGGCGCCGGATATGAAAGTCACAATCGAATTGCGGGTCCTCGACCCACTCGGGAGGTGCCATCCCCAGCGGCACCTCCGCCACTCGCTGCCGCATGCGCGGCAGGCCCTGGGTCAGACGCTCCACCTCGGAGCGCACCCGCGCGTACTTGGGATCCCGTTCCAGAACCACCAGGACGCCGATTGTCGAACGGAGATCCGGCAATTTGTCCAACAGCCAGAACAGGGCATCCGTTGGATTCATGCGGTTGGGGATTGTGAGATCCATAGCCAATGGGGCTCCTGCCGTGCGCGCTGGACTTACGCCTGCTCTGAACGCACGCACAATTCGTGCCTACGAATCGAGGTCGCCGATGGCCCGCTATCGTCGCTCCGCTTCTGATTCGCGAGAACGGTCCGCCACAGTGCGCAACAGCGCCGTGCCGCGGCCACAGGCCAGGTTACTCGGTATCGAGGATCAGTTGCATCTACGTCACATGTCCACATTGGGCGCTGCGGCCGCTCGCCCAAGACGTCTGCCGACTGCCGCCGAAGTGCCGGCGGGCACAGCGGAAAGCGCAACCTATGGACGCAGACCCCATTTCGCTGGCATTTCCTTCTCACATATGACAGGAAGCGAACCTGGTAGGGTCGTCCATCCCAGCAGGGAGTATCCCGGAGGCGATGGCACAACTGGTGCTTCTCGAACGGTGAAGGACGGTTAAAGTAACGCCAGGGAGGTGTGATACCATGCGCGCTCGGCATCTGCGACAGTGCTCCAACCCTCTATTGTCGTTCCTCCTGTTCATGACGGCGCTGTGCGCCGCCTCCGTTGCCCCAGCGGAGGTCCAGCCCGGCGACGTCATCACCAAGGCAAACATGGACAAGATCAAGGATTTGGTCGGACCGGGGATCGCCTGGTGCGTGGAGCACGGGATGACGATGACGATCATACCGACCAAGAAGGTGGAGTGGCCGCGCGCCTACCGTGAAGCCACCGAAGCCCATCGCGGGCAGGTGCGCCTCTCGGCGGACGGCACCACGCTCGAAAACTACGTGGCGGGGATGCCGTTTCCGGACATTGACGTCAACGATCCCAACGTCGCCAACAAGATCATGTGGAATTACCAGTACAAGCCGACCATCACCGACGACGTGCTGATGCGGGATTTCCAGGTGCCCAGCGGTCCGTTGACCTACACGGCGCCCATGGTTCCGGAGCGGGAGTTCATGATCGGCGATCTGCGCCGCCTGTACTACAATGGGCGCCTGTTCGTGGACCCGAAACCCTCGCTGCCGAACCCCGAAGAGGTACGCTACAAGGAAATCCTCAGCCCGATCGTCACCCCGTTCGACATGAAGGGCGTGGGACAATTCAGCATTCGCTACCTGAGCGCCGCACGGCAGGACGACACCTGGCTGTATATTCCCGCCGTGCGCCGGGCCCGGCGCATGTCGACGACCCAGCGCAGTGACTCGCTATTCGGACAGGATACCGACGCCGATTCGTACTGGGGCTACAGCGGCCACATCGCCTGGAGTAGCTGGAAACTCCTGGGAGTGAAAGACGTCCTCGCGGTCATGCACCGCGAGCACTTCCCGGCAAAGCGCTGCCCCGGGGGTGCGGATTTCGCCTTTTGCGACAACTGGGAGAAGCGGCGCGCGTACGTGATCGAGGGTATCTCGAAGCTGCCGCAGTACGCGTACAGCAAGCGGGTACTGTACATCGACACCGAGTCGTGGGCGGTTTTCGCCTCCGAGAACTACGACCGCCGCGGTGAATTATGGAAACTGTGGCTGGAGTACTACTCGTTCCGCAAGCAGGCCCCACCCAACGGGAAGATCGTTTACGATGATGAAATGGGCTTCGTCTCGGGAACCATGATCGACATGCAAGGTAATCACGCGACCATTATCTGGATCCCGGGGCCGGCCTCTCCGGATCCCGACACTTGGTACTTCAACCGCGGCCCGAAAGCGACATCACCCTACGCCTCCGGAAACGTCGACGATGTCTTCCGGGTCCCCCATTTGATCGAAACGGGACACTAACCCGTAGGGCACGGGCGGGAGGACGGACGGGGGTCACGTCCTCTTGCTCCTTGCCTCCTCCCCCGCCGGGTTTTGCACCGGCGGGAATTCGCCGGGTGGTCTTTGGCAAAGCTAAGACCGGAGGGTGCCCGCCTGCACCGGGCCATGCAAATTTGGACCTGGCATGCCGTTCGCTCAACCGAACTCTGGGGACGTGATGATGGTCCGTCACATCCGATTTCACGGCCGGGGTGGTGAAGGGGTCAAGCTCGCGAGCCGTATCGTCAGCCGGGCACTTTTTCTGGGCGGGTTGAACGTCCAGGACTCGCCACTGTACGGCGCGGAGCGACGCGGCAGCCCGGTGGTGGCATTTGCGCGCTTTGGTGAGGATCCGATCCACGAGCGCGGCTACATCGAGCAGCCCGACCTCGTGGTACTCCTGGATCCCTCCCTGCTCGACCACCCCGAAGCGTCGGTACTCGCGGGCCTTAACGAAACCAGCCTGCTGCTGATCAACAGCGCGCAGACGGCGGTGGAGGTCAAGGGTCACCACTACACGGCGGCACAGGTGGTGACGCAGAACGTCACGTCGGTCGCCTTGGAAGTACTCGGGCACCCGCTGCTGAGTGCACCGATCGCCGGCTTTGCGGTCAAGACAGCGCAACTTGCTCCGTGGCGCCAGCTTGCGGAAGCGGTGCAGATCGAGCTCTCCGCCGTCGGCCTCGGCCCGGATCTCATTGAGCGTAACCTGCGGGCCACGCAGCGCGTGTATGATGCCGCCCCGGCGGTCGGACTGTCGGCACCGCGGCGTCCGGAACCGCGTCCGGGGCATTCGCTCTTCACGATCCCACGCCTGTCTCCCGCGCGCGCCGCTCCCGTCATCGAGGCCGAGGCCACGTCCCGGCTGCGCACGACTGCGGGATGGCGGGTGTTTCGGCCGGTCCTCGATCGCCAGCTGTGCACGCGTTGCTTCCTGTGCTTCGCCCTGTGCCCAGAAGGCGCCATCCAGCTCGACGCCCAGAACTATCCGGTCATCGATTACGACCACTGTAAGGGCTGTCTCGTCTGCATGACCGAGTGTCCACCGCACGCCATCAGCGAACTCCGGGAGGACGCGGCATGACGCGGGAGCTGTTGACGGGCAACGCGGCAGCGGCCTGGGGCGCACGCCTCGCGGAGGTGGATTACCTCCCGGTCTACCCGATCACGCCGCAAACCGAGGTGATAGAGACGCTCGCCCAGTGGACCGCCAGCGGTGCAATGAAGGCACGGTTGGTGACCATGGACTCGGAACATTCGATGTTGACCGCCGCCGGAGCCGCGGCCGCCACCGGCGCCCGGGTGTTCACGGCCTCCTCCAGTCAAGGGTTGGTCTATGGCTTCGAGATGCTCTACACCATTGCCGGCTGGCGCGTCCCTTTGGTGCTGCTCAACGTCTCCCGCGCCCTCTCCGCTCCCATCACGCTCGAGCCCGACCACAACGACATCCTGGCCGCACGCGACAGCGGCTTCCTGCAGATCCATGCGGAAAGCTGCCAGGAGGTGCTGGACTGCGTCCTGATGGCCTATCGGCTGGCAGAGCATCCCGACGTCCACCTCCCCGTGATGGTCAATCTCGACGGGTTCTATCTCTCCTTCACGCGCGAACCCGTCGAACTCCCCGCCTTGGAGGAAGTGCGCGCATTCCTTCCGGAGTACAGGCCCCTGCACGGCTTCTCCGCATCGCACGGCATGGCGCAAGGGGTAGCCGTACTCGGGGGTGCGGGCTACAGTTTTTTCAAATACCAGATGCACCGCGCAGCCGAGGCCGCACTGACGGCGCACGACGCCATTGCCGGCGAATTCTGCCGGCACTTTGGTCGCTGTTACGGCGCGGTGGAGGGCTTCCGGTTGGACGATGCCGAGTGGGTCATCGTCATGTCGAACTCGTTCAGCACGGTCGGCAAGGCGGAGGTGACCCGGTTGCGCGCCCGCGGCGAGAAGGTCGGCCTTCTGCGTTTACGTCTCATCCGGCCGTTTCCGAATCAGGAGATCGAGTGGCTGTTGGGTAACCGCCGCGCCGTCGCGGTGATCGACCAGAACATCTCGATCGGCAAGGGTGGCATCCTCTTCACCGAAATTGCCAGCGCTCTGCGCCGCCGCACGGCACCGCCGCTGCTCTCCTTCATCGGGGGCCTCGGCGGCCGGCGCTTTCGCAGCGAGGAGTTCGACGCCATCCTGACCGCGTTGCATGCGGCAGCGGACGAGGGCGGTAGCGCCGAGCCGACCTTGCTCTACTCGGAATCCGAGTACCAGCAGGTCATGGAGATGTTGCGCATCGCGCACGGGGGAACGGACGGTTCACGAGCGTAGGTGGGGCATGCGTCGCGAGGTCTACAAAGGGATCAAGGATATTCCGCGGCAGGAATACCTCGCGGGTGGCACCGGCCTCTGCGGCGGATGCGGCGGCCTGCTGGCGCTGCGCTTACTCCACAAGGCCCTTGGACCCAATGTGGTCTTCGTCAACGCCGCCGGCTGCTTGACGCTGCTGGCGGTCTTTCCGTTCACGCCGTTTCACTCCTCCTGGCTTTACACCGCCATGGCCTCGGCGCCTGCCGGCGCACAGGGCATTCGCGATGCTCTCGACATGCTCATTGCCAAGGGGCGGCTATCAGCGGCGGACGATCTCAAGGTCGTCGTCGTCACCGGCGACGGCGCCGCCAATGGCATCGGGTTGCAGGCGACGCTTGCGGCCATCCACCGCCGCCTCGAGTTCTACTATTTCTGTTACGACAACGAAGCGTTCGCCAACACCGGCTTTCAGTTCTCGCCGGCCTCGCCGTTCGGTTCCCAGACCGGGACGACACCAGTCACGCCGTCCACGCCTGGCGGCACGGCACTGCACAAGCAGGACCTGTTCAAGTTGTGGCACGCCCAGGCCCCCGCGTTTCTCGCGACCGTGTCGCCCGCGTATCCGCTCGATCTCATGGACAAGGTGGCGCGTGCCGGCCGCGCCACCGGTCCGAAGATGTTTATCAGCCTGGCCGCCTGCCCGCCCGGGTGGGGCGTCGAGCCCAGCGACACGGTCGAGGTTGCCAAGCTGGCGGTCGAGACGGGGGTGTGGCCGCTGAAAGAAGTCCAGGACGGTCACGTGGTACACACCGTCATACCGACGCACTTCCGGCCCGTCGAAGATTACCTGCAGGGCCAGGCGCGATACCGCCACCTATTCGAGCCGGTGCGCCAGGAAGACATCCTCTCCCAGCTCCAGCACGACGTCGACCGCTACTGGGCGGAGGCTGAGGCGGCGCCGGCCGGCGCCAGCCCACGCGCCGCGGCGCAAGCCTGACCGGCGGCGCGGTGCGGCCGCCTCACTGTCCGTCGCTGGTCGACGCGGGAGGCTCGATCCCCAGTCCAGCGATCAGTCGCAAGCAGACTTTTGAGCGGGTTATGTCGGGTACTCCACGTACTGCGGCAGGTCGTCCGCAATCTCGTACCAGGGTGCCTTGGAGCCGACGAAGATGTGCGCTTGCGGCCGCATCCCGGGATCGTCGTCGAGTGAACCCATCTGGACACCGGCGACACCACCGCTCGGATTGGGACGCGGCATCGGCGAGCCGCACACCCGACAGAAGGCGTAGCTGAAACGCTTCGCGTCGGGGAGTGTATAGGTCGCGAGCTGGTCTTCCCCCCGCGTGTAGCGCACGGATGCGAAGAGCATCGAGCCAAACGCCGCCGAGCGTGCGCGGCGACAGCGGCTGCAGTGACAATTGACGCAGCGCTGCGGCGACGACGTCAGGACGTATGCGGCACCGCCACAGAGACAGCTCCCGCGTGGCGCCTCGGGCGGGTCGAGCGGCTCACGATCGGCCAGCACCGGCGCATCGATCCCCGGGGGATAGGCATCAAAGCGTGGCAGATTGTCGCGAATCTCGTACCACGGGGCTTTCGACGCCACGAAGATGTGAGCGAGCGGACGGACACCGGGGTCGTCCGCGAAGTTACCGGCGGGAACGAAGATCCGGCCTGCGGTTGGATCGCCGGGCACGACCGACCCACAGCACTCGCAGAAGCAGCGGAAGAAGCCGGGCGACGACTCATAGCGCACGCTGCGCTCACCCCCGCGCAGCCGAAAGCCGGCGGCCGGGCCGGCGACGTAGGTGGCGAACGCCGAACCGTGCGCCTTGCGACAGCGCGAGCAATGGCAGTGAGACATCCATTCGAATGGCCCCTCGAGTTCCCAACTGACAGCACCGCACAGACAACTTGCGTGACTCATGATGAGCTCTCCTTTCGAACGCCGGCGTGGATACGCGCTAGGTTAGCACAGTCCGACGCGAGTGCCGCAATCTGGACTCAAACGGGAATCAAACCAAGTCGACAGTCGAGCGTTCAGAGTCGAGCGCTGAACTCGTACCGGGCTTCTTTCACCATCGGC
>JAGDMS010000298.1 GCA_017860575.1 Deltaproteobacteria bacterium | reverse complement strand
AAGAGCAGCACTCCGTAGTTGATGACCGTACACCACAGAAGTACCGCGCCTACCGTCTCGATAGTCATCATGGGTCCCTTCTAGAAATCACTCTAGGGAGCCGCCATGCAACGCTGATCAACCCAAGATATCCGCCACGCGGTTCACGTCATCGGGATCCGCGGTGGTCGGCACCAGTTGGGCCTGATCACTCCCCTGGTCAGCCAGCATGCGCACCGCGTCGCGCAATGCGCTCGGGGACGTCACTTTTACCATCTGTTTCGCCATCTCGACCATCGGCTCGCCGTAGATGCGGAAGTAGCGTCCGACGTAGGTGTCCATCTGCTCGCGGGCCCGTTCCCCCAGGGCGTACCAGAAGCCCATGATCAGGCGCGGCGGCTTGTCGCGCCCGGCCTCGCGCCAGGCACGGCGCGCCAGGTCGTAGGTCGCCGCGACCTCATCGGCCGACGGCCCGAAGTTGAACCCGCAGAGGCCGTCCGCCCAGCGCGCCGCCCGCTCGATCGCGAAGGGGGTCATGGCGCCGGCGAGCAACGGCGGTCCTCCCGGCTGGACCGGCCGCGGGTCGACCGGTGGGACGCCTTCGCCCACCACGTTCTCGCCGGCCCATACTCGGCGCATGATGGCGATTTGCTCCTCCATGCGCCGCAAGCGCTTCCGGTCGAAGGTGGCACCCACGGCACGGTAGTCCTCATCACGCGCACCGACCCCGAGGCCGAGGTCGACGCGTCCGCCGGAGAGCACATCGAGTGTCGCCACCTGCTTGGCCATCAGCACCGTACTGTGCATCGGTAGCACGATGACCGAGAACAACAGGCGGAGGCGCTGCGTGATGGAGGCCGCCGCCGACAGGGTCACCATGACCTCGACGCTCGGATAGGTCACCCGCTCGCCACCACCCAGGGCGCAAAACGGACCCGCCTCCGCACGGGCCGCCCACTCCAGGATTGTGCGCCGGTCCACCCCCGGAACCAGCATCGGGAAATTGATTCCGATCTCCATGGGCCCTCCTCGCTGCGGCGGCCGTCCCGCGCTCACTCCGACGGCGGCGTGCCCAGTGCTACTGACGCAGCCGTTCCGGATGACGCGCCCGGATCATGCGACGGATGCCGTCACGCCAATCCACCGTGGTGTGGCCGAGCAACTGGTGCATCCGGGTCAGATCGATCGGCACGCTGCCGATGGTGCGCTCGGTCTCCACAAACTTGGGTTCAATGCCGGTCAACTCACCCATGTAGCGGCACCAGTCTTCGAGAGCGACCTGCTGGCTGCCGCCCCAGTTGACCGTGGTGGCCGGCACCGCCGCAGCCGCCAGCAATTTGGGAATATGGGCAATCGAGTCGTCTTCGTGGATCGGGTTGTAGAGATTGGGTTTCTCGGGGTGCACCGGGATTGCCGAACCGGCGATCATGTCATTCAGGTGGTAGGCCGGCCAGCCGCCATTGTCGCCATAGGGCACGTTCAGCCGTGCGATGGTCGTGGGAATGTTCCACTGGCGCGCGCCGAACCGGGCCATGGTTTCGGCCGCGATCTTGGCCAGCGTGTAGGTCGGCGCGAGGAACCGGTGTCCGTTTTCGCCGAGGGGATCGGTTTCCTTCAGGGGCTGATGCCCCGCGTAGGCATAGACCGCGGTCGATGAGCACTGCAGCCATGCTTTGGCCTTGCGACAGTGGGCCATCAGTCGGGCGGTGCCCTCGCCGTTCGCCGCCAGGTCGTAGTCGAAGTTGTCGGTGCGCACGACGGCGAAGTTCAAGACGTAGGTGAAATCGTCGGGCAAATGATCGAACGCGTCGCGCGCCAGATCGGCGGCAAAGCACGTCACGCCCAGCGCTTCGACCCGCGCGCGATCGGCCGGATTGCCGAAGCGCGCCAGTCCGCACACCGCGTTCGCCTTGACCAGCTCGCGGGCGATCGGAAACGCCACCTGGCTGGCCGGACCGGTGATGAGAATCTTCTCGTTCTTCAGCATGTGTCCTCCCGTGTACGATTCCAGCTAACACCCGGTAAAACGTCCAGTCAATTCACCTCACCGTCGCAGGTTGCACGCTGCGAATTGCGCACGGTCGGTTCGTCGCGCGTTGGGCGACGAGACGAGTTGCTGGAACGCTCCAATGACAAAGCCGGTCCGATCCACGCCCAGGATGCAGTGCACATACACGGACATACCGGCGTGCAAATCCCGCTCGATCGCGTCCACCAAGGTGTCGCTCTCCGAGTGCACCAGCTGTGCCAGTTGCAGCTGCGGCAGGCCAATATCCCTGACCGTCATGCCGAATTGGGCCGCCAGCGCTTCCTCCCGCGAGCCGAGGAACTCGAGGTCGTTGCTCAGTTTGTAAAGAACGTCGACACCGACCACACTCAGGGTGTGATAATCGTCCTGCGTATAGGGTTGCGACCCCTTGAACAACGACGCGCCACCGATACGGTAGACACACGAGAAATTATCCAGCGGCATCATTCCTCCTTTGGCAGGGCAGCGCACGGGCCGCCCGGTCCTGTTGCGTGCCACCCTCTCTAGTATGAAGTGCACAAATGAGGCAAGATTCCGCTGAGGCAAGATTCCGCCGACGGTTGACCCATCCGCACACGAAAGGAGAAGGATAATGAATACCAGCAAACGACTGTTGGGGGCGGCACTTCTGCTTGGGTTGACGATGCTGCCCTTGCGCCCCGCCTGCGCTGCGAGCGCCTCCGAAATCAATCGCGAGGCCACGGCAGCCCTGAAGATGCTTTACCGCAACAACGAAGCGGCGAGACTGGTCGGCGAGCAAGCAAAAGCCGTCCTCATCTTCCCAAGCGTCGGCAAGGCCGGCTTCATCGTCGGCGGACAGTACGGCAACGGCGCGCTCCGCAAACAGGGCAAGACGGTGGGCTACTACAACACGGTGGCGGGCTCCTTCGGCTTACAGGCCGGCGTGCAAAAGTTCGGGTATGCCCTCTTCTTCATGACCGACTCGGCGCTCAGCTATCTCGACAAGAGCGGGGGCTGGGAGATCGGCACCGGCCCGAGCGTCGTTGTGGTTGACACCGGATTCGCAAAGTCGCTGACCAGCACGACGCTGCGCGACGACGTCTACGCCTTCATCTTCGACCAAAAGGGTCTGATGGCGGGCATCGGTCTCCAGGGATCGAAAATCACCAAGATCCACCCGGACAAGTGACCGCCCGGCACGCGAATCGCACAACCTGACAGCCGCGGCCGCACGCCCAAGGGAACTTCTGTTGGCGCCGCAACACCTTGCAGCACGCATCAACGACAGAAAGGGGACACCGCGATGAAGATCACGTTGGAGGGCAAGGTTGCGCTGATCACCGGTGGCGGCGCGGGCATCGGCCGCGCGATCGCCGAGGCGTTCGCGGACCTCGGGGCCGCGGTGGCGATCGCGGACAACAACGCGGCGCGTGCCGACGCTGTCGAGGCACACTTCCGCGCGCGGGGGCAGGATGCCCTCGTGTCGCGCACCGATGTGCGCGACCGCGCACAGGTTGACGCCTGCCTGGCCGCCGTCGAGGCGCGCTACGGCAAGCTCCACGTTCTCGTCAACAACGTCGGCGACTTCCTGCAACCGGGCCGTTTCGAAAACCACACGGAAGAGGACTGGGACCGGCTGTACGACATCAACCTGAAGCAGGTGTTCCGCGTCACCAAGGCAGCCCTGCCGCTACTGCGCCGCGCCAGCGGCGACCGCTCCATCATCACCGTGTCCAGCATCGAGGGCTACCGCGGCATGCCGTTCTGCCCGGTGTACGCGACCTTCAAAGCCGGCCTCACCGGCTTCACCAAGAGTCTGGCGCTGGACCTCGGTCCGGAGGGGATCCGGGCCAACGTCATCGCGCCCGAGACCACCGATACGGAGCAGGTGAAGATCGACGCACTCATTTCGCCGCAGTACCGCGAGCATATCCCGCGCTGGATTCCCCTGGGGCGCTTTGGTTTGCCGAGCGACTGCGCCGGTTGCGCCGTGTTCCTCGCCACGGAACTGTCGGCGTGGGTTACCGGCACCACGATCCATGTGGACGGCGGTGCGCTGGCCGCCGCAGGCTTCTACCGCACACCGAGCGGCCGCTGGACCAACGCGCCGGTGGTGGTGGACAGCGGCTTCCCGGTGTGAAATGTGGTGCGCCTGACTCTCTAGGCCCCAAACTCCTGCTTGACTCGGCTCAGCCGATCCATGAACGCGTCCATCTCTTCCGGCGTGCGCACGAAGACGCAGGGTAGGATTTCGACGTGCGTAACGCCCGCCTTGAGCATGCTGGGAATCGTCTGCAGCGTCCGCTCGAGGTCGGGCTTGCCGTCGCTGTCGAACTGGGGTTGCACCTGCGCGCGGACGGCAAAGTGCCGCGGGTCGCGCCCGTGGGCCTCCACTCTTCGGCGCAGGGACTGGATGGCCGGGCCGTAGGCGGCGGGATCCTGCTGAATCGGAATCCAGCCGTCGGTGATCTCCGCCATCCACTCGATATTTTCTTCGCTCGCGACGATGCCGACCCATACCGGGATGCCATTCGCCTGCGCCGGAAACGGCTTGCAGTAGATGCGCTCGAACGACACCGTCTCGCCGTGGAAACACGCCGGCGCTTCACGCCAGAGGGTTTTCATGGCCTTGATCTGCTCGATCAGACGCCGCGTTCGCCCCCGAAAGGGGATCCCGGACGCCGCGTACTCCTCGCGCTGCCAACCGGTGCCGACCCCGAGCACGAGGCGTCCGCCGGAAAGCTGATCCAGCGTGGCAGCCTGCTTGGCCAGCAGCACCGCCGAACGTAGCGGCGCAATCAACACCCCGTGGGACAACTGGATCGTCTTGGTCACGCCGGCGATCACGGCGAGTGTCGTCATCGGCTCCCACCACTGGTATTCCGGGGGCGTCAGGAACTGGCCGTACGGGTAGCGATCGAGCCGCTCGCCCATGACCACGTGGTCGGTCATCACGCACTGGTCGAAGCCGGCGTGTTCGGCCTGCTGGACGACCTGCACGATGCTGGACGGGGCACCACCGTAAAAGTTCTCCACACCGTAGATCCCCAAGCAGAGCGCAAACCTTGCCATCTCACTGTCCTCCCGTTCTCACCGTAGGCCGCATCCCTCCCGCGTCGCCCATTCGCAGGCCCATGTCAACCGTCCACAGAACGTGCCGCCTCGGCCTGACCGTGGTAGCGACCGCGCACCGGTTGGTGTAGAGGAGGAACATCTCTGGCACATGAGGAGGAGCGCATGAAAGTCGGGATCGCCTTGATCGAGAACTACAGCTTCACGCTGGAACCAACGTCGCTGGGCATCAAGGGAATTGCGGCGGCGGCACGCAAACGGGAGGATCTGGGCTTCGATGGCATCTTGTCGCCGGAGACCGCCGGTCACGATCCCTTCATTCCTCTCGCCATCATCGCCGAGCACACCACGCGCGTGACGCTGAGCACCGGCGTGGCTGTGGCGTTCCCCCGTAGCCCGATGGTGGTCGCGCAGATGGCGTGGGACCTGCAGCGCTTCTCCGGCGGCCGCTTCCAGCTCGGACTGGGCACGCAGGTCAAGGGCCACAACGAGCGCCGTTACGGCACCCCGTGGGTTGGTGCGCCGGGCCCGCGCATGCGGGAATATGTCCTCTGCATGCAGGCCATCTTCAAGACCTTCCAGAACAACAAGCAGCCGACGCACTTCGAGGGCAAGTACTATAAGTACACCCTGTCGCCGCCTGTCTTCACCGCCGGCCCCATCGACCATCCCCACATCCCCATCCACCTCGCCGCGGTGAACAACTACATGTCCCGGCTTGGCGGTGAGATCGGCGACGGCGTCTTCGCCCATCCGGTGTGCACCGCGAAGTACATGCGGGAAGTGATGCTCCCACGCATCGAAGCGGGCGCGCGCAAGGCCGGCCGTCAGATGGCCGACATCGAGATCATCGGAGCGCCCATCATCGTCACCGGGCGGAACGCTGAGGAACTGAAAAAAGAGCGCCAGTTACTGAAACAACGGGTCGCCTTTTACGCATCGACGCGCACGTATCACCCGGTCTTCGAGGTGCATGGCTGGAACGAGTTGGGCAGCAAACTGCACTCCCTTTCATTGGAGAACAAATGGGGCGAGATGGTCAAGCTGATCCCCGACGAGATGGCCGAGGAGTTCGGGACCGTCGCCCACATCGACGAAATCGGCGCGCAGGTGAAGGAACGGTGGGGCGGTATCCTCTCGACCATCAACTTTCCCACCGACTTCCCGCTGCACACCGCG